>NZ_JAMYEI010000002.1:0-430566 GCF_033790845.1 Dietzia sp. PP-33
GCTCGACAACAGACCCTGGACTGGGCAGCGGCACTGCATCCCCGCAGATACTCGGCACCACCGAAAGCACCAGCACTACCCACCACCACTGGCATCAACCTGTCTTGAGACAGGTTGACAACTTCCGAGCGGCTCACGCGGGAGTGCATGCCCAGGGGCGTCTGCGGAACAGGTGTACATCCGCGCGAGCGGATGCCGGTTTGCTCGTGGATGCCGGTTCGCGAGCGGATGCCAGTTCGCGAGTGGTTGCCGGGTCGTCAGCTCTCGAACTTGTATCCCAGGCCGCGCACCGTCACCAGGTGAACCGGCTTGCCCGGATCCTGCTCGATCTTCGACCGCAGTCGCTTGACGTGCACGTCGAGCGTCTTGGTGTCGCCGACGTAGTCCGACCCCCACACGCGGTCGATCAACTGACCGCGGGTGAGCACCCGGCCCGAGTTGCGCAGCAGGTACTCGAGCAGGTCGAACTCCTTCAGCGGCAGCGTCACCGTCGACCCCCGCACGGTCACCGTGTGCCGCTCGATGTCCATGCGCACCGGCCCCGATTCCAGGACCCCGATCTCGTCCGGCTGGTCACCCTCCGAGTCGGCTCCGCGCCGCAGGACCGCCCGGATGCGGGCGATGAGTTCGCGGGCCGAGTACGGCTTGGTCACGTAGTCGTCGGCCCCCAACTCCAACCCGACCACCTTGTCGATCTCACTGTCCCGCGCGGTCACCATGATGACCGGGACGCTCGAGGTCACCCGCAGCCGCTTGCACACATCGGTTCCGGACATGCCCGGGAGCATGAGGTCCAGCAACACGATGTCCGCGCCCTCCGCGTCGAAGCTCTCCAACGCGGTCGGGCCGTCGCCTGCGATGGTGACCTCGAAGCCCTCCTTGCGCAGGAGGAATCCCAACGGATCCGCCAACGACGCTTCGTCCTCAACGATCAGCACCCTGGTCACGGCACCTGGTCCTCTCCTTGTTGGTCGTGCTCGGCGGGGAGCGGAGCCCCCTCACCACCCGGCTCGACATGGGCCGGAAGTTCGAGTGTGAAGGTCGACCCGGTCCCGGGCCTGCTCCACAGACTGACGCCGCCGTTGTGGTTCTGGGCGACGTGCTTGACGATCGCCAGCCCCAGCCCGGTCCCGCCGGTCGCCCGCGAGCGGGCCTTGTCCACGCGGAAGAACCGCTCGAAGACGCGGGCCTGGTGCTCGGGCGCGATGCCGATGCCGCGGTCGGTGACGCGCAGCATCACGGTGTCCCCGTCGATCGCCCGGGTGATCGAGACCGGGGTCCGCTCGGGCGAGTAGTTGACGGCGTTGGAGACGAGGTTGGTCACCGCGGTGACCAGCAGGGTCCGGTCGCCGGCGACCTCGAGTCCGGACGGCGAGTCGGTGATCAGCTCGATCCCGGCCGCCTCCGCCGCGGACGCCGACCTGCGCATGGCCTCGTCCACCAGGTCGTCGACATCCACCGGCTCGGGGTCGCGGATCCGTTCGGCCCCCTGGAGTCGGGACAGCTCGATGAGCTCGGAGACCATCTTGCCCAGTCGGTGCGCCTCGCTCACCACGCGGCCGCCGAAGTACTCAACCGATTCGGGGTCGTCCTTGGACTCGACCAGTGCCTCCGCGAGCACCGCCATCGCCCCCACCGGCGTCTTGAGCTCGTGGGAGACGTTGGCCACGAAGTCCCGGCGCGCGGCCTCCATGCGCCGCTGCTCCGAGTCGTCGTCGGCGAAGACCACCACGAACTGCGCGCGGTGACCGCCGAGGATCTCGCTGCGCCCGCTCACCGAGGGGATCCGTCGGCGGCCCGCGACGACCTTGGCGGGCAGGTCGAACGCCGAGGGCTGGCCGTCGGCGAAGGTGGCCTGGGCGGCGAGCCACACGGGATCCACCAGGAGGCGGTCGTCCACGATGGCCAGCTCCGCGGCGCGACGGTTGTAGAGCACCACGTCCTGGTGGCGGTCCACCACGGCGAGCGCGTACGGCGCCTGGTGGTAGACCTCGCGCAGGACCTCCAGCCGGCTCGGCCCCTGTTCCTCGATCAGCCGCCGCTCGCGTCGGGCGTTCAACCGGGGGACCACGAAACCACCCACGACGAAGCCGACCACTGCGGCGACGATCGCGAGGGCGATCCCGAGACTGACCTGCACGTGCCAGATACTACGGTGTGGCGTTTCGGCTCACGCAGACGGCGAACCCCGTCCACCTGCGAGAAGTTCGCAGGTGGACGGGGGTTCACAGCGAGTTCACCGGCGCGACACCTACTTCCCGGCGCCCTGGCTGGCGACCGCCGCGGCACCGGCGGCAGCGGCCTCCGGGTCGAGGTAGGTACCGCCCGGGTTGGCGACCAGACCGGAGTCGTCGAAGCGGTAGATCAGCGGGATCCCGGTGGGGATGTTCAGGCCCGCGATGTCGGAGTCGGAGATGCCGTCGAGGTGCTTGACCAGCGCGCGCAGTGAGTTGCCGTGCGCCGCCACCATGACCGTCTTGCCCTCGGCCAGCAGCGGGGCGATCTCGGCCGCGTAGTACGGGATGAACCGGTCCACCACGTCCTTGAGGCACTCCGTCAGCGGCACCTCCGGCAGGTCCGCGTATCGGGGGTCGTCCGACTGCGAGTACTCGTTGCCCGGGTCGATCGCCGGCGGCGGCGTGTCGTAGCTGCGGCGCCACAGCATGAACTGCTCGTCGCCGAACTCCTCCTTGATCTCGGCCTTGTTGAGACCCTGGAGCTTGCCGTAGTGGCGCTCGTTGAGCTTCCAGTGGCGGACCACCGGAACCCAGTGCCGGTCGCAGGCGTCGAGCGCGATGTTCGCGGTGGTGATCGCGCGCCGCAGCAACGAGGTGTACAGGATGTCGGGAAGGATGCCCTCCTCCGCGAGGAGCCTGCCACCGCGGACGGCCTCTTCCCGGCCGATTTCCGTCAGGTCGACGTCGACCCACCCGGTGAACTGGTTGGAGGCGTTCCACGTGGACTGACCGTGACGCAGCAGGACGAGGGTTCCGTAAGCCATACAGCCATTATGACCCGACGCCCGAGGACTACGGTGCAGAGATGACCACACACGCCGGAGACACCCCCCGTCACCCCTCCCGGCCGTGGACCGCCCACTACACCCCGGGCACCACGCAGGAGCTCGACTACGGCACGACGACGCTGATCGACCAGTTCGACGACGCCGTGCGCACCTACTCCGACAGGCCCGCCACCGAGTTCTTCGGCCGCCTGACCCCCTACTCCGAGATCGGCGTCCGGGTGCGCCGCGCGGCCGAGGGCCTGCGCCGCCTCGGTGTGGAGCGCGGCGACCGGGTCGCGGTCCTGCTGCCCAACTGCCCGCAGGGCGTCACAGTGTTCTACGCAGCCCTGCGGATCGGCGCGATCGTGGTGGAGCACAACCCGCTCTACACCGCCGACGAGCTCGAGGGGCCGTTCGCCGATCACGGCGCGAAGGTGGTGGTGACCTGGAACGTCGTCGCGGGCATGGTTCGCGACCTGGCAGAGCGCCCGGGATCGGCGATCGAGCACGTCATCGCCGTGGACCTGCTCGACGAGCTCCCCGCGGTCAAGCGCCTGGCACTGAAGGCGCTGCCCCTGCCGTCCCTGCGCGCCTCGCGTGCCAAGCTCTCCGCGCCCGCGCCCGGCACTCTGGACTGGCGCGGGTTCGAGACCGGGCCGGAGCTGGACTTCTCCCATCCCCGCCCGCGGGCCGACGACCTCGCACTTATCCTCTACACCTCCGGCACCACGGGCACGCCCAAGGGAGCCACGCTCACACACGCCAACCTGGTGGCGAACGCCAAGATGGGTCAGGCCTGGGTGCCCGAGCTCGAGTTGGGACAGGAGCGCTTCCTGGCCTCCCTGCCGATGTTCCACGCCTACGGGGTGACGCTGTGCGTGGTGATCGGGATCGCGGTGGGCGCGCGACTGCAGCTCGTGCCCGCGCCCGAGATGGACCTGATCATGCCGATCCTCGCCAAGGACCTGCCCACCTTCATCCCGGCCGTCCCGCCGATCTACTCCAAGATCCTCGAGGAGGCGGGCGAGCGGGGGATCCCGCTGCACGGCATCCGGCACTCCCTGTCCGGCGCCATGAGCCTTCCCGCCGAGCTCATCGAGAAGTGGGAGGCGGCGACCGGCGGTCTGTTGGTGGAGGGGTACGGCATGACGGAGACCTCGCCGATCACCGTGGGCAACCCCATGTCGACGGCGAGGCGGGCCGGCAGCATCGGCGTCCCCTTCCCGGACACCGACGTCAGGGTCGCCGACAAGGACGATCCCTCGGTGGACGTCCCGGCCGGAGAGCCCGGCGAGCTGCTGGTCACGGGCCCGCAGGTCTTCCCGGGCTACTGGCGCAACCCCGAGGCCACCGCCGAGACCTTCCACGACGGCTGGATCCGCACCGGCGACGTGGTGGTGCAGGACCCAGACGGCTTCCTGCACGTGGTGGACCGCATCAAGGAGATGATCGTCACCGGCGGGTTCAACGTCTACCCCTCCGAGGTCGAAGCGGTCCTGCGTAAGGCACCCGGTGTCGCCGACTGCGCGGTGGTCGGCCGGAACGGGCCGGACGGGGGCGAACAGGTCGTGGCCGCGGTCGTCCTCGAGCCCGGCACCTCGCTCGACCCGGGCGCTCTGCGCGCCCACTGCAAGGCCTCGCTGGCGGGCTACAAGGTCCCGCGCGAGTTCGTGCAGGTAGACGAGTTGCCCACCAACCCGATGGGCAAGGTGCTGCGCAAGAAGGTCGCCGAGCAGATCAACCCCTGACCGGCTGCGCGTCCCGGCCCCGTTGCCCCGCACCCAGCACGCGCTCCGCGTCGAGTGGTCACAAATGCGCCGATATGGATCAGGCGACCTGGGGCGATGCGAACGGGATCGACCACTCGGCGCCGGGGGGCGGGCGGGGCGGGCGTCGGAGGGGGCGCCGGGGGCGGGCGGGGCGGGTTACTCCGGCTGGGGCAGGTCCTCAGTGAGGTGGCGGAACGCGTCGAGGTTGCGCAGCGGCTCGCCGCGCGAGACCCGCCACTCCCACTCGCGGCGGATCGAGGTGTGGAACCCGGTCTCGAGCAGGATGTTGAAGTCGTGGTCCGCGGCCTCCAGCACCTGGCCCAGCACGCGGTCGAGCTCCTCCTCGGTCACCGCGACCAGCGGCATCCGGCCCACCAGGTAGATGTCGCCGTTGTTGTCCAGCGTGTACGCCACCTGGTAGAGCCGCCGGTTGCGCTTCAACAGGTACTTGTAGACCTTCTCGAAGTCCTCGTCGGGATTGCGGCACACGAACGCCTCGACGCGCACGCTCTCCCGGTTGACCGTGAGATGGCAGGCCGTCTTGAGCCGCTTCTCCCCCGGGAGTTGCACCACGAACACCTTGTCGCCCGCGAGCGTCGACTCGATCTCGCGCGAGACCAGGAACTCCCGGATCAGCTCGAGGGTGGGGCCGTCGACGTCATCGGCGCCGCGCGGCGCGGTCTCGCCGTCGTCTTCCATGCGCTTGTTCTCGGTCGGGTCGATCATCGTGACTCCTTCTGGGTCGACGGCCTGGACTCGTAGGCGATTCGGGGCGGGAGCGGGTTCGGACGGGGGCGTGGTCGGGGAGACGCCGCGGGCCCGGTGCGGCCCCGGCACGCGGTCAGGAGGCGGTCGCCGCCGCTCGCCGCGCGCGGTACGCCGCCATCGTGCCCGCATACGAGGTGAGCAGACCGTCGGCAGTGGAGTCCCAGGAGAACCCGGAGGCGTGGACCGGGGCGGCCCGCGACATCGACAAGCGGCGCTCGTCGTCGTCGAGAAGCCCCGACAACGTGCTCGCCCACTCCCGCGGGTCGTGCCCGTCCACGGTGAGCCCGGTCCGTCCGTCGGCCACCGCCGTGGGCAGGCCACCCACCGCCGCGGCCACCACGGGCGTGCCGCAGGCCTGGGCCTCGAGAGCGACGAGACCGAACGACTCGGAGTACGAGGGCACGGCCACGATGTCGGCGGCGCGGTAGACGTCGACCAGCTCCGACGGCGGGCGCGGGGCGAGGAAGCACACCCGGTCGGCCACTCCCAGTTCCGCGGCCAGGTCCATGAGCGAGCGCGGCCGCTCGAGCCCCGACCCGCTAGGCCCGCCCACCACCAGCAGGCGTACGTCGCGGTGCGGCTGGTCACGGACGATCTCGGCCAGCGCGCGCACGATCACGTCGGGGGCCTTGAGCGGCTGGATGCGCCCGACGAACGCGATGACCTCCGACCGCTGCGCGAGCCCCAGCGCCCGGCGGGCCCGCTCGGTGCCGCGCTGGGTGCCGGGGGTGTACTGCTCGAGATCGGCGCCCGGGGGCACCACATCGATGTCGGCGGGGTCGGCGTCGTAGTAGCGCACGAGTTCATCCCGCTCGCCCGTGGTGTTGACGACGAGCCGGTGCGCGGCGTCCACGATCTGCTGCTCCCCGATCCGCCGGGACTCCGGCTCGGGGGTGTCACCGGCGGCCAGGACCGCGTTCTTGACCTCGGCCAGGGTGTGCGCGGTGTGCACCAGCGGCACGCCCCAGTGCTCGGAGGCCACCAACCCGGCCTGCCCGGACAGCCAGTAGTGGGAGTGGATGAGGTCGTAGTGCCCGGGCGCGTGACCGGCCTCGGCCCGCATCACCCCGGCCACGAAGGGGCACAGCTGCGTGGGCAGGTCCTCCTTGCGCAGACCCTCGAACGGGCCGGCCACGATGCTGCGCACCAACACTCCGTCGCCGGCCTCCTCGACCGGCGGCTGCGACGAATGCGTGGCCCGGGTGAAGATCTCCACCTCCACGCCACGGCGGGCCAGCCGACGTGCCGACTGCAGGACGTACACGTTGAGCCCGCCCGCGTCGCCCGTGCCCGGCTGGGCCAGCGGCGAGGTGTGGAAGGACAACACGGCGATCCGGCGCGGGAGGGGGGCGTCGGCGCCGGCGCGGAAGTCGGAAACGGTCACCTCACCGATTGTGCCCGCGACGACGACGAGGCGCACTCCGGCGGGCAGGTCCCGCCCGTCGCGGCGACGCCCAGAAGCGGCTACAGCGCGGCGGCGAAGGCGTCGAGCTCGGTGAGGAACCGTGGCATCTCCTCGATGAACGGTGCGTGCGCCGAGTCGGCGAAGCCCACGTAGTGGGCGTCCGGGATCATCTCGGCGTTGGCCTGACCGGCCGCGGGGAGCACCACCCCGTCGTGCTCTCCGTGCATCACCAGCGCCGGGACGGTCAGGCCGCGCAGGGTCTCGTCGTTGTCCACCCGCCGCGTGAGCAGCTTCTGCCGCACCGCCGGCGGCGTGGCCAGGGACAATCCGAAGATGCGCTGCCGGCTGGTGCCGTCGCCCGAGCGCATCATGGCGGTGCCGAAACTCGCCAGCGCGGAGATCGCCGTGGCCGGGTCCTCCTCGAACGCCCCTCCCGTGACCGCCATCATCGCCGGACCGACCGCCCCGCCGGCCGATCGCGAGACCGAGGTGACCGCGCCGCACAACACCAGTCCGGCGACCCGGCCCTCACCGCGTGAGGCCAGGTAGTCCGCGACCACGATCCCGCCGTACGACCAGCCCAGCAGGATCGCGCCCCCGCCGACTCCGCCCTCGCCGATCCCGGCCGCGTCCAGCACCGCCTCGAGGTCGTCGGCCCACTGCTGCGGCGAGTCGTAGCCGGCGTCGGCGACCGCCGAGTACCCGTGTCCGCGCAGGTCCACCGCCACCACCCGGAACCGCTCGGCGAGCGCCGCCAACAGCTCCGGCCCCCAGCAGGCACCGGACTGGGCCCAGCCGTGGACCAGGACCAGCGGGCGCGCCTCGGGGTCGCCGAGGACGCGGTAGGCGATGACGGTCCCGTCCGAGGAGACAGTGGAGGCGAGGGCGGGTGTGGGTGCGGAGCTCATGGGGATCATCGTGCCAGCCGTACATCTGCCGGGAGGGCGGCTCGGCGGCGCCACCCCTGGGCCCGCCGTCAAGAAATTCAGTCCGGGCCCATTGCACCGAGCCAACTCGCGGCCCACCCCACGCCGGGTGCCTGGGGCTCGCCCCGCCGGGTGCGCTGCCGAAATGGACCACCCCGCCCACACAAGTCGGCCGAGGCTGAGCGTTCCGGCAGCGCGAGCCGGACCGGGGCGGCTACCGTGGGCCAATGGCAACCACCATCACCCAGATCGACGCCGACGTCGTGGTCCGCGACTTCTTAGACGCCCTCATCTCGGGCACCGTCCCCGCCGCCGCCGACCTGCTGGCCGACGACGTGTGGTGGGCCAACATCGGGCTCCCGACCATCCGGGGCAAGCGCGACGTGGTCAAGGCGCTGGCCGCGATGGGCTCCAGCGTGGACTTCGACGCGGAGATCCACCACCTCGCCGTGGGGGCACCGGCGGACCCGTCCACCCCGGGATCCCCGACGATCGTGCTCACCGAACGCACCGACTACCTGGGGGTGGGTCGCTTCCGCTGCGGCTTCTGGGTGTGCGGGCGGCTCGAGGTCCGGGACGGCCTCATCTGCGGCTGGCAGGACTACTTCTCCAAGTCCGACATGGCTCTCGGCGCGGTGCGCGGTCTGGTGGGGATGATCACCGGCCGGGGTCGCTGACCTCGTCGTCGTCGCCTGGTGGTCCCCCGAACATCACGGGGTCGTCGACCCGCGTGCCCGCGCCGCCTAACCTCGACGCCATGACCACAGATCACGCCGCCGCCCGTGAGCGCCTGACCGCGCTGCCCGCCGACACCCGCGTCGCGGTGGTGACCGGTGCCTCCTCCGGCATCGGTGAGGCCACCGCTCGCGAGCTCGCGTCGCAGGGGTTCCATGTGGTGGTGGGCGCCCGGCGGTGGGACCGGCTCCAGGCGCTGGCGCAGGAGATCGGGGGCACGGCGCTGCCCCTCGACGTGACAGACCGCGACTCGTGCGACGCGTTCTGCGCGGCCGTCCCCCGCCTGCACGTCCTGGTCAACAACGCCGGCGGCGCCAAGGGCACGACCACCGTCATGGACGCCGACGAGGACCAGTGGCGATGGATGTGGGAGACCAACGTCATGGGCACCCTGCGTCTGGTGCGTGGACTGATGCCGGTGCTCGTGGAGACGGGCGACGGGCTGGTGGTGACCATCACCTCCATCGCCGCGCTGGAGACCTACGACAAGGGCAGCGGCTACACCTCCGCCAAGCACGCCCAGGCGGTCCTACACCGGACGTTGCGCGGCGAGCACCTGGGGGAACCCGTCAGGTTCACCGAGATCGCGCCCGGGATGGTGGAGACCGAGTTCTCGCTGGTCCGTTTTGACGGCGACGACGACAAGGCGGGCTCCGTCTACCAGGGACTGACCCCCATGGTCGCGCGCGACATCGCCGAGATCGTGGGGTTCGTCGCGAGCCGGCCCTCACACGTCAATCTTGACCAGATCGTGGTCAAGCCGAGGGACCAGCACTCCGCGATGCGAGCGCACCGGCGCTGAGTACACCCGCGGGGTCCTCGGCTGACCACGCGGCGGCCGCACCCCGATCGTCCCCCGTGAGGGTGCGGTCGGGGTGCGGCCGCCGCGTGATGCCGCCGGTGGTTTACTCGCCGGCCAGGCCCGCGGCCCAGTCGTACGTCTCGAGGTACGGGTCGGGTTCGATCGCCCCGTCGGACTCCCACACCGTGTAGATCAGGCCGTCGTCACGGATCTCGCCGACCCTGGCGGTCTTGGTGATGTGGTGGTTCTCGCCGTCCACGGTCACCTCACCACCGGGGGCGGAGATGGTGACGCCGTCGGCCGCGTCCTGAATCGCACCGACGTCGAAGGATCCGGCCTTCTCGACCATCGCCTTCCACAGGTACACACCGGTGTAGGCGGACTCCATCGGATCAGAGGTGACGCGGTTCTCGCCGAAGCGGGACGTGAACTCGGTGACGAATTCGCTGTTCTCCGGGCTGTCGATGGTCTGGTAGTAGTTCCAGGAGGCCAGGTGGCCCTCGACGTTCTGTGTGCCGATGGCCCGGACCTCCTCCTCACCGACGCACATCGAGATGACCGGCATGTCGTCGCTGGTCAGGCCCGCATTGGCGAACTCGCGGAAGAACGCGACCAACGAGTCGCCGACCACGACGTTGAACACGGCATCGGCGTCCGCGGTGCGGATCTTGTTGATGATCGTCGAGAAGTCCGTGGACCCGAGCGGGGTGTAGTCCTCGCCCCTGATCTCGATGTCGTTGGCTTCCGCGTACTCCTTGACGATCCGGTTGGCGGTATGCGGGAATACGTAGTCGCTTCCGACCAGGTACAGCGACTCGACCCCTTGCTCCTTCAGATAGTCCAGGGCGGGCACGATCTGCTGGTTGGTCGTCGCACCGGAGTAGAAGATGTTCGGCGAGGACTCCAGGCCCTCGTATTGTTGGCCGTAGTAGAGCAGGGCGTCGTTGGACTCGAACACCGGCAGCATCGCCTTCCGGCTGGCCGAGGTGTAGCCGCCGAAGACGGTCGCCACGCAGTCGGAACCGATGAGCTTCTCCGCCTTTTCCGCGAACACCGTCGGCTCGGAGGCCCCGTCCTCGGCGATGAGTTCGATCTGCTTGTCGAGGACTCCCCCGTCGGCGTTGATCTGCTCGACGGCGAGGGTGATGGCGTCACGGATGACGGTCTCGTTGATGGCGGTGCCGCCGGACAGCGAGTTGATGGCGCCGACCTTGATCGTGTCGCCGGAGGTGTCGACGCAGGATTCGGCGGCACTCGCGCTGTCGTCGGAGGTCCTGCTCCCGCAGGCCGTCAGGAGTGCGGCGACGGTGATGACGCCGGTCGCGGTGACGAATGAGCGTTTCAGTGGTGACATCGGGGTGCCTTTCGTGGGGAGAACTGACAACGGGATCCGGCTCGGGGTCGAGGCCGGACGGTCGGGAGGACTGGGTGGGGGTTACGTACTGAACAGCCGCGCCGCGGTGGTCTCGTGTCGCATCGCGGCGATCTCCAGCTCCGGCACGAACGAGGTCACCGACTCCAGTGGCGCGCACTCGGCGGTGCGTGCCAGGTCCGCGATCCACGGGGTGTCGTCGAAGAGGAGCTGCTGCGCGCGCATCGGTCCCGTGCGACCCAGGCGCACGGCCGCGGAGAGCAGGCCCGCGTAGCTCGAGCGGATCGCACCCGCGATCGCACGATCACGCTCGACGCCGAGCGCACGTTGGACCACTCCGTCGACGACGGCCTGGTTGCCGGGCGTGTGTCCCGCGACCACCAGGCCGAGGTAGTCACTGCCCGCGACCACACTGAGTACGCGCCGGGCGACCGTGGCGAGTTGCCTCCCACAGGACTCGGAGGAGGTGCGTGCGGCGCGGGTGATCTTGTGGACCCGGTCCAGGTGGTCGAGCCGGACGAGGGTCTCGGTGGAGTCCGCGAGCCACGCGTGCCCGAGGACGACCGCGTCGAGGGTCGCCACACTCCCGCGGACGTAGGCCCGGACCGCGTCACGGATCTCCGGCTCCCCTGCGGACGGGTGGAGCGCCAGCCACGCCTCCAGCCCGTTCGAGTGGACAAAGCGACCCGAGGGGAACGCGCTGTCGTGGAGTTGGAGCCAGGCCAGGTCGGCCAGCAGCGGTTCAGTGCCCATGACCGTGCGAGTGGCCGGAGTCGTCCGAGTGACCGGAGTCGTGGCTGTGATGGTGGTCCGCCGAGGTGTTGGTCCAGCCGTGCGCGGCGAGGGCCACCGAATCGACGCGACCGTGAAGATGCAGGTCCCGGAGCATCTGCTCCGCGGTGTCCGCGCTGGTCATGAGGGGGGTGCGGACCTCGTCCGCGGACACCTCCAGCGGGGCGTGCTGATTGCCCAGGATGTAGCCGAAGACCAGGGCTCGGCGAACCGCGTCGACGCCCACGTTGTCCGCGAACTCCACGACCACGGCGTCCTCGGCCGGCCGGGTGACGGCGACGACGGTCGTGCCGTCGTCGGCGATCACCGCACCGTCGGCCAAAAAGGTACTCCGCGGGAGGTTCAGGGTCAGGCGCCGCCCGGCGAGGCTCGTCAGCACCTGTCGGTGCTTCCGGGCGTCTCCCCAGGGAACCAGCACGGTGTCGACAGATCTCTGCGCGTACTCGGGATCGGTGATGTCTCCGAGGACCGTCGTCGCTTCCATGTCACATCCTTGGGTCTAGTGGTCCGAGACGGAGAACAGACCGTCGGACGAGGTTCCGGAGCTCCTTGTGGACCCGGTGGAGGAGGGGGGCGCGAGGTGCCAGGAGTCGGACGGAGATGCCGACATCGTCGGGAAGCGCGCTCGCCGCTCCGACGAGGCCCGGGATCGCATCCACCGCGGCGTTGACGTCCCCGGTGAGCTCGGAGAGATCGTGTCCGGGGGCGACGACGAGCATCGTGGCCACGTAGTCATGTCCACCGAGCACGCCGGGAACCCGGGGATCGCGGTCGGGGGGTGCGAGATGAACGGTGTCCCGCGCCGTGAGCCGATCGCCGAGGCGGATGTCCGTCCGGGCGGTGAGCGAGTGGTAGGCGAACCGCTCCCCGTGGCCGATCCGGCCCGAGGCGAACGCCTCCCAGCCGATGTACACGGACGTGTCGTGGACACTGACCTCGGTGAGTTGGCGATAGTCGGAACCGGCGTGGGGGATGACCGTCTTCGAGTCGTACTCGACCACGGAACCGGCGCCGACGTCGATCACCGTGGTCTGCGACGCCCCCTGTCCACCGGCGAAGACCTGGGTGGCCGACTGATAGGTGAGGTGGAGCGACGTGCCCGCGCCGGTGGTGACGCGGGTGACGAGGTCATCCCCGGGGAAGACACCACCCGTCGGGTTCTGTATGCACAGGAACGCCGCCGACTCGTTCTCCGGGTCCGCGTACATCGGCACGGTGATGCGTTGCGGGAACTGCTGGCGCAACGAGCCGATCCGGGTCCTCCCGGCGCGCCCACGCACGAGCGTGCAGTCGAGCAGACTCTCCGTGGTGCCGTCGGTCCTCGTGGGACTCACGGCGCCGATGCCATGTCGTCCAACATCGCCCCGTGCACGATGAGCCCGAAGAGCTCGTCGAGCCCCGAACCGGAGCCGAGGTCGGTGAACACCGAGGCCCTGCCCGGGCGGGCGATCTCGACATCCGACCGCATCCGCCCGAGATCAGCACCGACGAGCGGGGCCAGGTCGATCTTGTTGATCACCAGCAGGTCCGCCTGGAGCATCCCGATGCCCTTCTTGCGTGGGATGTCGTCGCCTGCCGCCGTGTCGATCACGAAGATCCAGTAGTCGACGAGGTCGGAGGTGAAGGTCGCCGCCAGATTGTCCCCACCGGATTCGATCAGGACGACCTGGAGCCCGGGGAACGCCCCCTCGAGACGGGCGACCGCCGTGAGGTTCGCCGAGGGGTCCTCCCTGATCGCGGTGTGCGGGCACGCACCGGTCTCGACAGCGAGGACGCGATCGGGATCGATCAGACCGCTGCGGCGCACTCGCTGCGCATCCTCGTCGGTCATGAGGTCGTTGGTGATCACCGCGGTGTCGATGCCGGCCGCGGCGAACATCGGCAGCAGCCGCTCGAGGAGTCGGGTCTTTCCGGACCCGACGGGTCCGCCGATACCGATACGGATTGCTTCGGCCATTCTGGGTCTCCTATTTGATCGTGTATCGACGCCCGAGCGGGACGGACGACATCGGAGTGCTGGTGCAGTGCTCGCCGTCCACCTCGACCCGGTAGGTGTCCGGATCGATCCGGATATCGGGGCAGTAGTCGTTGTGGAGAAGGTCGCTCTTGGTCTTCGAGCGGGCACCGACGCAGGCCACGAGGGGCGTATCCAACCCGAGCCTGTCGCCCAGTCCGTCATCGACGGCGGCGCCGGCGACGAAGTTGACCGACACATCGGACGGGGTCTTGCCGAACGCCGCCCACTGGGGTCGGTATTTGAGGGGTTCGCATGTCATGAGCGAGGCGTTCGCCTCCCCCATCACGGACCAGCTCGGGAATCCGCCCTTGAACACGACCTCGGGACGGATGCCGAAGAACTTGGGTTCCCAGAGCACGAAGTCGGCGAGCTTCCCCGGCTCGAGTGATCCCACCTCGTGGTCGATCCCGAACATGCGTGCCGGATTGATGGTGAGCTTGGCCAGGTATCGCAGGATGCGGTGGTTGTCCGCACCGGTCCCGTAGTCCTCCGGCAGGGCCCCGCGGGTTGCTCGCATGTGCGACGCGAGCTGCCAGGTACGGGCTATCGTCTCCCCGATCCGTCCCATACCCTGCGAGTCCGATCCCATCGCGGAGATCGCGCCGAGGTCGTGGAGCACATCCTCGGCCGCGATGGTCTCGCGCCGGATCCGGGACTCGGCGAACGCGACGTCTTCCGGGATCCGAGGGTTGAGGTGGTGGCACACCATCACCATGTCGAGGTGCTCGTCGAACGTGTTGATGGTGTAGGGATTCGTCGGGTTGGTGGACGAGGGCAGGCAATACGATTCGCCGACCACCTGCATGATGTCGGGTGCGTGACCGCCGCCGGCACCCTCGGCGTGGTAGGTGTGGATCGTGCGACCGGCGATGGCCCGCATGGTGTCCTCGTAGAAGCCCGCTTCATTGAGGGTGTCGGAGTGGATCTGGACCTGCAGGCCGAGTTCGTCGCCCGCATCCAGTGACGCCCGGATGGCGGCCGGCGTGGCGCCCCAGTCCTCGTGGATCTTGTATCCGATGGCGCCTGCGAGGCCCTGTTCGATGAGTGGCGCCACGTGCGCGGCGCTACCGTTGGCCAGGAATCCGAAGTTGACCGGGAACTGCTCCACGGCCCTGAGCATCCGGGCCAGGTTGGTCGGGCCGGAGCTGGTGATGCCCACGGTGACCGGTCCCAGGCCACCGCCGATCATGGTGGTGATCCCGCTGGAGACGGCTTCCTCGACCAGACCGACGCTGTCGAAGTGGACGTGCACGTCGATCGCCCCGGGTGTGACGATCATTCCCTCACCCGAGCGGACGTCGGTGCCGGCGCCGATCACGAGGTCGGGATGGACACCGTCCATCAGCCTCGGATTGCCGGATTTGCCGATTCCTGCGATTCGCCCGTTCCTGACCCCGATATCCGTTTTGCGGATACCCAGTACCGGATCGATGAGTAACGCATTGGTGATGACGAAGTCGAGGGCGCCGTCGGCATTGGTGATGGAATTGTGGACGGCCATTCCTTCACGCATGGTCTTACCGCCGCCGAATACGGATTCATCGCCATACACGGTGTCGTCGGATTCGACCCGGGCGAGCAGTTCCGTGTCCGCGAGCCTTACCCGGTCTCCGGTGGTGGGACCGAAGAGTTCTGCATAGTGACGTCGCGATACGCGAATAGACACTGGATACTTCCCTTCGCGTGGATGTCAGGCGGGAGTGGAGCGGAGGAAGCCCGCGTGGTCGAGCGCGTCCAGTAGTTCCTCGGACGGTTCGTCACGCAGCGCCTCGTTGGTCATGTCGTTGAGCCCGTACATCTCGCGGGTCCCGCCGAAGTCGGTCAGCTGGACCTCTCGCTCCTCGCCGGGTTCGAACCGGACCGCTGTTCCCGATGCGATGTCGAGGTGCATCCCGTACGCCAGGCGACGATCGAAGGACAGGGCCCGGTTGACCTCGAAGAAGTGGAAGTGGGACCCCACCTGGACGGGACGATCACCGGTGTTGACCACGGTCACCACCGCGCTCTCGCGCCCGTGGTTCAGTTCGATCTCACCGGCCTCGACGAGCACCTCGCCGGGGGTCACCTGTGGTTCGGTCGGTTCCGGGTGCGTCCCCGGGCGGATGGGGTCGTGGATCGTGACGAGTTTCTGCCCGTCGTCGAAGAACCCCTCCACCTGGACGGTGCCCACGAGATCGGCGACGCCCGGGAGCAGGTCGTCCTCGGTGAGCAGGTGGGCTCCGATGTGCGCGGCCTCCGCGACCGTGGAGCCGGCGCGGGCGGCCTCGACCACCTCGTCGGCAATCAGTGCGCGGGCCTCCGGATAGCTGAGCCTGAGGCCTTTCCCTCTATGGCGCCGTGCCAACTCTGCAGCAAGAAAAAGGAGAAGCCGATCCTCTTCCTTAGGGGTCAGGTGCACGGCACATCTCCTCTACTGAAGGAATTCCGGAAAAGCCGCCCCGGATCGGTGCGGCGTTGCCAGTAATCATTGTCTACCGAGGGTGAACGGATCAAGATCAATTGCCCGTCCACGCCAGAAGTTAAGTGCTCGAAACAACCACGACACATCGCGGCCGGAACGGGTTGTCGATCCCGGATTCTCGTTAACGTGGCCGAAACCGACGGCGCCCGTCCGGGACGATCTGACGCCCGTCGCCCGCCCGGCGGACCGCCCGGAAAGTCTCGCGGTGAACGGCGTCTACGCGCGTGAGCACCTTGTCGGCGCTTGTACGGGGTCGCGGGCCACCGGTCCCCGGGGATGGCGACGAGGAGCCGAATCCTCGCGCGCACCGGCGCTGACCGCGCCCCAAGGCCAGGCTTACCGACGTTCGGTTAGGCTTACTGACCTGGCAAAACACGCAGGGCCTGCCTACGATGAAGACTCCCGGGCGGACGTGACCCCGGTCGAACCTCGACGCCCGTCGAGGTCCCCCGAGAGGAAGGACGCCATGATCATGGCCAAGAAGGCTTCGTCGTTCACTGAGCTACTGACCGCACAGGTCGGACACGAGTTCGCCGCGAGCCAGCAGTACATCGCGATCGCCGTCTGGGCGGACGCCAAGGACCTGCCCCAGCTCGCCGGACGCTTCTACCAGCACAGCCTGGGCGAGCGGAACCACGCCATGATGATGGTGCAGTACATGCTCGACCGCGACATCCAGGTGGACATCCCGGCCGTGCCCGGGCCGCAGGCGAACTTCGCCGGCCCCGTGGCCGCGCTGCGCCTGGCACTCGAGCAGGAGAAGCAGGTCACCCGGCAGATCGAGTCGCTGTTCCAGGCGGCCCGCTCCGAGTCCGACCCGCTGGGCGAGCAGTTCATGCTGTGGTTCCTGCGTGAGCAGGTCGAGGAGGTCGCCAACATGAGCACGCTGGTCGCGATCGCCGAGCGTGCGGACGACGACTGGTTCCGCATCGAGGAGTACCTCGCGCGCGAGACGGACTCCTCCTCCAACACCGGCACGCCGCCCGCGGTGGCCGGCGGCGCCGTCTGAGGTAGCCCCTCCCCCAGCCCCCGGTTGGCGGACACCCAGCCCCCGGTTGGCGGACACCCTCCCTCGGTTGGCGGACTGAATGCGCGTCCACGCAGCTCCGAGACGCGCATTCTGTCCGTCAGGTTGCGTGAGGGTGTCCGCCAACCGCGTGGGCGCAGGCGATCGGCGTCAGGAACGCGCGTACTCCACGTAGCTCACCCCGCTGTCGAACCCGACCCGCCGGCGCGCGACCAGCGGCAGCCCACCGGTGGACCCGGAGATCAGCGGCCTCCCTTCGCCGATGACCACCGGGGTGACCTTGAGCCGGTACTCGTCGATCTCCTGCGCCAGTTGACCGGCCAGATCGCCGCCCCCGCACAGCCAGACGTCGAGGGGTGAGTCCTCCGCCTTGAGCCTGCGCACCAGCTGGACCGGGTCCTCGTCGGAGGCAGTGAGCCCTTCCTCGACGGGCAGGTCGCCCGGCCGGTGGGTCACCACGTACTGGCGCAGGTGCGGATACCCGCTGGCCAGGCCCTCGTCCACCGCCACCTGATGGGTGGTCCTGCCCAGGATCACCGTGTCGAACGCCCGCGGCGGCGTGTCCGCCAGTCCGAGCGGGCCGCGGAAATGCCCGGGGATGGTCTCCGGATAGTGCTCGACTATCCAGGCCATGTGGTCGCCTTCGGCCAGGAAGACGCCGGTACCGCCGTCGGGCGCGGCGATGAAGCCGTCGACGGTGACGGCCACGTAGTAGATGAGCTTTCGCATGATGTGTCCTCTCTGCGGATCGGTCTGCTGCGTCCACCCCGCGGTGGCGGGGTCAGGCCAGAGTGATCACGTCGTCCACCCCCACCCGCTCGCAGAACGCGTCGTCATGACTGACCAGCACCAGAGCACCCCTCCACTGCGCCAGGGCATCGGCCAGCACCTCCACCCCGTCCAGGTCGAGGTTGTTGGTGGGCTCGTCCAGCACCAGCAACTGCGGGACCGGGCGGGCGAACAGCCGCGCCGCCAGCGCCGCCCGCAGTCGCTCCCCGCCCGAGAGATCGCCCAGCGCCCGGAACCCCGCCTCACCGGTGAACAGCATCCGCGCCGCGTGGGCGTGGACCTGCTCGGGATCGGCCTCGGGGCGGACCGCCCGGATCTCGTCCACCACCGACCGGTCAGGATGCTCGATCCGCAGATCCTGCGGCAGCAGCGCCCAGGGCACGTGCACGACCTCGTCGTCGTCGTCGTCCAACAGCCGCCGCAGCAGCGTGGTCTTGCCGCTGCCGTTGGGCCCGGCCACCCGCACCCGCGCCGACCCCGCCAGGTGGACGCGACCCGCGACCGGATCGAGGGTGTCCAGCACGATCCGGCCCGCCGGCAGCCCCGGATCCGGCATCGGGATCCGCAGCAGGTCCTCACGACGAACCCCGGCGTCGGCGGCCTGCATCCGCGCGCGCGCCTGCTCGACGCCCTGCTCGTGGACCGCGCGCAACCTGCCCGCCGACTCCTGCGCGGAACTGCGTCGCGCGTTCATGAGGATCTTGGGCATCCCACCCGCCGCCTGAACCCGTCGCCCCTGTGCGACCCGGCGGCTCGCCTTCTCCGCCCCCTCGGCCTTGTCCCGCCTCTCGGCGCGCAGGTCGTTGCGGGCGCCCGTCAGCGACTGCAGTGCTGCCGCCTGCTCCGCGTCGACCACCTCGCGATAGTGCGAGTACGGTCCCCCGAACACCCGGCACCGCCCGGCGCGCAGCTCCACCGTGGCGTCGACCCGCTCGAGAAGCTCCAGGTCGTGGCTCACCACCAGCGCGAGGCGATCCCGTCCGGCGGTGAACCGGTCGAGCGCGTCGAACAGCCTCGCCCGTGCCCGCCGGTCCAGGTTGTTGGTCGGCTCGTCGAGCAGCAGCACCCGTGGCCCCGAGAGGAGACGGCCCGCCAGCGCGGCGAGCGTGCGTTCCCCGCCGGACAGCGCCCCGAGCGGCCGCCCCAGATCGGTGGGCAGTCCGAGTTCGGCGAGCAGCGCGACCGACCGCCCGGCCACGGACCAGTCGTCGCCGATCGTGGCGAAGTCGTCGTCCCTGCCCCGTCCCTCCTCGATCCGCTCGATCGCCGCCAGGCGTGAGCCGACCCCGAGCTCGTCGGCGAGGGTGCGTGCTGCCGGGGCGTCCGCGAGCTGCTGCGGTAGGTAGGCCACGGAGGGCGGCCGGGCGGGTTCGGCGTCGACGCTGATCGCGCCGTGCGAGGGCGTCAGCTCACCGGCGCTCAGGCGTAGCAGTGTGCTCTTGCCGGCGCCGTTGCGGCCGACCAACGAGGTGAGGCCGGGTCCCACGGTGAGGTCGAGCCCGGTGAAGAGCGGGGTGTCGTCGGGGAACGCGTACGCGACGTCCGACAGGACGAGGGAAGACATGCATGCTCCAGGGAGGTGGCGGATCGGCCGGGTCTCACCTGGGGTCGAGCACTGTCCTGAAGTCTCCTCGTCTCGGTGGTCTCGGCTGGCACCCCTCGCGACCGTGGGTCTCCCCGCGATCGCGCCGTGCGCCTGCCGACTTCCGATGTGCACGGTACACGCGTCCACCCATCGGCGTCCACGGTTGGCGGACAGCTGCGCCGATCCCCCTGCGGTTGGCGGACAGCTGCGCCACGTTGGCGGACGGTATGGCTGCTCCGCGGCCCCGAATTCGCGCCAGATGTCCGCCAACCGAGGGGCGATGTCCGCCAACCGGCGGGGCGGGCTACATGAAGGCGCTGGGGGGCAGGCCCTCGCGGCTGGACATGGGCAGCTCCTTCTCCAGCTTCTCCATGAAGAAGTGCGACTGCACCGCCGTCCAGATGTTGTTGGTGAGCCAGTAGAGACCGATCGCGATGGGGAAGTTGAAGAAGTACGCGCCCACGATCGGGAAGAACGGGAACAGGTACATCATGATCTTCATCGACTGGTTCATCGACTCGGTCATGGACTCGGCCATCGACTGGAAGTCCTGCGGCTTGTCGCCGGGCTTGGCGGCTATCGGCTTCCCGTCGGCGTCGACGTCGCCGTCCGGGTCGTCGGTAGTCGCCGGGGTGGGAGCGGCGGGCTTCTCGCCGTCGACCTCGACCACCTCACCGTCGACCACCGGCCCGCCGGCACGCTCGTCGGCGTCGACCTGCGCGATCGCCTCCTGCTCGGCCGCCTTGGCCGCCTTCTGCCGGCGGAAGGAGTTCCACATGTTGATGAAGGTGGCGATGCCGGCCAGCACGAACAGCGGCACGGCCAGCATGAGGATGTCCTCGCGCACCAGCCCCGGGTGCAGGGAGTCCATGACCTCCTGCGGCATGCGGATGTAGGAGGCCAGCGGCACACCGAAGATCTCCGCGTTGAGGAAGGAGGCGACCTGCTCGGGGTCGAAGGCCCCGTTGGTCATGGTCGAGGCCTCCTCGATCGACTTGCCGGGAGGCGAGAAGTTCAGCAGCACGTAGTACAGGCCCAGGAACACCGGGATCTGCACGAGCAGCGGCAGACACCCGGCGGCGGGATTGACCCCGGCGTCGGCGTACAGCGCCTGCATCTCCTTGGCCTGCTCCTGGCGGTCCTCCGGGGACTTGCGATCCTTGTACTTGTTCTGCAGCTCCTTCATCTTGGGAGCGATCTGCGCCATCTTGCGCATCGAGTACTGCTGCCGGTACATCGACCGCATGAGCAGCAGCCGCACGGTCACCACCAGCAGCAGCACCGACCCCACCCAGGCGAGGCCCGAGTTGCCGTCCACGACGAAGCTCAGCACCCAGTGCCAGAACTTCATGACGAGCGACACCGGATACGCGAACAGGTCCACGGGCGAATCTCCAGGAAGGACGGCGGCGCCGGGCCGGGCGCACGGGGTGGGGCGGGACAGTGTGGGACGAGACAGTGGGGCGGTACAGGGCGGGTCAAGACTAGAAGGCCGTCCCCCAGCGTGCCAGGGTCAGCGGCAGCGGTGGGGCTCGGGGTCGGAAAAGGCGAGGTCAGCTGCGCCGCGGGCCGGCGGCGCCGGGGTCAGATGCTGCAGCCCACCCACACCGGCTCGGGGTGCAGCCGGACGCCGAACGCCTCCCGGACGCCGTCGCGCACCTCGCGCGCCAGCGCGATCACGTCGTCGGCGGTGGCGTGGCCCCTGTTGGTCAGCGCGAGCGTGTGTTTGGTGGACAGGCGGGCGGGCGACGACGACGAGGGGTGCCCCTTGCCGAACCCGGCCCGCTCGATCAGCCAGCCCGCGGAGAGTTTGACCCCTCCCGCCGCCGCGAACGCGGGCATCTGCGCGGCCTGCTCGGCCCCCAGCCGGTCCGCGACCCGCGACCGCACGGCTGGGAGTTCGTCCTCGCTGATCACCGGGTTGGTGAAGAAGGACCCGGCGCTCCAGGTGTCCTCGTCGTCGTCGTCGAGCACCATCCCCTTCCCGCGGCGCAGCTCCAACACCGTGCGCCGCACCAGGGCGGGGTCGGTCCGCTCCCCCGGCGCGACACCCAGCCGGCCGGCGAGTTCGGCGTAACGGATCGGCTCGCTGCGACCTGCGGCGTCCAGGCGGAACTCCACCTCCAGGACCACCGCGGCTGACGAATTCTTGAGCACGGAGGTGCGGTAGGCCAGCCCGAGCGCGGCCGGCTCCACCCACTCGTCGGTGCCGGTGGCGCGGTCGTACCAGCGCACGCGGTGCAGCACCTGGGCCACCTCGACCCCGTAGGCGCCCACGTTCTGGACCGGCGTGGCGCCCACCGAGCCGGGGATGCCGGACAGGCACTCGAGCCCGCCGTACCCGCGCGCGACGGTGTCGGCGACGAGGTCGTCCCAGGGCAGTCCGGCACCGGCGCGGACGATCACCCCGGCCGCCGCGTCGCCTGCGCCCGCGCGCGGACCCGGGCTCGGAGACGGACTCGGTGCGTCCTCAGGGCGGTACCCCACCTCGCTGTTGCGCACGGCCACCACCACCAGGTCGAGCTCGCCGCCGGCCACCACCAGGTTCGACCCACCGCCCAGCACGAGCACCGGCACCCCGGCGTCGTCCAGTGCGGCGACGGCGGCAGCGACCGCCTCGGCCGTGTGGCACTCCAGCAGCGCGCGCGGCCGGCCGCCGATGCGCAGGGTGGTCAGGTCGGCCAGGCTGGGGTCGGGGACGGCGACGAGGTCGGCCACGTCGGACAGCCCGCGGATCACGTCGCCGATACGGTCAGCGGCACCTACTGCAGCGCGGTCTGCCGAGTGGTCCGCGGCGCGGCGATCGGAGGAGGGCGAGAGCACGCGTCCGAGAGTAACCGCCCCCTTGTAGTGTTTGATCCCATGGCGACCCGCTTCTCCCACTCGGCCCGCATCGACGCCCACCTCGAGACCGTGTTCACGTCGTACGGCGACGAGGCGTTCTGGCACGACCGCATGGCCGCCATCGGCAGCCCCGAAGACACCCTCGACCACTTCGAGAACACTGCGGACTCCACCACGGTGACCATCACGCAGCACATCCCGGACGAGGACATCCCGGACGTGGCCCGCAAGGTCCTGCCCGGCCGGTTGATCATCGTGCGCACCACCACCTACGCCGACTTCGACGGCGAGCGGTTCTCGAGTTCCGCCCGCGCGGAGGCCGCCGGCGGACTCGGCGTGATCAACGGTGGCTCGGAGGCCGTCAGCCAGGGCGGCGTGGTGGTGGAGTCCGCGACGGGACAGGTCAAGGTGTCCGTCCCACTGCTCGGCGGCAAGCTGGAGAAGCTGGTCGTGACCCACCTCACCCGGTTCTTCGACGCCGAGACCCAGCACCTCAACCGCTGGACCGCCGCGCGCTGACCACTCTGATGACCTGGGGTTCTGCGATTCGGGCCCGGATCGACGACAATCGGTCCAATGAGCCCGCGGCACGACACCCAGCGATTCCCCGCCCATGACCGACCCGGCGTCCAGAATGCCGAGACCCAGCAGTTCGCCGCAGCTCCGGGCGGCTACGGCGACGCCGGAGGACCGGGATCAGCACACCCGGACCAGGCGCGCTCCGGCCGGCGGCGGCGCGGACCGCTGATCGCCCTGGTCGCCGCGATCGCGGTGATCGGGCTGGTGGCGGGCGTGGTGGGGCTGGAGTTCGGCACCCGCAACGCGGTCGAGAACCGGATCCAGGACGAGGTCACGGCCTCCCTCGGCAGCCCGGCCACCGTCGAGCTGGGCGCACGGCCGGTGCTCCTCACGTACTTCGGCGGCGATCTGGGCAGCGTGCGGATCACCACCGACGGCACCGCCGCGGAGGGCTCGAACGGTCCCGCCCCGGCCATCGACATCTCAGCCGACGGGGTGCGCGCGGAGGGTGACCTCACCTACGTGGACTCGCTGACCGGGACCGCCTTCGTCTCCGACCAGGCCATGTCCACCGCGGCGCAGCAGGAGTCCACCAGTGGGATGCTCGGTGGCCTCATCCAGGTACAGGAGATCGTCTCCGACCCGGCCTCCGGCACGCTCCGGGTCTCCATCAGCGGCCTGGCCGAAGCGGTGGTGACCCCCCGGCTGACCGGCGGGAACCTGGAGTTGGACCCCTCCCAGGCCACGATCCTCGGCTTCCCGCTCCCGTCCGAACTGCTCGGCGGCACCATCTCGATGATGGACTCCGCTCTCGCCGACCTCCCCGAGGGCGTCGAGCTGACCGGGGTGCGGGTGGTCCCGGGCGGGATGGTCGTGGACCTCCGCGGACAGGACGTCGTGCTGGAGGCGACCGAGTAGCCGTCGGGCACGGCGCCGCGCGGCACACTGGGGGCATGCGCCTGTTGCTCCTCGCCGACACCCACGTGCCCACACGGGCCCGTGACCTGCCCTCCCTGGTGTGGGACGAGGTCGATCGCGCGGACGTGGTGGTCCACGCGGGCGACTGGATGGACGTCGACCTGCTGGACGCGATGGAGGAGCGATCAGAGCACCTGATCGCGTGCTGGGGCAACAATGACGGTCCGACGCTGCGTGAGCGCCTGCCCGAGGTGGCGCGTGCGACGCTCGACGGCGTGCGACTGGCGGTGGTGCACGAGACCGGGGCGTCGGCGGGGCGCGACAGACGCATGGCCGCGGCCTACCCGGAGACCGACGTCCTGGTGTTCGGCCACTCGCACATCCCGTGGGACACCACGGCGCCTGGTCGGGGTGCAGGAGATCGTGGCCTGCGCCTGCTCAACCCGGGGTCCCCGACCGATCGCCGCCGGCAGCCGCACTGCACGTACATGACCGCCACCGTCGCGGACGGCGTGGTCGGCGACGTCGAGCTGCACCGGCTCCCGCGGACCCGCTAGCTCCTGCCGGACGGCGGGCGCCGGATTCTGCCACCCTGGGGCGTATGACCACAGAAGCCACCATGCGTGCCGTCACCCAGCAGTCCCTCGGCGAGCCGGACGTCCTCGTCGTCGCCGACCACCCGCGCCCCGAGCCGCGTACCAACGAGATCCTGGTGCGCGTCAGGGCCGCGAGCGTCAACCCCACCGACTGGAAGCACCGCGAGAACGGCGGCTTCCTCGGCCAGCCGCCGTTCGTGTTGGGCTGGGACCTGTCCGGGGTGGTCGAGGCGGTCGGCATCGGGGTGGCGCGGTTCGCCCCCGGCGACGAGGTGTTCGGCATGCTGTCCTACCCGTTCGGGCACGGAGCCCACGCCGACTACGTGGCCGCGCCCGCGGCCTGGTTCGCCCCCAAGCCCGCCTCGCTCGACCACGTGCAGGCCGCCGCACTGCCCCTGGTGTCGCTGACCGCGTGGCAGGCGCTCGTGGAGTACGCCGACATCCAGCCCGGGCAGCGGGTGCTGATCCACGCGGCCGCCGGAGGGGTGGGGCACGTCGCCGTCCAGATCGCCAAGGCCCGCGGGGCGTACGTGATCGGCACCGCCAGCGCCGGCAAGCATGACTTCCTGCGGGAACTCGGCGTCGACGAGCCGATCGACTACCGCGAGGTGGACTTCGCCGAGGCGGTCCGCGACGTGGACGCCGTGCTGGACACCATCGGCGGCGAGACGTCCACGCGTTCCCTGCGCACCCTGCGGACCGGCGGGATCGTGGTGTCGATCCTGCCGGTGGGGTCGGACGACTTCTTCCGCGAGGCCGAGGAACTGGGCGTCCGGGCGGTCCGCATGCTGGTGGACGCCTCCCGCCACGACCTGGTCGCCGTCACCGAGTTGGTGGAGCGGGGCGAGCTGCGGGCCAGCATCGCCGAGGTCTTCCCGCTCGAGCAGGCGGCGGAGGCCCACCGGCGCGGCGAGACGGGCCGCACCACCGGGAAGATGGTGCTCACCACCGACTGACCGGGCGACGCCGGGCCGGCCCCGCCCGCTCAGGCCTCCGGGAAGCCCCCGAGCACGGCGCGACTGCCGCTCAATCCGAGACGGGTCGCGCCGGCGGTGATCATGGCGCGGGCGGTGTCGGCGTCGCGGATTCCACCTGAGGCCTTGATGCCGAGCTGCCCGCCTACTGCCCGGTGCATTGCCGCGATTGCACGCACGCTGGCTCCCCCTGCGGGGTGGAAGCCGGTGGAGGTCTTGACGAAGTCAGCGCCGGCTCGGGCGACCGCGCGACACAGTGCTTCGATCCGCTCGTCCCCCGCCTCCTCACCCAGCGCCTTGTGGATGGCGGCGGTCTCGAGGATCACCTTGATCACCACGGGCGGCGGCACAGCGTCACGCATCGTCAGCACGTCCGCCATCACCTCGTCGACCAACCCGGCGATGGCCGCGCCCACGTCGATCACCATGTCGACCTCGCGCGCGCCCTGGTCCACCGCGAGGCGCCCCTCCATGGCCTTGACCAGCGCGTGGTGCTTGCCGGACGGGAAGCCGGCCACAGTGGCCACCGTCAGGCCCTCGGCGCGCACCGGGAGCATCGCCGGGCTCACGCACACCGCCTTGACCCCGAGGTCCCGGGCCTCGTCCACACAGGCCTGCACGTCCTCCCGGGAGGCGTCCGGGGAGAGCAGGGTGTGGTCGATCATCGCCGCGACGCGGGCCCGGGTCAGCCCGTCCGGCGGCGTGGTCGGGGCGGCGTTCCGGGGTTCGTTCTGCGGGGAGGCGTCCATAACGGCCAGCCTAGCGGGGCTGCCCGCCACCCCCTGCTGGCAGAATGACCGTTCATGTCACGCCGCTTCGTCCTCTCGCTGGGTTGCCCCGACCGCATCGGCATCGTCGCCCGCATCGCCACGTTCCTCGCCGAACTCGGAGGCACCATCGTGGAGGCGGCCTACCACGCGGACGAGAACTCGGGCTGGTTCTTCACCCGGCAGTCCGTGGACGCCGGGTCGATCGGCATGGAGCTCGACGAACTGCGCCGCCGTTTCTCCCGGGTGGCCGCCGAGCTGGGCCCGGAGACGGACTGGCACATCGCCGACTCCGGAGAACCCAAGGACGTCGTCGTCCTGGTCTCCAAGGAGGGCCACTGCCTGCACGACCTCATGGGCCGGGTGGACAGTGGCGACTACCCCGCCCGCATCCGCGCGGTGATCGGCAACCACGACACCCTGCGCGGAATGACCGAGGCGCACGGCATCCCCTTCCACCACGTGCCGTTCCCGACGGATCCGGCCGAGCGGGGACCGGCCTTCGAGGAGCTGGCCTCGCTCGTCGACGACATCGACCCGCAGGCGATCGTCCTGGCCCGCTTCATGCAGGTCCTGCCCGATGAGCTGTGCACCCGGTGGACAGGCCGCGCCATCAACATCCACCACAGCTTCCTGCCCAGCTTCGTGGGCGCCCGCCCCTACCACCAGGCGCACGTCCGCGGGGTCAAGCTCATCGGGGCGACCTGCCACTACGTCACCGCGGACCTCGACGAGGGACCGATCATCGAGCAGGACGTGATCCGGGTGGACCATGCCGCGACGGTGAAGGACATGGTCCGACAGGGTCGCGACGCGGAGAAGCTGGTCTTGGCCCGGGGTCTGCGGTGGCACCTCGAGGACCGTGTCCTGGTGCACGACGCCCGCACCGTCGTCTTCACCTGAGGCCGGACCCCACCCCGCCTCGGGTCAGCCCCGGGAGAACCCGTGGCGCTCGACGAGCCGGGTCTCGGCGGCGGACAGGAAGATCAGCCGCGCGGCGGCGCCGGCCCGGTGCAGGATCGACCGGATCCGCTTCTCGATGAGGGCCTGCTCCATCCCCGCCTCACGCAGGATGTCCACCAGCACGTCCACGGCTTCGGACGCGGTGCTCTGCCCCTCCATGAACAGGCGGCCGATCTTGTCGACCCCCTCCTCGTCGATGCCGAGGACGATCAACTGCCGGAAGAGCTCGTGCATGTAGACGTCGGAGAAGAAGTGGTCCGCCGCTCCCGGTTCGCTGACCAGGCCGATCGACTCACCCACGTCGAGAAGGTCCTCGGACAGGTCGAACGAGGCGACCGCCTTGGCCTCCGACCTGGTCAGACGCCGGCGGGCGCCCGCGGGCCTGCGTTCGGCCCGCACACTCTCGACCTCGAGCAGCTCCGCGAGCGTGAACCCGTGCCGCTGCGCGATGAGCAGCTCCTCGATGGTGGCGAACGTGTAGCCCCGGTCGAGCAACCGCAGGATCAGACGGAGCCGGTCGCGGTGGTCTGGGCCGTAGAAGGCGGTGCGGCCCTGCCGGATGGGCGGCGGCAGCAGCCCGCGCTCCTGGTAGACGCGGATGTTGCGGACGGTCGCGCCGGAGGTCTCCGCCAGCTCCTCGATGCGCTGCAGCGGCGCGGACCCCCCGGAGGTCACCTGCGTCGTCCGCCGACAGCCGGCCTGACGTCTGCGAAGAACACCCCGACGGCGACCATCGCGACGATCCCGAGCAGACCGAACGGCCGGATCGCGAAGAAGAGGGCGGCGCCCGCACAGATGCCGATCCAGGCCGGCTTGGGCCATTTCCCCTCGATCGAGTACGCCGATGCGGGCGGCAGGACGGCCAACACCAGACCCACCAGTGCCCACAGAACGAGAGCTCCCTGAACCGCCATCTGAATCAGGCCCCAGGTACCTGGCAATGCATCTATCACGGGCCCCAGTGTAGTCGGCGCCTCCGACACACCTCACATCGATGTTCACAGCGTGGATTCGGGCCGGCGCCGGAGCCCACGACGAGAACCGCCCCCGGGCCGCTCGTGCAGAGCGGCCCGGGGGCGGGATCACAGCGGCCTCAGCCGCGACGACTCACTTGTCGCCGGAGGATGCCGGCTTGTCGGTCGACGAGGAGGAGGTCGAGGACGACGGCTTGCTCGACGACGACGAGGACGACGTGGTCGACGTGGTCGACGACTGCTTGCCGGTCGAGGTCGACGACGACTTGTCAGCCGAGGACGTGCCCGTCGAGGACGACGAGGACTTGGCGGCCGGGGTCGACTTGGACGCCGTGCTCTTGGCGGGAGCCTTCTTGGCCGGAGCCTTCTTCGCGGGCGCCTTCTTCGCGGGGGCCTTCTTGGCCGAGGACGTGCGGGCCTCCACCTTCCCGGCGCCGCTCTGGACCTCGTCCGACACGGCGTAGGCGGTGTCCTCGACGCGGTCGGCGGCCTTGTCGGCGGCAGTCTCGACCCGGTCGGCGGCCTTGTCGGCGGCGCCACCGGCCTCCTCCGCGGCCTGACGGGCGGACTTGGAGACGCGTCCCGCGGCCTTCACACCGATCGAGCGGGTCTGGCGGGCGACGGTGCCGAGGGCGTCCTCGCCCAGCTCGACCTGCTCGTCGACGGCACCGGCGGCGCGGGCGACCTGCTCGTTGACACGGGCCAGCCCGGCCTCGAGCTGCGGGTTCTCCTCGCGCAGGCGGGACACGACGTCCTCGCCACGGGCGGCCAGTCCACCGTAGATCCCCGCCGCGACCTCGACGTAGGCGTCGGCGACCTTGCGGAGCTCATCGGGACGGAAGCGGTTGACGAGCTCCTCGACCTCGGACGGCAGCGCCTGCACGCGGTCGGGGACCTCGGTGACGCGGTTCTGCACGCCGGTGACGCGCTCCGTGACCCGGTTCTGCACGTCCGAGACGCGCTCGTTCACCTTGGTCTGGGCGTCGGTGACGGCTTCCTCGGCGCGACGACGCAGGTCGGAGACCAGACCGGACACCGCCTGCACTGCGAGGTCGTTGACGCCCACGTAGGCGTAGACCGGGGTACGCACGACGGACAGGGCCTGTCCGAGCGGGCCCTCGAAGGCCGGGTCCTTGGACACGGACTTGCGCGGCGCGGTCTTGGCCGAGCTCGAGACCTTCTTGGCGGACTGCGGCCTCGACGGCGCCTTGGCGGCCGCCTTGGCCGGGGACTTCTTGGCTGCGGGCTTCTTGTCGGTCATGTCGACTCCTTGTTCGTTGTCATGCAGATGTTCTGGGTGGGGTGTCACGTGGCCCTACAGGGCCGCCGTCCGACGGGCTCATCGCACGTCGACGACTTGTTCGGCTGCGGTCGCGTTGTTCGATCGAAACGACTCGTAGATCTCCACGAGCACCTCCCTCTGACGCTCGGTGAGGTCGGGGGCGGTGAGGATCGCATCCCTCACCGGGCTCCCCTGTTTCAGTTCGAGGATCCCGGCGCGGGCGTAGAGCACCTCGGCGGACAACCTCAGACCTCGTGCGATCTGACCCAGGACCTCTGCGGACGGCTTGCGCAGCCCCCGCTCGATCTGACTCAGATATGGATTCGAGACGCCGGCACGCTCGGCGAGCTGCCGGATGGACACCTCGGCCGCCTCCCGCTGGGAGCGGATGAACGACCCGATGTCCTGCGACTCGGACGAACGCTTGTCGTGGTCGCCCTGATGGGTGACCTCGCTCTGGCGCGGGACCTCACCTGTCGGCTTGGCCCCGCGTGCGCGGACCTCACCCGTCGGTTCGGCCACAGGCGCGGAGGTGGACTCTGTCGTACGACCGCTCTCACGGCCACGTCTGTCGGCCATGGAGTCCACCTCCTCTCGCCGTCCGTCTCACGTCGTCTACAGACAACGCTAGCAACGAGTGCTAGCTACAGCAAGCGGTACGGCGGGCCGGAAGCGGTGTGATGGATCACAGACCCCCGGGAGCCGCCCGGCGGGACGGTGAGGTCGGGGAAGGGCCCGAAGCGCGTCGGGTGAGCGTCAGAAGACGAGCAGCGTGAACTGGTGGATGACGAGCCCCACCAGCGCGCCGACGACCGTGCCGTTGATGCGGATGAACTGCAGGTCCTTGCCCGCGAGCAGTTCTATCTTGTCCGAGGCCTCGTCCGCGTCCCACCGCTCGACCGTCTCCGCGATGATCGAGGTGACCTCCCCCGCGTAGTTCTCGGCCACGTACGCGGCGGTGCGGGTCATGTAGTCGTCGAGCCTGGCGCGGACCTTCTCGTCGCCGGTCAGCATCTCGGACAGACGCTCCAGCAGGTCGTCGATCTTGAGGCGGAGTGTCGACGACGAGTCCTCCGTCGCCTCGACGATCATCCGCTTGGCGGCCGTCCACGCCGACCCGGCGGCCCGGCGGACCTCGTCGCGGTTCATGACCTCGTGCTTGAACGTCTCCAGCTTGGCCATGGTCGACGGGTCCTGCTGGAGGTCCCGTGCGAAGTCCTCGGCGAACCCGATGAGCGCCAGGCGCACCGCGTGCTGCTTGTCCACCTTGATCTGCCAGGTCCACTCCCGCAGTTCCCGGTAGGCACGCTCCGACAGCAGCTCGTTGACGAACTGCGGGGCCCACGTGGGGGCCTTCTCGCGGACCCAGCGGTCGATGGTCTCCGGGTTCGCCTCGACCCACTCGTGGGTGCGGTCGGCCATGAGGTCGAGCAGGGGCAGGTGACGCCCCTCGTCCAGCAGTTCGGCGAGGATACGGCCGGCCGGCGGTCCCCACTGCGGCTCGGCGATCCGCGCGACGATGGTGCGTTCGATGATCGCGACGGCGTCCTCGTCGCGCAGTACCGCCAGCACCGACCGGATGGCCTTGGCGGCCTGGTCCGAGGCCATCTCACGGTGCTCGTCCTCGGCCAACCACTCCCCGGCCCGCTCGGGGATCCGGGCGCTGCGGACCTTCTCGCTCACCATCGCGGGATCGAGGAAGTTCTCGCCGACGAAACCGCCCAGCGAGGTCCCCAGCTGGTCCTTCTTCTTACGGATGAGGGCGGTGTGCGGGATCGGGATCCCGAGCGGGTGACGGAAGAGGGCGGTGACGGCGAACCAGTCGGCCAGCCCGCCGATCATCCCGGCCTCGGACGCGGCCCGGACGTACCCCGCCCATGCTCCGGCCCCGTTGGCCAGCGAGTACTCGGCGAACAGGAAGACGATGCCGGCGACGACCAGGAATCCGGTCGCGACCAGCTTCATGCGGCGCAGGGCGGACCTGCGCTCCGCGTCGGTCTCGGGGTCCCCCGCCCGGAACGCGGGGCCGCCCACCGCCGTGATCGGGTCGAGTGTCAGTGTGCGTCCTCGCGACCGTACTTACGGAAACCGACCATGCACACCGCGAGACCCAGGACAAAGACGACGGTGGTGGCCACGACCGCCGCCACGACCAGGCCGAGGGAGACGCCCATGTCGTCCATGTAGTAGCCGAGGGCCGTGATGGGCAGGCCCAGCATGCTCATGGACAGCAGCATGATGGCCGAGCCCGCGTAGATCTCGGTGGCGTACAGGGGGTAGATCGGCGCCGCGTCGCTCGCGTACTCCGGGTAGTACTCCTCGACGATGGCGGCACCAGTGTGCTCGAGGGTCTGACCGGCCATGATGAAAGTCCTCTTCCGTCTACTACCGATCCCGGGCCCACGGTCCGGGATGTCCTTGCCCTGATCCTATTGGAACCTCACCTCTCGCGGGCAACCGCCCGGCGGATTCGTCGCGCCGCGGTGACCAGGTTGCGCAGGCTCGGCTCCAACTGCCACGTGTATCGGGTCTTGAGCCCACCGTCCGGCACGGCCCAGAGCCGGTCGACCCCCACCGCCGCGACCCCCTTGAGCAGCCTCTCGTGGAGCAGGTCGATGTCCGGGACGAAGCCGGATCGAGACTCGTACACGCCCGGTGCCACCTGTCGGGTGAGGGTGTGGTCGGTGAGGGCGTCCAGGACCCACTCGATGGACCGGGTCGCGACGATCGCGGTCACGTCCGCGTCGAGCCGCTCGATCGCCTCCTTCATCTCCCGCAGCGAGGAGTAGCCCAGGTGGGTGTGGATCTGGGTGTCCGGCCGGGCCCCCGCCGAGGCCAGGCGGAACGTGGCGACCGACCACTCGAGGTAGGCGCGCCGGTCCGCACCGCGACGGGGCAGCAGCTCACGGATGGCAGGCTCGTCGATCTGCACGATCGCGACCCCCGCGCGCTCCAGGTCCGCCACCTCGTCCCGGATCACCAGGGCCAGCTGGGTGGCCACCTCGGGCAGCGCGAGGTCGGTCCGGCAGAACGACCGCGCGAGCATCGTCACCGGCCCCGTCACCATCCCCTTGACCGGCCGCTCGGTCAGTGTCTGCGCGTATCCCGTCCACTCCACCGTCATCGGTGCGGGCCGGGCCACGTCGCCGTAGAGGATCGGGGGGCGCACGCACCGGGACCCGTAGGACTGCACCCAGCCGTGCCGGGTCGCCGCGAACCCGTCGAGCAGTTCCGCGAAGTACTGCACCATGTCGTTGCGCTCGACCTCACCGTGCACCAGCACGTCCAGTCCGATGTCCTCCTGCAGCCGGATCAGCGAGGCGATCTCCTGCCGCAGGTACTCGCAGTAGCGTTCGTAGTCGATCCGGCCGTCCGCCAGGTCCCGGCGTGCCCGCCGGATCTGCACCGTCTGGGGGAACGAGCCGAGGGTCGCCGTGGGAAGGACCGGCAGACCCAGCCGCTCCGCCTGCAGGGGGGCCCGCTGCGCATAGGGGAGGCGGACCTCGTCGTCGTCGTCCACCCGCGCGGTCCTCGCGCGGACGTCCTCCCGGCGCGCACTGGGAAGGACCGGCAACGGTCGCCAGCGCGGCGTGGGGCCGTCGACCAGCGCCTCGGCCAGCGACACCACCTCCGCGACCTTCTGCTCCGCGAACGCCAGCGAGTCCTCGAGCTCCGCCGGCAGTCCCGGCTCGGCCGCGACGTCGTAGGGGACGTGGAGCAACGTGCAGGACGTCGACACCACCAGGTCACCGAACGTGGTCTTGAGTTCCCGGAGGTAGTCCAGCACCGCGAACTTGTCCGTGCGCCAGACGTTCAGTCCGTCCACCACCCCGGCGTAGAGCCGCTTGCCGGCCAACCCGGGCACGGCCGCGAGCTCGGCGGCGGGCCGGTACCCGTGCACCAGATCCAGCCCGATCGCCTCGATGCCCGTGGCCGCGAGGGCCGGCAGTGCCCCGCCCAGGTCTCCGTACTGCCCCGTCACCAGGATCCGTGGACGGGTGCCGACCGCCGAGAGCCGATCGTAGGCGTGGCGCAGCCGACCGATCTCGAACGACGTACGTTCCATGGTCATACACGGCTCGTCGAACTGCACGCAGGTCACGCCCGCCTCAGCCAGCGAGCCCAGCAGCGCCTCGTACTGCTCGAGCAGCCGGTCGAGCAGTGAGATCGGCCGGAAGCCGGGGCCGGCGGTCGGGGCGGGCTTGCTCAGCAGGAGCAACGACAGCGGGCCGGTGACCACGGGCCGGATATCGATCCCCAACTCGTGGGCGCGGGCGACCTCCGCCAGCAACTCCCGGGGGCGCAGGCCGAGCACCGAGGAGTCCTCGAACTCCGGCTGACGGTAGTGGTACGGGGTCCCCTGCAACGCGACCAGCTCCAGCGGCGCCAGGTCCGCGCGACCCCGGGCCAACGCGAACTGGGTGTCCACCGGGGACAGGTCGCCGACCAGGTCGCCGAAGCGGTGCGGGACCGCGCCCATCAGCACGGCGTCGTCGAGGATGTGGTCATAGAAGGAGAAGGTGTTGCCCGGGATCTGCGTGATGCCCCTGGCGCGCAGATCGTCCCAGGTCGACTCCCGGATCCGGCGGCCCACGGCCAGCAGTTCGGCCCGGGTGCCGTCCCCGTGCCAGTACCGCTCGAGCGCGCGCTTGAGCTCGCGGCGCGGGCCGATCCGCGGATACCCCAGCACGCTGGACGCGCGGCTGCGCGCGAGGTGCGAACGCTCGGGTCGGGCCGGCCCCGGCTCGCGGCGGGACACGGGATCCTGCGTGTCCACGTCGATCAGCGCGCGGGACGGGTCGTCGCGCGGGGGACGTCGTAGCGGTAGAAGCCGTGGCCGCTCTTCTTGCCCAGCCTCCCGGCCTCGACCATCCGCAGCAGCAACGGCGGCGGAGCGTAGAGCGGCTCCCGGAACTCGGTGTACATCGAGTCGGCGATCGCCTTGATCGTGTCCAGGCCCACGAGGTCCGCCAGCGACAGCGGCCCCATCGGGTGGGCGCAGCCCAGCACCATGGCCTTGTCGATGTCCTCCGGTGTGGCGAAGCCGGACTCCGCCATCCGCACGGCCGAAAGCAGGTAGGGCACGAGCAGTGCGTTGACCACCGCCCCCGAACGATCGGCGGAGTGCACCACCTGTTTGCCCAGGACCTGCTCGGCGAACCGCTGCGCCCGCTCGCGGACGGCCTCCCCCGTCTCGAGGGTGCTCACCAGCTCGACCAGCGGGAGCACGGGGACGGGGTTGAAGAAGTGCATGCCGATCACGCGCCGGGGCAGCGCGGTGCACGTGCCGAGCTTCATGATCGGGATGGAGGAGGTGTTGGAGGCCAGCACGGCCTCCGGATCGGTGACCACCTCGTCGAGCTCCCGGAACACGGCTGTCTTGGCCGCCTCGTCCTCGACGATCGCCTCGATCACGAGCTGCCGGTCGGCGAAGTCACCGAGGTCGGTGGTGAACCGCAGGCGCAGCGCGGCCTGCTCGCGTTCGCGCCGGGTGATCTTCCCGGAGGAGACGCCCCGGTCCAGCGAGGTGAGGATGCGGGACCGACCCGCGGCGGTGAGCTCCCGGCAGGACTCCCACACCAACACGTCCACGTGGGCGCGGGCGCAGACCTCGGCGATCCCGGCCCCCATCTGACCGGCGCCGACGACACCCACTCGGGTGATCGCCCCCGGATCCGGCGTTACCTCGCGGGTGGGGGGCATCGTCGACACGTCCTTCTTCGAACCGGGGGACCGGCCCGGGCTCCGGGCCCGGGGTGTGCGTGGGACACGCGCGGGGGCCGGGGCCGCCTCGAGGAGACGGCCGCGGCCCCCGGTGTGTTCACGTCGTACTGCTCGACCTTCTACCCGGTCGATCAGCGGTTCAGTGGAACTGCCCCTCTTCGGTCGAGCCCTTCAGCGCCGCGGTGGACGTGTTGGGGTCGACCGTGGTGGCGATGCGGTCGAAGTAACCGGCGCCGACCTCGCGCTGGTGCTTGACGGCGGTGAAGCCACGCTCCTCGGCGGCCTTGAACTCGCGCTGCTGCAGCTCGACGAACGCCGACATCTGGTTGCGGGCGTAGCCGTAGGCCAGGTCGAACATGCCGTAGTTGAGCGAGTGGAAGCCGGCCAGGGTGATGAACTGGAACTTGAAGCCCATCGCGCCGAGCTCCTTCTGGAACTTGGCGATGGTCTCGTCGTCCAGGTTCGCCTTCCAGTTGAAGGAGGGCGAGCAGTTGTAGGCCAGGAGCTGGTCCGGGTACTCGGCCTTGACGGACTCGGCGAACTTCTTGGCGTACTCGAGATCCGGCGTGCCGGTCTCCATCCAGATCATGTCGGCGAACGGGGCGTAGGCCTTCGCGCGCTCGATGCACGGCTCGATGCCGTTCTTGACGTTGTAGAAGCCCTCGGCGGTGCGCTCGCCGGTGATGAACGGGCGGTCACGCTCGTCCACATCGGAGGTGATGAGCGTGGCGGCCTCGGCGTCGGTGCGCGCGATGATGACGGACGGCACGTTGGCGACGTCCGAGGCGAGACGGGCCGAGGTCAGGGTGCGGATGTGCTGGTTGGTGGGGATCAGCACCTTGCCACCGAGGTGGCCGCACTTCTTCTCCGAGGCCAGCTGGTCCTCCCAGTGCACACCGGCGGCGCCGGCGGCGATCATGGCCTTCTGCAGCTCGTACGCGTTGAGGGCGCCACCGAAACCGGCCTCGGCGTCCGCGACGATCGGGGCGAGCCAGTTCTCCACCGAGGTGTCGCCCTCGATGCGGGCGATCTCGTCGGCGCGCAGCAGCGCGTTGTTGATGCGGCGCACGACGGTCGGGACCGAGTTGGCCGGGTACAGCGACTGGTCCGGGTAGGTGTGGCCCGAGAGGTTGGCGTCGCCGGCGACCTGCCAGCCGGAGAGGTACACGGCCTCGAGGCCGGCGCGGATCTGCTGCACGGCCTGGTTGCCGGTCAGGGCACCGAGGGAGTTGACGAAGTCCTTGTTGTTGACCTTGTCCCAGAGGATCTCCGCGCCACGACGGGCGAGGGTGTGCTCCTCGACGACGGTGCCCTGCAGCTCCGCGACCTGCTCGGCGGTGTAGTTGCGGGTGATGCCCTTCCAGCGGGGGTTGGTGTCCCAGTCCTGCTGGATCTCTGCAGCGGTACGTGCCTTGCCGACGTTCGACATCGCGACTCTTTTCTGTCTCGGGGGCGGACCCGGCTTCGCACAATTGCGAGCACGGCGTCCTGTACTCGCCAAGGATGCCACACCTGTTGCACCTCGTCTACCTGGGAGTTCTGCGAATATCGCGAGTTTCCTTGCTTTGCTTGCAAAGTTTGCGAAGAATGTGCGGCACGCCACCGACCACCCGGAGCCATTCATGACCGCCACCCATATGGGCGCTCGCCTACGTCGCCTCCGCGAGGAGCACGGACTCACCCAGGCCGCCTTCGCCGAAACGCTGGGGCTCTCGTCCAGCTATCTCAACCAGCTGGAGAAGGACGCCCGCCCGGTCACCTCCCGCGTCCTGACGCGCCTGTCGGAGGAGTACGGGGTCGACTCGACCTTCTTCGCCTCCGACGCCGACACCCGTCTCATCGCGGAGCTCACCGAGGCCCTGTCCGATCCCCAGGTCTCCGCCGGGATCCCCGCGGGGGACGTGATCGACCTGGTCCGTGCCCACCCCGCGATGTCCCGGGCGTTCGCGGTGTTGAACCAGCGCTACCGCAACTCCGCGGATCTGCTCGCGGCGCTCACCGAGGGCCGAAACGCGCTGTCCGACGAGGTGGACCACTCCGCGTTGGCCATGCCGCACGAGGAGGTGCGCGACTACTTCTATCAGCGCCAGAACTACATCGACTCGCTGGACACCGCGGCCGAGGAGCTGACCACCCGCATCCGCATGAACCGCGGCGACGTCCGGGCCGAGCTCGAGAACCGGCTCGCCGAGGTCCACGGCGTCCGCGTGGTCCGCCGGGTGGACCTGCCCGACGGTCTGTGGCACCGCTTCTCCGCACAGGACCGTCGGCTGGATCTGTCGGCGCACCTGACCGGCGGCCAGCAGGCCTTCCGGGTGGCCTCGGAACTGGCCTTCCTCGAGCACCGCGAGCTGCTCGACCAGCTCGTCGACGACGGCGCCTTCAGCTCCCCCGCCGCCAGCGCCCTGGCCCAGCGCGGGCTGGCCAACTACTTCGCCGCCGCCGTGCTGATGCCCTATCAGCGCTTCCTCGACACCGCCGAGGACTTCCGATACGACATCGAGCGGCTGATGACGTTCTACGCGACCGGCTACGAGACCGTGTGCCACCGCCTGTCCACGCTGCAGCGACCGGGCGCCTCCGGGGTGCCCTTCAGTTTCGTGCGCGTGGACCGCGCGGGGAACATGTCCAAGCGGCAGTCGGCGTCCGGTGTCCACTTCACCACCTCGGGCGGGACCTGCCCGCTGTGGAACGTCTACGAGACGTTCTCCTTCCCCGGGAAGATCATGCGTCAGGTCGCGGAAATGCCCGACGGCCGCCTGCACCTGTGGGTCTCGCGGACCGTCACCACGCGGCCCATGAGGTTCGGGCAACCCCGCAAGACCTTCGCGATCGGACTGGGCTGCGAGGCCCGCCACGCCCACCGCACCGTGTACGCGCAGGGGCTGGACCTCGCCGACTCCGACGCCGCCACCAAGATCGGGGCCGGTTGCCGTATGTGCGAGCGTCCGGCCTGTCCCCAGCGCGCCTTCCCGCCGCTGAACCGGGAACTCAAGGTGGACGCCCACCGGTCGGCGCTCTCGCCCTACCTGCTCGACGATCCCGGTGCCCCGGCCGGCTCCCCTGTCCTACCCTGACGGCCATGAGCCAGCCGCGCAGCAATGACAGCGATCCCCGGGAGCCTGCCCGGCCCCGCATCCGTCCCGGCGGGTTCCGTGAGCTCGGACCGGTGGGGTGGGCCGTCAACCGCCTCGGCGCCCGCGTCACCGGCAGCCGCGACGTCCACCTGTTCGCCACCCTCGGCCACGCCCGCCGACTGTTCCCGGCGTGGCTGGCCTACTCCGGGATGATGATGCCGTTCGGCGTCCTCGACCGCCGGACCACGGAGCTGGTGATCCTGCGCGTGGCCCACCTGCGGGGCAGCGTGTACGAGCGGGCGCACCACGAGCGGATCGGCGCCCGGGTGGGACTGGACGACGACGAGATCGCCCGGACCCTCGCCGACCCCGCCGCCGCCGACTGGACGGATCGGCTGCGCGCGGTGTTGACCGCCGTCGACGAGCTGGTGCGGACCAAGGACATCGCCGACGACACGTGGGCCGCGTTGGCAGCCCACCTGGACGAGTCGGAGCTCGTGGGCCTCGTGCAGTTGGTGGCCCAGTACGACGGTCTGGCCACCTCCCTGCGCGCCCTGCGGATCCAACCCGACCGCCCCCGCTGAGCCCCCGGCGCCACCCCGCCCATTCCGGCCCGGCGCCACCCTGCCCATTCCGGCCCGACCCGACCCGGTCCGCCCGGTCCGCCCGGCCCGCCCGCCCGATCCGACCCGGCCGGTCCCACCCGGCCCCGCTGAATCCTCCCCCCGGGTTACGCGTCGCCTTCGGCCTTCGCGCCCTCTCTGCCCGCCCGTCCGCGACATGCGCGCCCGCTGTGGTCCATTCGGGCCGCGCACCTGATGTCCCTCATCGAATCACCAGCCGACCATGTACTTCGGGGGTTCCGTTGTCCACAGCCGTCCGCTCCCTCCACAAGGCAGTCGGAATCTGCGCGGGAGGGACGGCCCCTCTCACCTGTGGCGTGCATGATCCACGGCATGAATCGCCACCACCCGGGCCCGCGGCACCCCGTCCTCTCGTCCGCCCGACTCAGCACGGAGCTGGCCGCCCTCCCCCGTCGCCGACGAGAGCGCGAGTTCGTCAAGATCGCGGACGAGCTCTGGCTGCCGGCCGGTTGTCCGCTCAGCTTCGAGACCCTGTCAGTGGCCTACTCGAGGCTGTACCCGAACGGCGTCCTCACCGGATGGTCGGCGGCGGTACTCCACGGGATCGCCGCCCCGGGCGACGCCATCCCGGAATTGTGCGTCGGACCCAGCGGGAGAAAGCGTGCGGGCCTGCGGATTCGGCGATATCGATTGCCCGCGACGGCCGTGGAGCAGAAGCGCGGCGTCGCCGTCACCACTCGGCGCTGGACTGCCTTCGACCTGGCCCGGTTCGCCGACCACCTCGGTGGAGTCCTCGCGGTGGAGCATTTCTACCGGCACGGGTTCTCGGAACGCGAACTACGCGAGGTGGTCGACGGTCAGGTCGGCGGCTGGGGAATCGCACGAGTACGACGGGTGCTCGCGGACGCCGACCGTCGCAGTGAGTCCCCCATGGAGACCGAGACGAGGCTGTTCCTCCGAGACGCCGGTTTCACGGGGTTCATCCCGCAGGTCGACGTGGGTGGCTACCGTCTCGATCTCGCCGATCCCATTCACAAGATCGCGGTCGAGTACGACGGCGCGCACCACGAGAATCCCGAACAGCGATCGAAGGACCGGTACCGCAGGAACCGCCTCCAGGCCGCCGGCTGGATCGTGATCGTCGTGGACCACAAGATTCTCCGTCTCCATCGGGACGACATACTGCGGCAGGTCCGGACGGCGTATGCACACCGAATCGCCGGCGTCGCCGCCTGACCCTCGACGCCCCGCCCTCGATCTCCCGGCGGCGGGCCGACGTGCGCGCCCCCTGTGGTCCACTCCGGCAGCGCAACCGCCCAGCGTGCGAGCGTTCCGGGCGCGCAGGACGAAGAGGCCGCGCACGTCGGTGGCGGGCGGACGAGGCGAGGCGAGGCGGCCGGGGCGCCCCGGCCCGGGTACCGCCTCAGACCTCCACTCAGAGCTCCACGGCAGCGCGCTCGGCGCGGGTCAGGCAGGCACGGGCCCGCTCGTCCAGCTCCAGGCTCACCGTCTCCCCGGCGGGTACCAGCACCGGCTGCCCCTGCACGGAGCACTCGAAGTCCGCGCCGTTGAGGTTGACGATCGTGATCTCCGTGTGGGTGCACCGCACGCGCACATGGGTGCCACGCACGGTCAGCCGGAACGTCAGCGCACCCCACTCGGCAGGGACGCGGGGGTCGAACGAGATCTCGCCCCGGTAGTCGCGCATCCCGCCGAACCCGCTCACCAGCGCCGACCAGACGCCGCCCGCGGACGCCACGTGGACCCCGTCCGCGGCGTTGCCGTGCACGTCGGCCAGGTCCACCACCAGCGCCTTGGAGAAGTGTTCGAACGCCTCGTCGCAGTACCCGATCTCGGCGGCGATGATCGACTGCACGACCGCCGACAGCGTGGAGTCGCCGGTGGTGAGCGGGTCGTAGTACTCGAAGTTGGCCCGTTTCTGTTCCTCGGTGAACTCGTCGCCGCGCAGGAACATGGCCAGCACCACGTCGGCCTGCTTGAGCACCTGGTGCCGGTAGATCACCAGCGGGTGGAAGTGCAGCAGCAGCGGGCGGCGCGGGTGCTCCAGGTCCTGGTCCCAGACCTCCTTTGCCAGGAAGTCCTCATCCTGGGGGTGCACACCAAGCGCCTCGTCGTATGCGATCACCATGTTCTCGGCCGCGCGCCGCCATTCCGCGATCTCGCTGGCGTCGATCTTCAGGCGCCGACAGATGCCCGCCCACCGGCCGTCACCCAGCTCGGCGATCCGCTTGCACGCGATGGTCGCGGCCACCAGGTTGAACCTCGCCATGGCGTTGGTGAACAAGTTGTTGTCCACCACGGTCGTGTACTCGTCGGGGCCGGTGACGCCGTGGATGTGGAAACAGCCGTCGTCGGCGAAGAACCCGAGCGAGACCCACATCCGCGCGGTCTCGACCAGCACGTCCACGCCCTCGCGGATCATGAACTCCTGGTCCCCGGTGGCCCACAGGTACTTGACCATGGCGTGCGCGATGTCGGCGTTGATGTGGTACTGCGCGGTGCCGGCCTCGTAGTAGGCGGAGGCCTCCTCACCGTTGATCGTGCGCCACGGGTAGAGCGCGCCCTCGACCGAGAGGTATCGCGCGCGCTCCCGGGCCTTGTCGAGCATCGAGTAGCGGAACCGCAGAGCGTTTCGGGCGAACCGCGGCATGGTGTAGGTCAGGAACGGCAGGACGTAGGTCTCGGTGTCCCAGAAGTAATGCCCGGAGTAGCCGCTGCCGGTGACGCCCTTCGCCGGAATCCCGCAGGTCTCGGCGCGGGCGGAGGACTGGGCCAGCTGGAAGAGGTTGAAGCGGATGGCCTGCTGGGTCTCGGGCGGGCCGTCCACCTCCACGTCCCCGCGGTGCCAGAAGTGGTCGTACCAGTCGCTCTGGGTGCGCTGGAGTTCCTCGACGCCACGATCGCGCGCGCGGGAGAGGGTGCGCGCGCACCGTTCGGCGAGCTCGTTGGCCGGAACCTTCTCGGAGGTGTGGTACGCCGCCAACTTGGTCAGCTTGAGGACGCGGCCGGGGGTGGCGTGGGCGTGGTAGACGACCTTGGAGGCGTCGTCGTCGCTCTCCACGCTCATGTCGACCTCGTCCTCGGTCTCGACCTCGTGGTCCACGGCCACGGCGATCGACATCCCCGAGTTGGCGCAGCGGTAGCCGTGCACCTGGTAGCCGCGCTGACCTTCGCAGACCACCGGTTCGAGCACCCGGTGGTCGAGCCCCTCCGACCGTCGCGGGTCGAAGCCCTCGGGCACGGCCTCGGCGGAGTGGTACTCGTCCTCGCCGTCCTGCCGGTTGAGCACCTGCGAGGAGATCACCACCGGCGCGGTCTCCTCGGGCAGTTCGATCTCGTAGGTCATCACCGCGAGGTGCTTCTCCACCATCGACACCATGCGGGTGGTCCGGATGATCACCTTCTTGCCGGCCGGAGTGCGCCAGACCAGCTCGCGGCGCAGGATGCCGTCGCGGAAGTCGATGCTGCGTTCGTAGTGCTCGAGGTCGGCCTCGGTCACCCGGAGCGGCTCGTCGTCCACGTAGATGCGGATCGTCTTGGCGTCGGGAGCGTTCACCATCGTCTGGCCCTCGCGTGCGAGGCCGAACGCGTCCTCGGCGTGCAGGATGTGCCACGTCTCGTGGAACCCGTTGACGTACGTGCCGTGGGTCTTGGAGTCGCGCCCCTCCTCGAGGTTGCCGCGCATGCCCAGGTAGCCGTTGCCCACGGCGAACTGCGTCTCCGAGACACCCATCGGCGAGGCCTTGGGGCTGGTCTCCACCCAACGCCACGGGTCCGCGGGGTGCGTGTGGCGGTTGATCTCCGGCACCTCGAGGTGGCTGCGCAGGTTCACGCCGTACGTCGTGCGGATGTTGCCGGGGACCGACTGGCCGATCGTGTCGTGGACCGGACCCCGCCCGGGGGGCACGGGGGTCATGAGTGGGCCCCCGTCAGTCCGGGGATCAACTCGGCCAGGTCGACGACGACGACGTCGGCCCCCTCCCGGAGCAGGACCTCGCGCCCGGCACCGCGGTCCACGCCGACGACGTGTGCGAACCCGCCGGCGGCGCCGGCCTGCACGCCCGAGACGGCGTCCTCGATCACCACGCAGCGCTCGGCGGGCACGCCCAGCAGTTCGGCGCCGCGCAGGTAGGTGTCGGGCCGGGGTTTGCCGGGGATGCCCTCGGCCTGCGCCACGAGTCCGTCCACGACGATCTCGAAGCGGTCCCGCAGTCCCGCCGCCTCGAGCACCGGGAGTGCGTTCTTGGAGCTGGAGACCACGCAGGAGGCGATCCCGGCGGCGTCGAGGGCGTCGAGGTAGGCGACCGACCCCGGGTAGGCCTCGATCCCCTCGTCGAGCAGCTCACGGAAGATGATGTTCTTGCGCAGACCCAGACCGGTGATCGTGTCCGCGGCGGCCGCGTCGTCGTCGTCGCCCTGTCCCAGGGTGATGCCGCGCGCGGCGAGCATCGAGGCGATGCCCTCCACCCGGGGCTTGCCGTCGATGTAGCGGAAGTAGTCCTCGTCCGAGTACGGGTCGATCCCGCGCTCGGCGAAGTAGGCGGAGAACATTCGGTTCCACGCCTGCATGTGCTTCTCGGCGGTCGGGGTGATGACCCCGTCCAGGTCGAAGAGCACGGCATCCACGCCGTCATGGTCCATGTCGAATCCTGCTTCCGGGTCGGTGGGCCGATCGGGCTCGTCCGGTGACCCACCAAGGGTAGACACCTCTCCTCCGTACGGAGGCCCTCACCTCCCCCCGTCGGACCCACCTGCCGCCTCGCGGGGCGGAATGCACTGTTGCCGGGTGGCCGGTGGCACTATGGACCGAGACCCCGGACTAGAAGGAGAGAGATGCGACTCCGCACCCGCAATCCCCGCCGAGTAGCGATCGCCGGCCTCGCACTGGTCACCGCGGCCGCACTCACGGCCTGCTCGTCGGACTCCGACGACTCCGAGGGCTCCGCGAGCGTCGACTCCACGAGCGAGACCGAGACCTCCGAGGCCGTAGACGAGTCCGCGCCCGAGGCACCACTCGACCAGTTGATCCTGGCCGAGGGCGAGGCGCCCGGCGGCGGTGTGGTGCAGGTGATCGAGCCCGATCTCCTGCGCGAGGCCGTCGACAAGCTCGTCGCCGACCAGGGCAAGAAGCTCATGGAGGACCCGGCGTGCGACAAGGTCTCGCGCCTGGAGACGGTCTCCAACTTCGCCACCTCCGACGGCGTGACCGCCGCGGTGCGCTACAAGCAGTCCGAGGAGGACGAGACCGAACACCGCTTCGGGATCGGCATGGTGGGACAGGAACTCGAGGAGTTCATGGACCGCTCCCTGTACGAGGCCTGCACCTCCTCGCGCAGCGCCACCAACCCCAACGTCGAGCTGGTCATGACCGTGTCGGACGCCCCGGCGGTCGAGGGTGCCGAGGGCTTCCGCGTGACCAGTGACTTCATCACCACCCGCCCCGACGGCGGTCGCTCGCTGAGCCGCGCCGTCGCGATCCACGGCTTCGCCCGCGACACCACCGTGAGCGTGGAGTACGCGGCCCGTGGTGACGATCCGGCGGCCGATCCGGTCCTGCCGACCGCGGCCGGCGCGCTGGACGCGATCTACAACGCGCAGATGACCAAGCTCGTCGACGCCGAGTAGCCGGCGGACCACCGACGACGAGAGCGTTCCGACCACCTCTGCCGAGGTGGTCGGAACGCTCTTCTCGTTGCCCGGGTCCGGGCCGGGGCCGGGGCCGCTAGAGGTTGATCATGTGGCCGCCGACGCCCTCGACGGCCTCCTTCATGGCCTCCGACAGCGTCGGGTGCGTGTGCACGTTGCGGGCCACGTCCTCGGCGGTGAGGTCCCACATCTGGGCCAGGGTCAGCTCGGGCAGCAGCTCGGAGACGTCGGGGCCGATGAGGTGTCCACCGAGCAGTTCGCCGTGCGTGCCGTCCGCCACGATCTTGACGAATCCCACCGCGTGGCCGAGCCCGTGGGCCTTGCCGTTGGCCGAGAACGGGAACTTTCCCACCTTGACGTCGTATCCCTCCTCGCGGGCCTGGGCCTCGGTCAGCCCGAAGGAGGCCACCTGCGGCTGGCAGAAGGTGGCGCGCGGCATCATGCGGTAGTCGCCCAGCGTCTGGGTCTCGGCGCCGGCCATGGTCTCTGCGGCCACCACGCCCTGTGCCTCAGCCACGTGGGCCAGCTGCAGCTTGGCGGTGACGTCGCCGAGGGCGTAGATGCCCTTGACGTTGGTCCGCATGTGGTCGTCGATGTCGATCGCGCCACGGTCGGTGAGCTCGACGCCGGTCTTGTCCAGGCCGTAGCCCTCGACCCGCGGCGCGAACCCCACGGCCATGAGCACCTTGTCCACGGTCAGCTTCTGCGCGTTGCCCTCGTCGCCGTTCTTCTCGACCTCGACCTCCACCGAGTCGCCGTTGTCGGTGACCTTGGTGGTCTTGTGGCCGGTGAGGACCTCCACGCCGAGTTTCTTGTAGTGCTTGGCGATCTCCTTGGAGACCTCCTCGTCCTCGTTCGGCAGGAGACGGTCCATGAACTCGACGATCGTCACCTCGACGCCGTAGTTGGCCATGACGTACGCGAACTCCATACCGATGGCGCCGGCGCCGACGATCACGACCGAGTCCGGTAGCTCGCGGGAGAGGATCTGATCCTCGTAGTCCACCACGTTCTCGCTCAACTCGATCCCGGGCAGCGTCTTGACCACGGAACCGGTGGCGATGATGCAGTTGTCGAACGTGTACGAGGTGCCGTCCACATCGATCGTCTTGTCGTCGGTGAACTTCCCGAAGCCGTCGATCTCGGTGATCTTGTTCTTCTTCATGAGGAAGTGGACACCCTTGACGATATTGTCCGAGACCTTGCGGCTGCGGTCGTGGGCGACCCCGTAGTCGAAGGAGACGTCGCCGGAGATGCCGAACGTCTTGGCGTCCCGCAGCACCGTGTTGGCCAACTCGGCGTTGCGCAGCAGCGCCTTCGAGGGGATACACCCGACGTTCAGGCACACCCCGCCCCAGTACTTCTCCTCGATCACGGCCACTGTGAGGCCGAGCTGCGAGGCGCGGATGGCGGCGACGTAGCCACCGGGGCCCGCGCCGAGGACGATGAGGTCGTAATGAGTGTCAGCCACGACACACAGGGTAGCGCTCCCGGGGGCCCCGACGAGCCGGAGCCGGGCGGAACTGCACCCGAAATGACCGTCGCCGCCTCCTCCCGGGGGGAGGGGCGGCGACGGTACCCGCGTGGGGCGCGGTCAGGACAGGTTGCCCAGGACCGACTTGAGGGCCGTGGCGACGATGTCGCCGATGGTCTCGGCGATCGTGTCGGTGATCGTGCCGGTGCCGCTGAGCGAGCCGGACTCGCCGGAACCGCTGCTGAGGATGTCGGTGAGAGAACCCATATGTTTGTCTCCGTTTATCGAATGCACTCCCGCTGTCGGGAATGGCCGGGTCAGTCGACCCGCGCGTACGGCAGATGCTACTGATGACACGGTCTCGTAACAAGAGCCTGAGGAAACCTTGTGGCGATTCCGGTCGGCCCACGTGATCACGGCATCATCGACTGCATGACCGCACCCCCGAGCGACCCGTTCATCCACCTCGAAGACGTCGACTCCACCGAGGCCCTCGAGTGGGTCGTCGAGCGCAGCGACCGGACCGTGGCGGACCTGGCCTCCGGGCGGGCCGCCGAGAACGCACACGCCCGCGCCCTGGAGATCCTGGACGCCTCCGACCGGATCGCCTGGCCCGTCCTGCGCGGCCGCTTCGCCTACACGCTCTGGCGCGACGCCGAGCACCCCCGCGGCATGTGGCGCCGGGTGCCGTGGGCCGTGCTCTCGGACGGCGCACCGGGGGTGGACCACCCCGCCTGGGAGACCCTCGTGGACGTGGACGCCCTGACCGCCGAGGAGGAGGTGAACTGGGTCTACTCGGGAACGGTGGTCCGGCGCCCCGGTGATGACCGGGCGCTCATCCGGTTGTCGCGGGGAGGCGCCGACGCCGTGGAGGTCCGCGAGTTCGACCTGGCCGCACGTCGGTTCGTGCCCGGATCCGAGGGCGGGTTCCGACTCGCGGAGTCCAAGTGCTCCGTGTCCTGGGTGGACCGGGACACCCTGCTGCTGTCCGCACCGCTGGAGCCGGACGGCTCGGACGCGACCGATTCGGGGTACGCGCGTCTGGTCCGCCTGTGGCGCCGCGGGACCGACCCGCGGCAGGCCCCGGTGATCTTCTCCGGCCGGACGGCGGACGTGGCCGTGGGCGCCTCCTACGACCTGACCTCGGGCCGCCTGACCGCCAGCCGGGCCCCCGATTTCCACACCTCCGAGGGGTGGTTCTGGTCGCCGGGCGTCGACCCCGCGGACACACGACCCCGCCTGCTGCCGGTGCCCGAGGACTGCCGGGTCGACTCGTGCGGGGACTGGTTGCTGCTGCGCCCGCGCACCGACCTCGTGGTCGCGGGCCACACCCACGCCGGTGGGTCGATCCTGGTGGTGCCGTGGGCCGCGGTCGATGCCGACCCCACGACGCTGCCCCGTCCCGTCGTCCTGTTCTCCCCCACCCCCTCCACCACCGTCGAGGACGTGACCTGGGGCCGGGGCCGGATCCTGTTGACGATCCTCGACGACACCGAGTCCCGACTCGAGGCGTACACGATCCCCGATACCGCCGACGGCGCGTGGGAGCCCCGCCCGGTGGAGGGCCTGCCGCAGCACGTGTCGGTGGACGTCCTGTCCTGCGACCGACTGGCCGGATCCGGCGGGGGTGACGGTGGGGAGGACGGCGCTGCGGACGGCGACGACGACGAGCGCCCTCACCCCGACGACGCCGTACTCGCGATCTCCGGCCCGGTCGTCCCGCCGTCGCTGGTGCTGTTGCGAGCGGACGGCTCCACCACCACGCTCGGCTCCACCCCCGACCGCTTCGACAGCTCCGGCATCGAGGTCTCCCGGCACACGGCCGCCAGCGACGACGGCACCCTGGTGCCCTACACCGTCATGCGCGGCCCGGGCCCCGCCGGTCCCGCGCCCACCATCCTCTACGGCTACGGGGGCTTCGAGGTGTCCATGCGCCCGTCGTACGCCGCCCTACGCGGGGCGCTGTGGCTGGAACAGGGCGGCGTCTACGTGGTGGCCGGGATCCGCGGCGGCGGCGAGTACGGGCCCGCCTGGCATCAGGCCGCCGTCCGTGAACGGCGCCCGCGCGCGTTCGAGGACTTCGCGGCCGTCGCCAGGGACCTCGTCGCCACCGGCGTGACCACACGCGACCAGCTCGGGGCGACCGGCGGGTCCAACGGAGGGTTGTTGATGGGGGTCATGCTCACCCGCTATCCGGAGCTGTTCGGGGCGCTGGCGATCGCGGTCCCGCTGCTGGACATGCGCCGCTACCACCTGCTGTTGGCAGGCGCGTCGTGGATGGCCGAGTACGGCGACCCGGACTCCGCGGACTGGGACGACTTCCTGGGTGCGTACTCGCCCTACCAGCACGTCCGGCCGGCCTCGGAGGTCCGGTACCCGCCGGTCCTCATGACCACCTCGACCCGTGACGACCGCGTGCACCCGGGCCACGCCCGCAAGATGACGGCCGCGCTCGAGGCCGCAGGGCACGAGGTGGCGTACTACGAGAACGTGGAGGGTGGTCACGCCGGCGCCGCGGACAACTCGCAGGAGGCCCGGAAGGCGGTCCTGACCTACGAGTTCTTCAGGCGTCGGCTCCCTCGTCGTCGTCCGGGGACGGAGTGAGCAGCTCCCTGTCCATCCACGCCAGCACCCGGGCGACCACCGCGGCGGGCGTGCGCGCCCACGAGTTGTGGCCGAGGGCCTCGGGCTCCACCTCGAGGCTCGTCCGGGCGCGGGGCAGCATCGCGAGGAGGCCGCGGGCGGCGCTCTCGGGGGCCAGCGGGTCGTCGGCGATCACCACCGCCAGGGCCGGGACGCTCACCCGCGCCAGTCCGGCCCGGTAGTCGAGGTCGGCGCGCGCCGGTTGCATGGCACCGCTCGCGGCGAGGCGGGACCAGTCGCGGATGCGGTCTGCCGGGATCCTGCCGTCCGCGCCGAAGAACCGGCCCGGCACGTGCCCTGTCACCCAGCCGATGGCGGGCAGCAGGATCGCGCCGGCCCGCAGCCGCCGGCCCACGCGCCGGGGATAACCCCTGTGGAACGGGGACTGCGCGGCCACCGCCACCAGGCCCGCCACCCGGGGGTCGTGGCGGGCCAGGTGGTAGACCCCGATCTGTGCGCCCATGCTGTGGCCCAGCAGGACCACTGGTCGCCGCCCGAGCTCCCGCTCCATCACCTCGAGCGCGAGTGGCACGTCCTCAGCGGCGCTCTCGTGGTATCCCGCTGCCGCCCCGCCGCGGCCGATGCGGTGGGTGCTCTCTCCCTGGCCCCGGAGCTCGGTGATCGCCACGGGGACGCCCCCGGACGCCAGCGCGCGGGCCAGCGGGAGGTAGTAGCGGGCCCCGACGGCGATGCCGGGCAGGACCAGGACGGCGGGCCTGCCCGGGTCCCGCGCGTCGGCGTCCACGATCAACAACGGGCTCGTGCTGCCGTCCGCGTGGCGGAGTTCGATCCGGCGCGGGTCGTCGGTCCTGGTCATGTGTACAGGATGCCGGACGAGCAATACGACGACGGACCCCGCCCCACTCGTGTGGTGGGACGGGGTCCGTCGGTGCCGGGCGATCAGGCCGTCACGGCGCAGCCTGTCGGGGCTGCCGCGTCACCCGATCAGATCGGGCCGTAGCGCACGTTCATGGCGTCGGCCATCATCGGCCAGGACTGCTTGAGGTCGTCCTCCCAGTAGCCCCACGAGTGCGTGCCGTTGGGCGCGAAGTCGAACTGGGCCGGGATCCCGAGCTCGCCGAAGCGGCGGGCGAGGTTGGCCGTGCAGTACTGCGTGGCCGCCTCGATGACGCCGCCGACGATCGCCTGGTTGGCCAGCGCGGGGACGCTGTTGCGCAGACGCCAGTTCTCCAGGGACTCGTGCGGCCCGGGCAGGCCGTTGCCGGTGGAGATGTACATGGCCGGCAGCGTGCCGTTGTCCCGCTGGGGGACGAACTTGTGCGCCTGGGCGACCGGGTCGTTGGCGACCCAGCCCGGACCCGGGTACGGGCCCCACATGTTGTCGAGGTTGGCGCCGCCACGCATACCGGTGACGATGTTGATGAACTGGTAGCCGATCGGGGTCGAGGTCTCGGCACAACCCGAGTACGAGCCGATGGCCTGGAAGCGGCCCGGGTTGTTCTGGGCGATCGTCAGGACCGAGGTGGCGGTCATCGAGATGGCGGCGAGACCGCGATTGCGGTTCTGCCCCGTGTTCCCGCCGTACCTGCTCTCGAAGAGATCCGGGAGCTCCTTCGCGAGGTACGTCTCGAACGCCATCGGGCGATCGGTCTCACGCGCGAATCGGGTCTGCACGTTCGGATCGTGGCGCTGCCAGTCCGTGTAGTACGAGAAGGCACCGCCGATCGGCGTGACGGTCCAGGCGTCCTTGTCCGACATGAAGGCCTTGACGTCGGACTGCGCCTGCCAGGTGGCGGAGTCCTCGCCACCACCGGCGCCGTTGACGAGGTAGAGCACCGGCGCGCTCGCGTTGCCGTCACGCGGACGCTGGACGATGTTGGGGACCTCGATGGCCATCTTGTCCGACCACACCGACACGATCAGTCGACCGTCGGGGAGCTGGGTCTCGACGACCTTGTTCTGGGCCGTGGCCTTGGTGTACTGGATGCTGCCACCCTGGGCCTGTGCCGTGCCCGTGGCAACGACGGGGACCATGGCCGCGGCGAAGGCCGCAGCGGCGACCTTGGTGCCCAACCGACCGCTCTTGACTGAACGCATATTCCGACGCCTTACCTTCTCGTTGTTCACAGACGGACTCGGGCAGACCCTTGCAGGAAAGCTAACCCAATTCCCATTAGTCACACAAGCCCCACTAGGCACGCTTCTTGCAAAAGCATGCCTGCAGGACCAAGCCTTGCGCCCGCCGGGCACGATCCGAGGATCGCATACCCGGACCGCCCGCGGGTAACCGCGGGACCGCCTTGCGGTTCACGTCAACATTATCGGCGCCACCCGCCCGCCCGTTACCGATATGAACAAATTCCGATACACGCTCCACAGGGCGGGTGCCGACGCCACACCGGACGGGACACGAGAAAGGGCCCCGGGCATGGCCCGGAGCCCTTGTCTCGATCAGTTGTACTACTCAGGCCATGAAGCCGGCGTCGAAGGCCGCCTGCAGGTCGCCACCGGCGAAGTAACCGGCGGCGCTGACGAAGTCGCTGACCCAACCGATCAGGTCCGAAAGGACACCGAAGGTGCCGTCCTCGCCGATGATGCGGCCCAGGCTACCGTCTGCGCCGAAAGCTTCGCTTCCCATGATTTTCTCCTTGACGTGAGTGGTGAGTGCAGGGTCTCCGGCACTCGAGTGAACTACAGGGGGTGACCACTTTCAGGCTCGCGGTCGTGATGGGGGCCGGAACAGGCCCCACAAACGATCAGAGAATTACTCTGCGGCCTCGCCGAGGCTGCCCATCACGGTCTCGAGGCCGTCACCGGCAAGCGAGCCGGCGAAGCCCATGACGCCTGAGAGGATGTCGTCGATTCCACCGAGAAGGTCGCCGATGGCGCTGAAGTCAGGCATGTGTATCTCCCTTGAAAGTTGTGCCCCGGCTTCTGGGGCCAGAGTCAGCGTAATCTGAGTAGACCCAAAGTCAATTGTGACCTAGGTCTCCGCGTCGGCAGGGTGACGCAGATTTAACTTGCAACACCCTTAGTGGCTCAGATCACTGGATGCAAGGAGATCCTAGCATCACGATCTGCCTGCGCAAAGGTCAATGAACCATCGACTTAATCAGCTTCGTTAGCCTTCCCTCACGAACTGCAGGAGTCATCGATACGGTCTCGTAACCTTCAGGTCGATAAACCTTCATCTAGACAAGCGCCTATTAGACACGAAAGCGGCCCGCACGATCAGGATCGCACCGGGGAAGAACACGATGCGTTCCCGGAGCGAGCGGCGTGCGGGCAGCCCGGTGAGGCATGGAAAAGGCCGTGGCCCGCACCGGAAGCCCTCCGGTGCGGGCCACGGCCCGGTTGTCGCGTGGGCTAGATCAGAAGCCCATGCCACCCATCTCGTCTCCACCCGGCATCGCCTGTCCGGCGGGCTCGGGCTTGTCGGCCACGACGGCCTCGGTGGTGAGGAACAGCGCGGCGATGGATGCAGCGTTCTGCAGCGCCGAACGCGTCACCTTGACCGGGTCGTTGATCCCGGCCTTGAGCAGGTCCTCGTACTCGCCGGTGGCGGCGTTGAGGCCCTCGGCACCCGGGAGGCCGCGGACCTTCTCCGCCACGACGCCCGGCTCGAGGCCGGCGTTGTGGGCGATCTGCTTGAGCGGGGCGCTCAGCGCGAACTTGACGATCTTCGCACCGGTGGCCTCCTCGCCCTCCAGGGAGAGGGAGTCGATCGCGATCTCGGACTTGACCAGGGCGACACCGCCGCCTGCGACGATGCCCTCCTCGACGGCCGCCTTGGCGTTGCGGACGGCGTCCTCGATGCGGTGCTTGCGCTCCTTGAGTTCGACCTCGGTGGCCGCGCCGGCCTTGATGACGGCCACGCCGCCCGCGAGCTTGGCCAGGCGCTCCTGGAGCTTCTCGCGGTCGTAGTCCGAGTCGGAGTTCTCGATCTCGGCGCGGATCTGGCTGACCCGGCCCTCGATCTGCCCCTGGTCGCCCGCACCCTCGACGATGGTGGTCTCGTCCTTGGTCACCACGACCTTGCGAGCCTTGCCCAGCATGGTGATGTCGGCGGTCTCCAGCGAGAGGCCGACCTCCTCCGAGATGACCTGGCCACCGGTCAGGATCGCGATGTCCTGCAGCATGGCCTTGCGGCGGTCACCGAAGCCCGGGGCCTTGACGGCCACGGACTTGAAGGTGCCGCGGATCTTGTTGACCACCAGCGTGGACAGGGCCTCGCCCTCGACGTCCTCGGCGATGATCAGCAGGGACTTGCCCTCGCCGATGACCTTCTCCAGCAACGGGAGGAGGTCCTTGACGGTCGAGACCTTGCCCGAGACCAGCAGGACGTACGGATCCTCCATGACCGCCTCCTGGCGCTCCGGATCCGTCTGGAAGTACTGCGAGATGTAGCCCTTGTCGAAGCGCATGCCCTCGGTGAGCTCGAGATCCAGGCCGAAGGTCTGCGACTCCTCGACCGTGATCACGCCCTCCTTGCCGACCTTGTCCATGGCCTGGGCGATGAGCTCGCCGATGGCCGGGTCGCCGGCGGAGATGCCGGCGGTCGCGGCGATCTGCTCCTTGGTCTCGATCTCCGTGGCGGACTCGATCAGGTGCGCGGTGACAGCCGCGACGGCCTTCTCGATGCCACGCTTGATGCCCATCGGGTTGGCACCGGCGGCCACGTTGCGCAGACCCTCGCGCACGAGTGCCTGGGCCAGCACGGTGGCGGTGGTGGTTCCGTCGCCGGCGACGTCGTCGGTCTTCTTGGCGACCTCCTTGACGAGCTCCGCACCGATCTTCTCGTACGGGTCCTCGAGCTCGATCTCCTTGGCGATGGAGACGCCGTCGTTGGTGATCGTGGGGGCGCCCCACTTCTTCTCCAGCACGACGTTGCGGCCCTTGGGGCCGAGCGTGACCTTGACGGCGTCGGCGAGCTGGTTGAGACCGCTCTCCAAGCCGCGACGAGCCTCTTCGTCGAACGCGATCATCTTTGCCATGGGGTGAATAATCCTCCGGGTGTGGGGTGACACGTATGTGGTCGGCGTCGGCGCCCGCGACGGACGGAGCGGACCGTGTCAGATCCACCCCTCACCTTGCGACCTCAGTTCAGGTTCTTACTGGCACTCAGGGTAGCCGAGTGCCAACCGCTTTTCTAGCACTCGCCCCCGACGAGTGCAAAGGGTCCGGCCGGTGTTCGCGACGGGCGAACGACCCGCACGGCCGGGCCCGGTCCCCTACCATCGAGACGCCATCGAAGCCCACCCCCCATTGGAAGGCCCCCCATGACCACCGAGTCCACGCCCGTCGGTTCCATCGAGAGTTCGATCGAGATCGACGCCCCGCCGGCCCGGGTCTGGGAGGTCGTCTCCGAGGTCCGCAACGCCCCCCAGTGGAGCAGCCAGGCGCACAAGGTGATCGCGATGGGCGGCCGTACGACCGCGGGGACCCGGGCGATCAACATCAACAAGCGGGGCCCGATCTTCTGGCCCACCACCAGCCGCGTGGTCGAGTTCGAGCCGGGTCGCCGGTTCGCCAACCGCATCACCGAGAACACCACCGTCTGGGTCTTCGAGCTCGAGCCCACCCCGGGCGGCGGCACCCGGCTCACCGAGCGCCGGGAGGTCCCGAGCGGTCTGACCTTCCTCTCCCGGTTCCTCACCGACAAGCTCTTCGGCGGCCAGCCCTCGTTCACGAAGGAGATGGACCGGGGCGTGTCGACCTCCCTCAAGCGGATCAAGGCCCTCGCCGAGCAGGGCTGACCGGAATGACCGGCGGGGGTGTGCTCGCGACGGCCAGGACCGTACTCACCGCGCTCGTCGCGAGCTCACTCGCCATATCCCTCACCGGGTGCGCGCTGTGGCCCGGCGAGTCGGATGACGCCGGCGCCCCCGGCCGCGAGGAACCCGGCCCCACCCTGGCCGCCGGCCCGCCGCCGGGCGACTGGCAGGACGTCCGCAGCCCGACGGGGCTGGTCTACTCGGTCCCGCCGGAGTGGGAGGTGGGCGATCCGACCGGCTCGCCCGCGCCCGGCGGCGCGGAGGACCCCGGCGACACCGGGGCGGACTGGGGCTCGGGATACGTCACCACCGCCAACGCCATCGCCGACCGCGGCTACTGCGACTCCGACGGGCTGTCGTTCCGCACACTGGCCGGCATCAGCACGGTCCTGCCCGGCCACGCCCGCGAGCAGGCCGAATCCGCCTCGCGGGCCATGGCGGACTCGATCGACCGCCGGTTCACCCGGAACGGCGCGGACGTGCCGGTCCCCGAGGCCCGGAGCATCGGCGTCTCGGGCGTTCCGGCATGGCACGTCTCGCTGCGCGGTGCGGTGCGGCCACCACGTGACTCCTGCACCCCTCCGACCATCCGGTTCGACACGATAGCGGTGTCCACGCGGGCCGCGGACGGTTCCCCGGCAACGATCGTGTTCGTCCTGATGGCCGACGAGGACGAGCCGGGGGTCCAGCCGGAGGCGACGATCGACACCGTGGTGGCGTCCCTGCGCTACGACAACTCCGTCTGACCCCGCCGCGGCACGACCCCGGGCCACCTCAGGCCGCGGTGACCACGCCGTTCGCCGGGACGTCGTTCCCAGATGCCGCGATCTCGAGCGCTCCGGCCCAGTCCCGGGCTCCCCGCGCCCAGGCCCAGCCCGCCTCCGCGACGTCGCCGGCGCGTCCGATCGACACCATCCGCTCGAGCACCGGTGTCCCGGGACCGTCGGCGACCTCGATCCACAGCGACCCGTCGGCCAGCTCGTAGCGGAACCACCGGTCCTCGTCGACGTCGAGCTCGAGCCGGTCCCCCGACACCTCGAGTGCGTCCACCAGTTGGCGCAGCAGTTCACCGGTCACCCAGGGCAACGTCCCGTGCGGGCGGCCGCGGACCGTGTGGTCGGTGATGCCTGCGCCCGCGGTGGTGGGCCTGCGGTGGACGTCGATGTCGATCCGGACGCGCGGGTCCGCCACCAGTCCGAGCTCCGGTGCGGTGACCAGGAGCTGCCGCGGAGCCGCGAGCCTCATGACGGCGTTGACCACGAGGGGCCTGGTGATCACGCCGGGATCGATCACCACGCCGACCCCCTCGATATGGGGACGCCGGGTGAGCGCCCCGGTCTCCCCCACGGCATCGGCCTCGGGGAAACGGGCGGACACCTCGTCGCACAGACCCTCGAGATCGGCACGGATGTGGTCGGGGAGATCGCCGAGGCGGGCCGAATCGCGGAAGGCCGGGTCCGCCGGGGTGACGACAATCACGTAGCTCATGTCGGCTACTCTACTTCATCTTCAGTTCATCTTCCGTTCATGTCGGGCTCCGTGTCGGACCACGCAACTACGCTGACGGCATGTCCGACTCGACTCCGTTCGCAACCCCGCACCCGGGCCTGGCCCCACTGGCCGACGCGGTGGGCGCGCAGCTCGACCGCGCGCGCACCGACCTCGCCGACCTGGTGGCCCTGCCGTCGGTACACGGCGCCGAGCCGGAGGCGTGCGCGCAGGCCTGCGAACTGGTGCGGGTCATGCTGGGCGAGCTGCCCGTCCCCGGCCTCGGCCCGGACGCGGTCGAGGTGGTCGAGACCTCCGACGGTTCGCGGGCGGTGTTCGCCCACCGCCCCGCCGCACCCGGCCGCCCCACCGTGCTCCTGTACAGCCACTACGACGTCCAGCCGGCGGGAGATCCCGCCGAGTGGACCACCTCACCGTGGGAGCTCACCGAGCGCGACGGCCGTTGGTACGGCCGGGGGGCGGCCGACTGCAAGGGCAACCTGGTCGTCCACCTGACCGCCCTGCGCGCCCTCGCCGCCCTCTCCGAGGCCGCGTCGGGCGCACCGGGGGGCCGTGGGATCGACGACGACGAGGCCCCCGGATCCACGGACCCGCTGGACGGCCTGGGGATCAGGCTCGTCGTGGAGGGCTCCGAGGAGACCGGCGGAGGCGGCCTGGACGATCTCGTGGCCTCACGGCCCGACCTGGTGGCCGCCGACGCGATCCTCATCGTGGACTCGGGGAACGTCTCGGCGGGCGTCCCCACGCTCACGACCAGCCTGCGGGGGATCGCGAACCTCGTCGTCGTCGTCGACACCCTCGAGGCCGGGGTGCACTCCGGCCAGTTCGGGGGCGCGGCCCCCGACGCCCTGGGCGCGCTCATCTCGATCCTGGCCTCGCTCCGGGACCCCGAGACCGGCGCGACGACCGTCGACGGCCTGGACTTCACGGGGCGGTGGACCGGTCAGCCCTACCCCGAGGGCCGGTTCCGCTCCGACGCCGGGATCCTCGACGGGGTGGACCCGTCCTCGGCGGCACCGGTCGCCGATCTGGTGTGGTCGCGCCCGGCCGTCACCGTGCTGGGCGTCGACTGCCCGCCGGTCGAGGGTGCGATCGCCGCCGTCCAACCCCGCGCCCGCGCCCTGGTCAACCTGCGGGTACCGCCCGGGACGGACCCCCTCGAGGCACAGGAGTTGCTGGCGGCCCACATCGAGCGGCGCCGGCCCTGGAACGCGCGCGTGAGGGTGGAGAAGGAGACGGTGGGGCACCCGTTCAGCACGGTTCCCGCCGGCGGCTCGGACCCGGTGCACGACCTGCTGTCGGAGTGCCTGGCACAGGCATACGGTGCGGCCGAGGTGGCGCAGGTCGGCTCCGGCGGATCGATCCCCCTTTGTACGGCGCTGCGCGAGGCCCACCCCGGGGCGAGCATCGCGCTGTTCGGGGTGGAGGACCCGGCCGCCGCGATCCACTCCCCCGACGAGAGCGTGGATCCGCGGGAGATCGAGCGCATCGCGCTCGCCGAGGCCGCGTTCCTGCAGCGCCTGCGCTGACCACCGGGTCTGCTCCGCCCTGCGAACCGCCGGTACCAGGAACTGCCAATACCAGGAACTGCCGGTAACAGTGTGATGCCGAGACGCGATAGTGGCGTGAGTGGCGGCTACCCGCCGTCGGTTGCCGGATCCGAGGAGCCGCCATGTCAGCCCTGTCAGCCTCAGCCCTCGCAGGCGCCGCGACCGTCGTCTCCCAGCCCCGTCGTCGACGCGTTCCGCACCGGGCGGTCCGCGCCCTACTGGCGACCGTCACCGCCGCCACCGTGGCGGTGGGCCTGCTTCCCGCCCCCTCCCAGGCCCAGGGACTCCCTGGGTCGATCAGCCCGGAACAGATCGCCAACGGCGCGCTCGGCACGATCTCGCCCGAGAGCCTGAGTCAGCTCCTCTACTTCGGCACTCTCCCCGGTTCCTCCGGGTCCTCCATGATGGGCGTCGCCAATCGCCTCGGCTTCACCCCGGACATGTTCGCCGGCTCGCCTCCGCCGGCACCGCAACCCAACCCACTCATCACCGAGACCGAGGTGGTGGCCAGGGATGTCGACGGCCGCTACGAACGATGGCTCATCGACTCGGCCGACATGAAGCGCGGGATCACTGTGGAGGTCTACCGCGCGACCACCCCCGACGCGCCGTTCCTCTACCTACTGGACGGCGTCGGCTCCGAGCTTCCCAGCGGCTTCATGCAGTGGGGAGCCGCGGAGCAGTTCGCGGACCAGAACGTCAACCTCGTCATCCCCACCGGCGGCCAGGGCTCGATGTGGGCCGACTGGAACGAGCAGGACCCGGTTCTGGGCATCAGCAAGTGGGAGTCGTTCATCACCCGGGATCTACCGAACCTCCTCGAACCGGAGGTGAGCACCAACCGCAACCGCGGCATCGGCGGCATCTCGATGGGCGCCGGCGCCGCCCTGACCATGGCGACCCGTCACCCGGACCTGTACAAGGCGGTGTTCGGCGTCTCGGGTTGCTACTCCACCGACGCGCTCGGCCAGATCCTCACCCGCTACACCGTGGAGAGCCGCGGAGCCACCCTCACCAACATGTGGGGCGAGCCCGGCAACGAGCAGTGGGCCGCGCACGACGCGATGGTGGGCGCCGAGAATCTGCGCGGCAAGGCCATCTATCTCTCGTCCGGCACCGGTGTGGCGGGCCCCGGTGACTGGGAGGACTACGACAACGACGCCGCCAACTTCGTGGCCGGGATGGCACTCGAGCAGGCCACCGGCCAGTGCACGCGGGCCGCGGACCGGCGACTGCGCGCGCTGGGAATCCCGGCGCGGATCGACCACCTGCCCACCGGCATGCACAACTGGTCGTACTTCTCCCAACAGATCCCGGTGGCGTGGAACGCGGTACGCGGCGCGCTGCGGTGACGGGATCGGCGATACGCTCGCACGCGTGAACCCCCGCCCGGACCTGGATCTGACCCTGCGTCTCTCGGCGTCCGCGGCCGACTCCCGCCGAGGGATCGTCCGCGCGCACCCGGAGGTGATCCTCGCCCTGGGGATGCGCGAGTGGGACGCGATCGAGATCGTGGGCGCCCGCACCACCGCCGCCGTGGTGGCCGAGACCGCCCCGGGTGCCCCCAGCGGGGTGCTGGTGGTGGACGAGGTCGTCGCCGCCAACTGCGGGCTCGGCGAGGACGCCCGGGTGACCGTCCGGGCCGCCCAGGTCACGGGTGCGCAGTCGGTGGAAGTGCAGGGCCTGCCCCCCGCCGGCAGGGGTGTGGCCGAGCGCGTGCTGCGGTCCGCGCTGCTGGGCAAGGTCGTCCGCGTGGGCGATTCCGTGACGCTCATGCCCCGCGACCTCGGCCCGGACTTCCCCACCGCCGACACCTCACGCACCCTGCGCAACACCATCGGCATGCAGTGGAGCACCGTGCTGCTCACCGTCACCGCGACCGTGCCCGACGGGGTCGTGTCGGTCCAGCCCACCACCGCGGTGGTCGCCTCGGGCGCGAGGGGATCCGCCCGGGCGGCGGGTACGACGACGAGCCCTGCGGCCCCCGCCGGTCACTCATCCGCGGGCGCAGGCGCAGGCGCATCCGCGCCCGGCGGCGGGCAGGCCTCTCCGGGGGCGGCGATCACCGCGGTCGCCCGCGAGGACCTGGTGGGGGTGGCCCACCAGGCCGAAGTGCTGGAGCAGTGGCTCGCACTGGCCCTGGACCGGGCCGAACTGCTGCGCACGCTGGGCGCCTCCCCGCACCTCGGTGTCCTGGTCGCGGGGCCGCCCGGCGTCGGCAAGGCCACATTGGTGCGATCGGTCGCGGGAGACAGGCGTCTGGAGGTGCTCGACGGCCCGTCCGTGGGCTCCCTGGACCCGGCGGGCCGACTCGAGGCCGTCCGGGCCGCGGCCGAGAGGTGCCGCGAGAACGGGGGGATCCTGCTCGTCACCGACGTCGACGCGCTGCTGCCCGCGCAGACCGAGCCGGTGTCGACCCTGGTGCTCGACCGACTGCGATCCGTCGTGGCCAACCCCGGGTCGGTGCTGGTGGCCACGTGCGTGCGCCCGGAGGACGCCGACGCCAGGCTCCGCGAACCCGACGTCTGCGATCGCGTCCTGGATCTACCGCTCCCCGGGTCGACCGAACGCGCCGCCCTGATCGGGGTGCTCCTGCGGGACGTGCCCACGGGGGACCTGGACCTGGCCGCGGTCGCCGACCGGACCCCCGGCTACGTGGCGGGGGACCTGCGGGCCCTGACCCGCGAGGCCGCACTGCGCGCCGCCGGACGCGCTACCAACGGTGGCGGCCACGGTGGTGGGGACGGTGGTGGGGACGCCCCCACGGCCCGCCTGGAACAGGACGACCTCATGGGGGCCGTCGCGGTGATCCGGCCGCTGTCCCGCTCGGGGACCGAGGAACTGAGCCTGGGCTCGATCACCCTCGACGACGTGGGCGACATGGAGGAGGTGCGCCAGGCTCTCACCGAGACCGTCCTGTGGCCGCTCCAGCACCGCGAGTCATTCGAGCGACTGGGTGTAGAACCCCCGCGCGGGGTCCTGCTCTACGGCCCGCCCGGCTGCGGCAAGACCTTCGTCGTCCGGGCCCTGGCGGCGAGCGGACGGTTGACGGTCCACATGGTCAAAGGCGCCGAACTCATGGACAAGTGGGTCGGTTCGTCGGAGAAGGCGGTCCGGGACCTGTTCCGCAAGGCCCGGGACTCGGCACCGTCGCTGGTCTTTCTCGACGAGATCGACGCGCTCGCCCCGCGCCGCGGCCAGTCCGGGGACTCCGGGGTCGGAGACCGTGTCGTCGCGGCGCTGCTCACCGAGCTCGACGGTGCCGAGCCGCTGGGCGACGTGGTGATCCTCGGCGCCACCAACCGCCCCGAGCTCATCGACCCCGCACTGCTGCGGCCGGGGCGGCTCGAACGACTCGTCTTTGTCCCCCCGCCCGACGCCGAGGCGCGTGCCGACATCCTCCGGGCCGCCGGCCGCAGCGTGCCGCTGGCCCACGACGTGGACCTGACCGCTCTCGCCGGGGACCTGGACGGCTACTCGGCCGCGGACTGCGCCGCGCTGCTGAGGGAATCGGCGCTGACCGCCATGCGCCGCGACATCGACGCCGCAGAGGTCACCGCCGAGGACGTGGCCCGAGCACGACGGGTCGTCCCACCCTCACTCGACCCGGACCAGGTCGAGGGTCTGCGCCTGTACGCCGAACGGCGTGAGAACTAGCGCGGGAACCCGGTCACACCGCCTTGCCGTGGCGCACCCACCCCGACTACAGTTGCTCGCCATGCGGAAGATTCTCGTAGTAACCGGACGTAACGGGGCCTGACAGACCGGCACCCCCGTTGCGTGGTTACCCCTCTCCCGTCGGTCCCCGCACCGACATCTGAGACGAGAACACCATGAACACCACCGCACCCGCCCTCTCCACCACAGCGGCCACCTCCTGCCCGTTCGGACGCCGCTTCGGCCGCCGCCTGCCGCGTGGATTCGCCGACGCGGCCGCCGGATTGGACTGGCGGACCCTGGTCGACACTTACGCGCCGTCGACCGACCACTTCCACCTGGCCGATCTCTCCCGTCGACCTCTGGGCCGCGGGATCACCGCGTACGAGGCCATCCTGGCCACCCGGGATCCCTCCGCGCCGGGCGAGTTCACCGCCCACCGCCTGACCACCGAATCCTGCGGCGACCTCACCGCCATGTCCGAGATGCTGGGCCGGATCGGGGCCCGCGTGGAGATCGAGCGGTTCCACCAGTACGAGGGTGAGACCTTCGGCCGGACCGAGTCCTGGTGCACCATCCTGCGTGCCACGAGCGGCCGTCGCGGCACGTGGGCGCTGGGCTTCGGCGAATCGCCGGCGGAGGCCTCCATCGCCGCCCTGCTGAGCGCCGCCACCCTGCTGCACCTGCGCTGACGACGGCCGGCCGAGCCGCGTTCTGTAAAGTGATCACCGAACCCTGACCTCGGTCGACCACCGGCACCCGTCGAGACCGGCGGGGGTGTCCGCGTGTCATCGTCCGGTCGTCGCGAAGAGAGGAGCCGCCGGTGATCGCGATCCTCGCAGCCCACGCCGCGGCCGCCCTGATCGCGATCCCGCTGGTGTTGCGGTTCGGCCGACGCGCCTTCCTCGCCCTGGCCCTGGTACCCGCGGCGGGCGCGGTGTGGGTGGCCGCCAATCTCGACCGCGTCCCCACCGAATCGATCCAGTGGGCGCCCGGCATCCACCTCGCGGTGGATCTGCGGATGAACGCGCTGTCCGCGCTGCTGGCCCTCATCGCGCTCGGTGTGGGTGCACTCGTCCTGGTCTACTGCACGTGGTACTTCAAGGACGACGAACCCCGGCTGCACCTGTTCGCCGCAGAGCTCGTGGCCTTCGCCGGTGTCATGTTCGGCCTGGTGGTGGCCGACAACATGATCCTCCTCTACATCTTCTGGGAGATCACCTCCGTCCTGAGCTTCCTGCTCGTCGGCCACTACGCGGCGCGGGCCTCCGCCCGGCGCGCGGCCACCCAGGCGCTGCTCGTGACCACCCTCGGCGGACTGGCGATGCTCGTCGGGCTGGTCATCCTCGGCCAGGCCGCCGGGTCCTACCTGATCAGCGACGTCGTCGCGGAGCCGCCGTCCGGGACCCTCGTCCACTGGGCGCTGGTCCTGGTGATCGTCGGAGCGGGCAGCAAATCCGCCATCGCCCCGCTGCACTTCTGGCTCCCCGGCGCCATGTCGGCCCCGACCCCGGTGAGCGCGTACCTGCACTCCGCGGCCATGGTCAAGGCGGGAGTCTTCCTCGTCGCGGCCATGACCCCCGGACTGTCGGGCTCGTCAACCTGGCAACTCCCGCTCATCGTGCTGGGCCTGGTGTCGCTACTGATGGCCGGGTGGCGTGCCCTGCGCGAGACCGATCTCAAACTCGTGCTGGCGTTCGGCACCGTCAGTCAACTGGGCTTCCTCCTCGTCCTGGTGGGGATCGGCTCGCGCGACACGATGCTCGCCGGACTGACCATGCTGCTGGCGCACTCCCTGTTCAAGTCGGCGCTGTTCATGTCCGTCGGCGTGATCGACAAGACCACCGGCACCCGCGAGATCCGGGAGCTGTCGGGGCTGGGTCGCCGACGCCCCGCCCTCGCGCTCGTGTTCACCCTGGCCGCCGCCTCGATGGCCGGGCTCCCGCCCTTCCTCGGGTTCGTCGGCAAGGAGGCGGCGTTCGCCACGGTCCTGTCCGAGGAGAGACTGCACGGGATGCCGTCGTTGGTCGTCACCGCGGGGCTCGTGGCGGGGTCCGTCCTCACCTTCTCCTACACCGCGCGCCTGGTCATGGGCGCGTTCCGGTCCAAGCGGTCCTTCCCCGGCGGCATCAGCACCGCCGTCGCCGCCTCCCGCCCCGCGGGTGCGTTGTTCCTCTCCGTCCCCGCCGTCCTCGCGGCGTCCGGATTGGTACTGGGACTGTGGAACGCGCCGGTCGAGATCCAGGTGGCCCGGTACGTCGACGCCGCGTTCCCGCCCGGCAGTCCGTGGCGCGGCGGGGAGGACTACCACCTGGGTCTGTGGCACGGGATCGGCGTCCCGCTCGCGCTCACCCTCGTGGTCTACGTGCTGGGCGCGCTGCTGTACGTGGCGCAGCGGACGGTCGAGAGGATGCAGTTCGAGTCGCCGGCACTCGGCAACGCCGACCGCATCTACGACGCGGTCCTGAAGTTCTTCGACGTCCTCTCGCTGCGCCTGACCGCGAGCATCCAGCGCGGTTCACTCCCGCTGACCCTCGGAATCATCCTGGTGACACTGGTGGTGTTCCCGTTCGTCTCGCTCCTGGCCGGCACCCGCGAGGGCCTGCGGATGGAGCTGTCCGCGAACCCGGTCGTGCTCATCGTCATGATCCCCATGGCCCTGGCCGCCGTGGCCGCCACGGTCCTGCGCAACCGCCTCGCCGCGGTGATCTGCATGTCGGTCACCGGATACGGGCTCGCGGTGATCTTCGCCTTCCACGGCGCACCGGACCTCGCACTCACTCAGTCACTGGTCGAGACGCTCCTCATGGTCGCCTTCGTCCTGGTCCTCCGGACGATGCCCGCCGAGGTCCCGCTCTCGAACGGTTTCCGCAGAGTGCGGGCCTGGCTCGGGATCGGGGTGGGCCTGCTCGTGGTGGTCACCGGCGCCTACGCGATCAACGCGCGGCAGGACCCCGCCGTGTCCACCGTGTTCCCCGACATCGCCTACGAGATCGGCAACGGCGCTAACGCGGTTAACGTCACCCTGGTCGACATCCGCGCATGGGACACCCTCGGCGAGATCACCGTCCTGCTGGTCGCGGCCACGGGCGTGGCCAGCCTCGTGTTCCGCAACCGCCGCTACGGTTCCGGTCCGCGACTGGCCGACGTCGACAAGACCCGCTCCGGCCGGCGGGGCGTCGAGGCCGCCCGGATCGTCATCGACGCACCGGGAGCCACCCCCGGCCGCTGGCTCGTGGGCGCCACGGTGCGCGACCCGCGCGCCCGGTCGCTGGTCCTCGAGGTCACCACCAGGCTCGTCTTCCCCACGATGATGGTCCTGAGCCTCTTCTTCTTCTTCGCCGGACACAACAACCCCGGAGGCGGATTCGCCGGCGGCCTCGTCGCGGGACTGGCCCTGGTACTGCGCTACCTCGCGGGCGGGCGCTACGAACTCGGTGAGGCCATCCCGGTGGACGCGGGCCGGATCCTCGGCGTCGGGCTCCTGCTGGCCGCCGGCACCGCGACCGCCTCCATGTTCCTCGGGGCACCCGCCCTGTCGAGCGCGACGTTCGAGGCCACGCTCCCCGTGTTCGGCGAGGTCAAGTTCGTCACGGCGCTGCTCTTCGACGCGGGTGTGTACCTCATCGTCGTCGGACTCGTCCTGGACATCCTCCGCAGCCTCGGTGCCCGACTCGACCTGGACACCGAGGACCTCGACGAGCTCCGCGCCGTCTACGTGGACGCCACCGCGCTGCCGTCCACGGCCGCGCTGCGCAGCGTCGCGGGCGTGGACGCGGACGGCGCGCGGTCCGACCTCGCCGAGTACCGCGCCGCCCGTCGCGCCGCACGCCCGGAGGCCGCCGAGAACCGGGGCACCACCGGCGGGAGGACGCCATGACCGCGGACTTCGGACTGCTCCTGCTCGCCGGGATCCTCTGCGCGACCGGCGTCTACCTGCTGCTGGAGCGCGCGATCATCAAGATCCTGCTCGGGATCATGATCTTCTCCAACGGCATCAACCTGCTCATCCTGGCCGCGGGGGGGCCACCCGGCAGCCCGCCCATCCGGGGCCGCGCCCGGGGCCCGGAGGCCGCCGCCGACTCGGACGCGCTGACCCACGGGATGATCCTCACCGCGATCGTCATCACCGCCGGCGTCGGGGCCTTCATCCTGGCGCTGGCCTACCGCTCCTACCAGTTCACCACCGCCGACGAGGTGGCCGACGACGCCGAGGACACCAAGATCGCCAAGCGCTCGCCCGCGGACGCCTGGTCCGCTCCCGACCGCGACCTGTCCGACGACCACGCCACGGGTCAACCCACCGAGCTCGGTGACCACGTCGACTACGACGACGAAGACCTCGAGGAGGCGGAGGCCGAGACGGAAGCAGAGGCCGAGGCCGAGGCCCGTGCGCAGACCAGGTCCCGTGCACCCACCGAGACCGGAGGGCGCGCGCGCCGGGGGAAGAAGAACCCCGACGACGGCGGGCCCGGCAACGGCGAGGAGGACCATCGATGATCCCCCCCGAGCTGTTCGGCTACCTCATCCCGTCCGTCGTCCTGATCCCGCTGCTCGCCGCGGCCCTGTGTCTGGTGGTCTCCCGCCGACCCCGCGTACAGAACATCATCACGATCATCACCCTGACCGTGGTGCTCGTGATCGCGGGGGTCCTGCTGGTCCTCACCGACCAGCACGGCGTCCACACGGTGCAGGTCGGCGGCTGGGACGCGCCCGTGGGGATCACGTTGATCGCGGACCGGTTGAGCGCGCTCATGCTCTGCGTGTCGGCCGTCGTGCTGTTGACGGTGATCATCTACGCCGTCGGTCAGGGTGTGCGCGACGGCGACGGCGACCAGCCCACCTCGATCTTCCTGCCCACCTATCTGGCGCTGGCCGCGGGACTGAACGCGGCGTTCATCGCCGGCGACCTGTTCAACCTGTTCGTCGGGTTCGAGATGCTGTTGGCGGCGTCCTACGTCCTGCTCACGCTGGGCGCCAGCCAGGAGCGGGTCCGCGCAGGGGTCTCCTACACCGTCGTGTCGATGGTGTCCTCGATGGTGTTCCTGCTGGGGATCGCGCTGACCTACTCGGCCACGGGCACGCTCAACCTGGCACAACTGTCCGTACGGATGGCCGAGGTCCCGGACGGACTGCGGAACACGATCTTCGCCGTCTTCCTGGTGGCGTTCGGCATCAAGGCCGCCGTCTTCCCGCTCTCCACCTGGCTGCCCGACTCCTACCCCACCGCGCCCGCCCCCGTGACCGCCGTCTTCGCGGGACTGCTGACCAAGGTCGGCGTCTACGCGATCATCCGCTTCCACACCCTGGTCTTCCCCGGCGGCTCCATGGACGGCGTCCTGCTGGTGGCCGGGTTGCTCACGATGGTCGTCGGGATACTCGGCGCGATCGCACAGTCGGACATCAAACGAATACTGTCCTTCACGCTGGTCAGCCACATCGGGTACATGATCTTCGGCATCGCCCTGTCGACCGGGTACGGGCTCAGCGCGGCCATCTACTACGTCGGCCACCACATCATCGTGCAGACCACCCTGTTCCTGGTGGTCGGACTGATCGAACGGCAGGCCGGGTCGTCCTCCCTGCGCCGCCTGGGGTCACTGGCCGTCGCGAGCCCGGTCCTCGCCGTCGTCTTCCTCATCCCCGCCCTCAACCTCGGCGGGATCCCGCCGTTCTCCGGCTTCATCGGGAAACTCGCGGTGGTGCAGGCCGGCGCCGAGGTCGGAGGCCCGCTCATGTGGGTCCTCATCGCCGGGGCCATGGTGACCAGTCTGTTGACGCTCTACGTCGTGGTCCGCGTGTGGTCCAAGGCGTTCTGGCGGCCCCGTGCCGACGCCCCGGAGGGGGCGCTGGCCCTGGCCAAGCCGCTGGCGCTGCTGCCCTCCGACGAGTACGTGGAGTTCGACGAGCGCGAGGAGGTGGGCCGGATGCCGCTGAGCATGCTCGCGCCCACCATGGCCCTCATCGTGGTCTCCCTGCTGATGACCGTGTTCGCCGGCCCGCTGCTCGGGGTCACCGACCGGGCCGCCGACAGCCTGATGCAGCGCAGCGACTACCTCGATACCGTCCCCGCGGACTCCACGCCCGAACGCTACGTCGACTCCGTGACGGGGGTGCGCTGACATGATCCGGAGGATGCGGCTCGAGCCCCGGGTACTAGGATCCCGCCTGTTCATGATGCTGTGGCTGACGATCGCCTGGGTCATGCTATGGGGCCCGGTCGAGATCGGCACCATCGTGGCCGGTGTGATCGTGGCGATCCTCGTGATGGTGCTGCTCCCGCTGCCCCGCGTGCCCGTCGAGGGCCTGGTCCGGCCGGTGTCCACGGCATGGCTGGTGATCGTGGTGGCCTACTATCTCGTGCGTTCGTCGCTCGCCGTGGCGTGGCTGTCCGTCCGCCCCAAGGCCCCACCCCGTTCGGCGGTACTCAGGGCCCCGATGCGGCTGAGGTCGGACTTCACCCTGGCCCTGGCCGTCAACACCCTCAACCTCATGCCCGGCGGGATCGTCGTGCGCGTCGACCCCGCCGCCAGGTACGTCTACGTCCACGTCCTGGACACCAGCAGTCCCGAGGCGGTGGAGAAGTTCCGGCGCCAGACCGCACACGTGGAGCAGTTGTACCAGCGGGCCTTCGAACGACCCGAGGACTGGAAGCCCAGCCCCGAGCACTACTGCGCCCCGGCCGAGGAATACCGCGGCCGCGTCCCGGACACCGAGGAGCCCCGATGAGTCTGTCCCTGCTCTTGTGGAGCGCGGCGGTGGTCGCACTGACGCTGGCGCTGTTCACCACCATGATCCGCCTGATCGGCGGGCCAAACACCCTCGACAGGATGATCTCCCTGGACATGCTGGCCGCGATCGCCCAGTCCGGCGTGGGCGTCTACATCGCCTGGACCAAGGACACCACCGCCGCGGCCGCACTCGTGGCGCTCGCGCTCGTCGCCTTCCTCGGATCGGTGACCGTGGCCCGGTTCCGCGTCAACGACACCAAGGGACTGTCCCACGAGGAGGCCCTCCTATGACCGACGACCTCAGAGAAATCGTCTCCGCGCTGTTCGTCCTCGCCGGAGCCCTGCTCACCCTGGCCAGCGCCATCGGCCTGGTGCGCTTCCGCGACACCCTCAGCCGGATGCACCCGGCCGCCAAACCGCAGGTGCTGGGCCTGGTACTCGTACTGTTCGGCGCGAGCGTCCGGATCTTCCCCCACATCGACCTGGGGATGCTCCTGCTGGCCGGGATCGTGGCCGTGTGCACCGCGCCCGTGATCGCCAACCGCGTCGGCAACCTGGCCTATCACGAGAGTGTCGAGGACGGCACCATCACCCACGAAGCACCGGTCCTGGAGAAATTCCAGGCGAGCGAGGCCAACCGCAAGAACACGCCCTAGCATCCGCTCCCGCGGATGTACGCCCGGACCGCAGCCGCCCCTCCCCATGTACTCACGCGCGCACCGCGGTACACGCGCGAGTGCATCCCCGGGAGCGGCTGTAGGCGGGCAGCGGACGGGCAGCGGGCGGCGGGCGGCAGACGGGCGGCGGGCGGCGGGCAGCGGGCAGCGGGCAGCGGACGAATCGAGCCCCACCTCCCTCAGCGGGGGGCGGGGCTCGTGCGGGCTGCGCGGCGCGGGAGTGCCGGGGTCGCGTCCCCGGTGGGGGCGCCGGCTACTGCGGGATCAGGGTGCCGGCGGAGCGGCGGGAACGTTCTGGCCCGGCTCCCCGGCGGGGACCTCCACGACGACCGTGGTGGTGACGGTAGCGGCACCCTCGTCCCCCATGGCCTCGCCCTCGCCGACCTCTCCCTCGGCGCCCGCCATCTCGCCCTCGACCTCGTCGGCGGACTCCTCGGCCTCGGCGTCACCGGTGTAGGTGGGCAGCGTGTAGGGGGCGTCGGGGTCGGCCGGCTCCTCGTTGGGCGGGGTGCACGCGGTCACCGCGAATGCGAGGGCGAGTGCGGGAACCGCGACCAGGAGGCGGCGGGCGGTCTGACGCGGGGCCATGAGGGCTCCTTCGATCTCGGAAAGCTGCAGGGCGCTGTGAGCACGGGTCCCGCGGGGCGGGGTGCGTGGGCTCATCATATCCCCGGGCGTCAGCGGTTCAGGTCCTGGGTGACGATCACGATCACGCCGGGGGCCTGGACCTCCAGGTCCGCGGGTCGCGGCAGGGCGGGGATGCCCAGCTGGTCGGCGATGGCCCGGGCGGCCTGCTGCTCACCGGCGCCGTTCCCGAAGTACACGGTCGACTCCGCCACGACCGGCTGGTTCGAGGGCAGGTTCGCCACATCACCGACGGCGAAGCCGGACTCGCGGAGGGCTTCCCCTGTCCGGCCGGCGAGTCCGGTGACGTTGCTGTTGTTGAACACCTGCACGGGCACCGCGGTCACGGCGGGCGCGGCACCGGGCTCGCCCGCCGGAGGTTGACCGGTGGGCTGCTGCGCGGGCTGGCCGGGCGCACCGGTGGCGGCCTGACCGTCGGGGGCGCCCTGGGGGTCCTGGCCGGCGGGGGCGTCGCCGGGCTGGCCCGACTCATCCACCCGGCCCTGCTCGTCGCCCCGGCCCTGCTGCTCGGTCTGCTCGACCTGCGAGGTCTCCTCATCGGTCGCGGTCGGAGTCTCGTCGTCCCCGCCGAACAGCTGGACGAGTCCGATGCCGATCGCCAGGACGACCGCGGCCAGCAGGACCATCGCGATGGCCCGGTACGGGGGGCCGGTCGGCTCGTCCGGGTCGGGGCCGCCTCCGGGTCCGCCACCGGGCGCGCCCGGGCCGGAGGGGTCGTACTGCGAGGTCTCGGACTGGGTGCTCACGCCGGTGAGTGTAGGTCAGTCGAGACGCATTCCCAGGTTGCGCGCCGCGCGTGCCTTCTGACGGCTGCTGCGCATGCGGCGCAGACGCTTGACGAGCAGCGGGTCCGCGGCCAGCGCCTCGGGGCGGTCGATGAGGTCGTTGAGGATCTGGAAGTAGCGGGTGCCGGACATGTCGAACTTCTGCCGGATCGCCTCCTCCTTGGAGCCGGCGAACTTCCACCACTGCCGCTCGAACTCGAGCATGGCCTGGTCCCGGTCGGAGAGGACGGGGTCGGCGGCGTGCAGGTGGGCGGCGTCCTGCTTCTCGGCCTCGACCTGCACCTCGCGTGCCGCGGTTGCTGCTCGACCCATGCGCGCGCCTCCTGAGGAGTCGGTGTACCGGGCGGGTGTCCGGATCACACGGTTGTGATTCCCCCGTAGTGAACCACACGGATCCGACACTCTGCCAGGCGCGCACTAGGATCTCCTGCCATGGCCGTCCTGCCCATCGTCATCCTCGGCGATCCCGCCCTCCACGCCCCCACCGCACCCGTCACGGAGTCCCCGGAGGAGCTGCGCGGACTAGTGCAGGATCTCTTCGACACCATGGACGCCGCCAACGGCGTGGGCCTGGCCGCCAACCAGGTGGGGGTGCGCAAGCGCGTGTTCGTCTACGACTGCCCCGACCTGGACACCGAGGACGGCGAGGGCGTCTCCCGCGAGGACGTCGAGGCCCGCGGCGGCTGGCTCAACCGACGGGGCTGCATCGTCAACCCGGTTCTGGAGACCTCCGAGATCCCGGAGACCATGCCGGACCCGGAGGACGACCTCGAGGGCTGCCTGTCCGTCCCCGGGGTGAACTTCCCGCGGGGACGCGCCTGGTGGGCGCGCGTGACCGGCACCGACGAGAACGGCGAGCCCGTCTCGGTGGAGGGCTACGGCCTGTTCGCGCGGTGCCTGCAGCACGAGGTCGGCCACCTGGACGGATACCTCTACACCGACCACCTCATCGGCCGGAACCGCAAGGCCGCCAAGCGCCACATCCGCGACGCCGGGTGGGGCGTGCCCGGCCTGAGCTGGGACCCGACCACCGACCCGGACCCGTTCGCCGACGAGGAAGACGAGGACGGGTGGGACGGGCCGGACGGGAACGACGACGACGAGGCCGTGCCCTTCCATGGCTGAGCAGGACCGGGGTCTGGCCGACCGGTCCCGGTGGAACGCCGGCAGACGGGTGGAGGTGGGCGAGCGGGTGGTCGTGCGTCGCCACCTGGAGGCGGGACAGAGCAGTCACCTGTACACCGACGTCATCGGGCACGTGACGGAGCTGGAGCCCGAACTGGTGGTCCGCCGGCAGTCGGGCGAGGAGGTGCGGATCCCCGACGCCGACATCGCCGTGCTCAAGGTGCTCCCCGCCCGGCCGGTCCGGGCCCGCGACATCCGGGAGCACGAGTACGCGGGCGCGCTGGCGTGGCCGGGGACCGAGTACGAGCTGGTCGACGGCTGGTTCTGCCGGGCTGGCGACGACTGGTCCTACCGCGGTGACTCGGCGGTGCCGGTGCTGCCGTGGGCCAGCTGCACCGAGCTCGACGGCGTCCGGGAGTGGTACGCGGACCGCGGCCTGCCGTTGCGACTGGTGGCCGTGGACCGGTTGGTCGACGCCGGCCGGATGATGCTGGACGGGGAGCCGGTCGATCCCGCGCGGGTGAGTGCCGACCGCGAGCTCCTCCTGTGCACCGCGGACAGCCGCGAACTGCTCGCCGCCGTGGACGCGGAGGTCCCCACAGTCTCCCGCTCCGAGGTGGTGCTGGCCGACTACCCGGACGACGACTGGTTGGCGCTCTACCACGCCACCGCCGGTCTGGACCCCGACCGGGTCCGGCCCGCGATGCTCGCCACCGCGGGTCTGATCGGTGAGGGACCGGACAGCGGCGAGCCCGGGCCCGGCGGTCACGTGGTGTTCGCGAGGTACGTCGAGGGCGGCGAGCTGGCCGCGATCGCCCGGGGCGCCGTGACCTCGGGGCCCGACGGGACGCCCCGGATCGCGGTCTCGTCCGTACAGACCGCGGACGCCCACCGCCGCCGCGGGCTCGCCGAGGTGGTCACCGGCGCGCTGGTCGAGTGGGGACTGTCGCTGGGCGCGCAGGAGTGTCACCTCCACGTGTTCGCGGACAACGTCGCCGGTCGCGGCCTGTGGGCCAAGCTCGGGCTGGCCCCGCACCATTCGCTGCGTCACCTCGTCGTCGTCGAGGGTTCGACTCCGCGCTCCGCGGGGACCGCACGCGGGTAATAGACTGCGGGCCATGCGCCTGGCCACCTGGAATGTGAACTCGATCAGGGCTCGACGGGACCGCGTCGTGGCCTGGCTGGAACGCTCGGACGTCGACGTCCTGGCGATGCAGGAGACCAAGTGCAAGGACGAGCAGTTCCCGCACGAGGCGTTCGCGGAGATCGGGTACGAGGTCGCCCACCACGGGCTGAGCCAGTGGAACGGCGTCGCCGTGGCCTCGCGGGTCGGACTCGACGACGTCCGGCTGGGCTTCGACGACATGCCGGGCTTTCACAAGGACCCCGAGGTCACGCAGGACCCGGAGGCGCGCGCCATCTCGGCGGTGTGTGACGGCGTCCGCGTCTACAGCCTCTACGTGCCCAACGGCCGCGAGCTGGCGGACCCGCACTACACGTACAAGCTCGAGTGGCTGGCCCGGTTGCGCGACCACGCGGCCGCCGAACTGGCCGCCGACCCGGCAGCGAAGCTGGCCCTGGTGGGCGACTGGAACGTGGCGCCGCACGACGACGACGTCTGGGACATGGAGGTCTTCACCGGCAAGACCCACGTATCGGAGCCCGAGCGCCGGGCCTTCGCCGCCTTCGACGACGCGGGTTTCCGTGAGGTGACCCGCGAGTACACCCCCGGGCCGGGTGTCTACACCTACTGGGACTACACCCAGCTGCGCTTTCCCAAGAAGCAGGGCATGCGCATCGACTTCCAGCTCCATTCGCCGGAGCTGGCGGCGCGCGTGACGGGCGCCTTCATCGACCGCGAGGAACGCAAGGGCAAGGGCGCCTCTGATCACGCCCCCGTCGTCGTCGACCTCGCCTGACACCGCCACCTGGAGTCCCCACCGATGTCCACCTTCCAACTCCGTCATTACATCGACCGCCTGCGCGCCGAGGGCTTCACCGTCCGCGACGACCAGGGCGAGGACCCCGACCTGATCGACATCAACGGCCGGGCCGTGGACACCTGGCGCGAGAACTACCCGTACGACCACCGGATGGACCGCAACCAGTACGAGGTGGAGAAGTACCTGCTGCAGATCGAACTGCTCAAGTTCCAGAACTGGCAGGCCGAATCGGGTCACCGGCACGTGATCGTGTTCGAGGGCCGGGACGCAGCCGGCAAGGGCGGCACCATCAAGCGGTTCACCGAGTACATCAACGTGCGCCAGTCCCGGGTGGTGGCGCTGATCAAGCCCACCGAGACCGAGCTGTACCAGTGGTATTTCCAGCGCTATGTCAGCCATCTGCCCACCCGTAGCGAGCTCGTGATGTTCGACCGGTCCTGGTACAACCGGGCCGGCGTCGAGCGGGTGATGGGGTTCTGCACGGACGCGCAGTACGAGTCGTTCATGGAGCAGGCGCCCATGTTCGAGAAGATGCTCGTGGATTCCGGCATCGGGTTGACCAAGTTCTGGTTCTCCGTCACCCGGGAGGAGCAGAAGACCCGCTTCGCGATCCGGCAGCTGGACCCGGTCCGCCGGTGGAAGCTCTCCCCCATGGACCTGGAGTCGCTGGACAAGTGGGACAAGTACACCGCCGCGAAGGAGGCGATGTTCCGGCGCACCGACACCGACTGGGCGCCCTGGACCACCATCAAGTCCAACGACAAGAAGCGGGCCCGCATCAACGCGATGCGTCACTTCCTCAACCAGTTCGACTACCCCGAGAAGGACCCGCAGGTGGTGTTCGACCCGGACCCGAAGATCGTCCGCCGCGGCAAGGACGCCGTCGGGGACTGAACTCCGAGCAAGGATTCCGGCGGGCTGATCCCACGGAGATCTGAGTGCTGGTGGGGAATGTCTGCGCGACGCCATGCATTGCACTGGGTATGAGCCACACGAATGATCCGACCGTCATCACACGCCTACTCGCGGAGAAGGGCCGGTGGGCCGTGGTGGGCCTGTCCGCGAACACGGGGCGTACCGCGTACGGGATCGCAGCGTACGTCAGGGACCTCGGCCACGAGATCGTGCCGGTCCACCCGAAGGCGGAGACGGTGCACGGTCAGCAGGGGTACCCGGATCTGGCGTCGGTGCCCGGCGAGATCGACGTCGTGGACGTCTTCGTCAACTCGCAGCTCGCGGGTGGCGTGGTGGACGAGGCCATCGCCCGGGGGGCGAAGGCCGTCTGGCTGCAGCAGGGCGTGATCGACGAGGACGCGGCACGGCGGGCCGAGGACGCGGGACTCGACGTGGTGATGGACACGTGCCCCGCGATCGAGGCGCCGCGCCTGGGGTTGGTCTGAGGTCGGCGGGCCCCCGCCGGGCCTAGAATCCGCTGGAGGCCAGGCCGACCATCACGAAGATGAACACGACGTAGAGCGCGACGAGCGCCGCGACGATGGCGATCGAGATGACCCCGAGTCTCTTGGCGGAGGCGCTCGCGGCCTCAGCCTCGGCGTGTCGGCCTGCCGCCCATAGCGGGTAGACGTCCAGCGCGCGGGTCATGGCGACGAACGCCAGCGGCCAGAAACACACGATCGAGGCCACCGCCCACCCGACGTTCGACGGTGGGCCGGGCCGGGCGGACACGGAGGAGCCGGTGAACGCCGCGGTGTCCTGAGCGCCGTAGGCGGCGTTCTGGCCGTACGAGGGCGTGCTCTGCCCGTAGGACGAGTCCTGCCAATAGCCGGACTCCTGTCCGTTCGATGGGCCCGCCCCGTACGGGGAGTCGGAAGAGGAACCGGGATAGTTCGGGGTCGTCATGACCGAATCGTATCCCCGGAGCGAGGTCCTCCGGGGCCGCCTCGCGGCGGGTGCACCCCGTCAGTGGGGATGTCTGCGGAACGCCCGGCCGATCCCCGTCGACTGCACCCCGGACAGCGGCGCGAACGGGGTGGTCTCGATGCGACGACGCGCCCCCGATCCCACTATTCTCCACGTGGCGATCACGCTGCTCCTGTGCACCACCGTCCGCCGGAACACACCGTTGTTGCCGGGAACGATCAACCGGGCGTGATCGAGAGCCACCGCATGGGACCGGTCGCCGTAGCCGAGAAGGTACTCGTCGAAGCCCGGCAGCAGGAGCACGGAGTCCGCGGAACGGCCCGCCGCGGCGAGCCGATCGGGCGCGCCCGGGTCCATCCAGTAGGTGGCGCCGTCGAACGAGACCGCCTCGAGTCGCTCGGACACGGTCTCCAGAGCGGGGCGGACATCTCGCAACGGGAGGCTGGTCCAGCGCCGGAAGTCCTCGGCGCGCGCGGGTCCGTGCGAACGCAGGAACCTCTCGAGCCACTCCGCCACGGCGTGCTCGCGGGTGGGAGTGCGCGGCGCGACCCCGTGCGCTGCCAGCCAGCGCTCGTGATGAGCGAAGCCGTGTACGACGACGTCGGATCCCCTGCCGTCGCCCCCCTCGCCGTCGACCTGGCTGACGAGCCCGTCGACGACGAAGAGGTACAGCAGGTAATAGCCGCGTCCGCCGGAGACGTCGATCCCCTCCATCATCCAGCGATCCTGCAGCTGGGCACGGGTGCGGACACGTGTCCCTGCGATCTCCTCCATGAGGACCCGCTGGGCGCGGTCGATCTCGTCGTCGTCGACCCCGAGCGCGGCGAGCCGCGCGATGTGAGTGGAGCGCGACCGCCCCGCGGCCAACCGGACCATCCACCCGAGATCCTCGCCGGGCACGAGGTGAAGAGTGCCGCGCATGGGCCACGAGCGGACCACGGAGCCGTCGGCGAGAGCGTCGCGGACCTCGCTGATCGTGGCGGGCCGGCCGGCCGGGCCGAGTGAGCGCAGCGCGACCGACTCGAGCACGCCGGGCAGGTCCTGTCCCTGCATGCACGCCATCCATCGCACCGCCTCGGCGGGCGAGGTGCAGCGCTCTCCCACGAGCCGCTGGGAGGCCAGGCGAAGGCGGGCGAGATCGCGGCGGGTGATCGGAGTGGGGCTCGGGGCCTGTCCCACCGACGTCAGCGGGGGGCGACGAGGAGTTGGTACTCGGGGAAGCGGATGAGGAAGCGGCGGACGTAGCTGCACACCGGGCGGATCTTGTTCCCGTCCAGACGCATGCGGGTGAGGACCAGACTGACCAGGAGGCGGGCGATGCCCTGCTGACCGAAGTGCTCCTCGATGACGGTGTGGAGAAGGATGTAGACCTCGCCGTCCTTCTCGTACCCCACCAGGCCCATGAACGTCTCGCCGTCCCACAACTCGAACCGGTCTCTATCGGTGTTGTGGACCAACACCAGTGACTCTACTCGGGACATGGGACTCCTTCGGCAGGGTGTGTTCCACCCCTGATGCTACTCGCCGGGGTACGCTCGCCCCGCACAATTCCATACTCATCCACACGGGAGTCCGCATCGGAGCGCGGGCTGAGAGGACGACCAGCCGGGTCGTCGACCGTCGAACCTGTCCGGGTCATGCCGGCGTAGGGAGCAGTGAACATCATGGGCAGAAACACGTCCACCACCAGCGCAGACACCACCTCGATCGAGGCCGTGACCTGCGGTCCCATCCATTCCAGCAGCAAGTCCTACCTCGAGGTCCCCGCGGAGGGCAGCACCCTGCGCGTGCCCGTCCGCCGGATCGCATTGACCAACGACACGACGTTCGATGTCTATGACACCTCCGGCCCGTACACGGAGTACCCCGACGCGCAGGCGTGCCACGACCTCGCCGTGGGGCTGCCGCCCACGCGCGAGGGCTGGTCCCATCCAGATGCCGTCCCCGCCTCGACGGAGGACTCCACCTCGGTGCGCACCCAGCTGGCCTGGGCCCGAGCGGGTCTGATCACCCCGGAGATGCGCTTCATCGCCGCGCGCGAGGGGATCGACGTCGAGGTGGTGCGAGCAGAGGTGGCCGCCGGTCGTGCGGTCATCCCCGCCAATCACCGCCATCCGGAGAGCGAACCGATGATCATCGGCAAGCGCTTTGTGACCAAGATCAACGCCAACATCGGCAACTCCGCGGTCACCAGCTCGATCGCGGAGGAGGTCGAGAAGATGGTGTGGGCCTCCCGGTGGGGCGCGGACACCATCATGGATCTGTCCACCGGGCGGGACATCCACGAGACCCGCGAGTGGATCATGCGGAACTCCCCCGTCCCCGTGGGGACCGTGCCGATCTACCAGGCACTGGAGAAGGTGGGCGGCGATCCGACCGCACTGACCTGGGAACTCTACCGGGACACCGTCATCGAGCAGTGCGAGCAGGGCGTGGACTACATGACCGTCCACGCGGGCGTGCTCCTGCGGTACGTCCCGCTCGCCGCCAAGCGCGTCACCGGGATCGTCTCGCGCGGAGGCTCGATCATGGCGGCGTGGTGCCTGGCGCACCACCGCGAGTCGTTCCTCTACACCCACTTCGTCGAGCTGTGCGAGATCCTCGCGCGCTACGACGTGACCTTCTCCCTCGGGGACGGGCTCCGTCCGGGATCTATCGCCGACGCGAACGACGAGGCGCAGTTCGCCGAGCTCCGCACACTGGGTGAACTCACCACGATCGCCAAGCGCCACGGCGTCCAGGTGATGATCGAGGGCCCGGGACACGTGCCGATGCACCTGATCGTCGAGAACGTGCGACTCGAGGAGGAGTGGTGCGAGGAGGCGCCGTTCTACACGCTCGGGCCGCTGGCCACGGATATCGCGCCGGGCTACGACCACATCACCTCCGCCATCGGGGCCGCGAGGATCGCCGAGGCCGGCACGGCGATGCTCTGCTACGTCACCCCGAAGGAACACCTTGGCCTTCCGGACCGCGACGACGTCAAGACCGGCGTGATCACCTACAAGATCGCCGCGCACTCGGCGGACCTGGCCAAGGGCCACCCGGGCGCGCAGGCCAGGGACGACGCACTCAGCACCGCACGGTTCGAGTTCCGCTGGCGGGACCAGTTCGCACTGGCCCTCGACCCGGACACCGCGTTGGCCTACCACGATGCGACGCTGCCCGCCGAGCCGGCCAAGACCGCCCACTTCTGCTCGATGTGCGGACCCAAGTTCTGCTCGATGCGGATCTCGCAGGACATACGGGCCTATGCCGAGGAGCACGGACTGACCACTATAGAGGCTATCGAGAAGGGCATGAAGGATGCATCTGACCAGTTCAGGGCAGGTGAAAGTCGGGTCTACCTCCCGGTGTCCGAGGTGCGATCCTGATGCCTAAACAGACCCCGGGACGCGAGAAACCTGACACGTCCCTGACGCCCCTCGAAGGCCCCGAAAACGGCTCGTGACACCACAGTGACACCAAGCGCATAAACAACAAGCCCCCGACCAGTAGGCCGGGGGCTTGTTGTGCGTGCGTCCCTCCCGCATTTCGCATTCGATCATCCACCGTGGTCTGACCCTAGGGGTGCGCGAGAGCTTTCGTCACCTGACAGACCTCCATGTCTGCGAACCGCTGCGCCAGGTCAGCGACGTCTCCTCTGATGTAGAGCGGGTGCAGGACCGCAGCCTGGAACTGGAAGCGCACGTCCCTCAGGGCCTCATCGGCGCAGCAGGGACACAGGCCGCGGCTCTCCATGAGTTCGAGCACGAACTCGATCGCGGCGTGCAGCTCTTCGTATGACTCTGCGGCGGTGTTCTCATCGAGGTACTCGAAGATCATGGGTGAAGCACCCGCCGTCCGACCTCGGCGGCCGTAGGCCGATAGACCTTCCCGGACTCGGGCGCGATCATCCGCTCGACCCGCTGGGCGATCCCGCGGCGGAGCACCGCGGCGTCCTCCGAGGCGCACTCGGCTGAATACCGATCCTGCGCGGTGAGCGCCTCCGCCTCGGCGGTTAGTGTCGCCCACTCCCGGAGCTGGTCGCTGAGCGCGGCGGTCTGCGCGGCGGTGAGGGTGACCGACCCAAACGACCCGCCGAGGCTGATCATCGGAAGCCCACCGCGCATGACGATCGCCGCGATCGCGGTTCCATCCGAGCCAGAGAGACTGACCGCGCGGAGAAACCTCTGATCGTGGTCGAGATTTTTGAGCATGTGGTCTGTCCCCTCGTTGGTCATGCTTGACATGCGGTTTCCCTGTCCCCTCATGATGAACACCTCGGCAGCTCGGGCCGTGAGAGGAATGCGTCCAGGTCGCTGCGGCGGATCCGGTGCCAGCCCTGGCGGCCGGTGCGCGTGGTCTTGAGGTGCCCGGCGTAGATCCACGCCCGAAGCGAGGTCGCACCGATGCCCTTTTCGCGCGCCGCCTGCGGCACCGTGAGGAACTCGGAGTTCTCCGTTCTCGTGGTCATGTGTTCTGCCCTTTCAGGTGGTGAGGTGATCGGAGTCGTAACCCCGGATGTCGGTGCCGAGGGCGCGAGCATCAGCTATCAGTGAAGCGCGAAGCCCTGACACCACTGCATCGGTGACGAGCCCAGCCGTCATTAGCGCCCCCGCGGTGGCCACCGGTCCGGCCGGCACCGGGGCGGAGAGCAACTCGGTGGGATCGCCGAGGGTCAGCCACTCGTCCGCGATGCCATCCACGACGCCGCAGACGGTGGTCTGGGGGTGCACTGGCATCCATCGCCGGAGCCAGTCGGCGGAGATGACCGGGACGGCCGTTCCCCGGAGCACGGCTGCGGGGATACCTGTCATTGTCTCGACCGGCTCCAGGTCGAGGTAACGCGAAGGATGGAACCCCCCGACGCCGCGTGCTCGCTCCAGGGTCCGGACCGACGATGCGCGGATACGAGCCCCGGCCCAGTCGCGCCGGGCGGTCATCGAGGCACCGAAGCCGTTCTCGGCGGCGAGGGGGTCAGAGGCCGCGTTCCGCGAGATTCCCCTCCACAACGCCGAGCGGGGCAGCAGCCTCTGGGCGGTGGTCTCGGTGGTCTGGGTGGCCACTATGCAGGCCGATAAGTACTCCCGCGGCCCGACGCTCCCGGTGGGGTACGAGAATGTCCCGGTGTTCTTGCGGTAGTCGGCCAGGCGACTGCGGGGGTCGGTGGTGTATCCGGACCGGTAGATGGTCGGGGTGTCGCCGACTGCCACGAGGTAGATGTATCCGACGGGCCGGTAGGGCTGGCGTCCCTCGACACGCTCAGCCTGGGTGGCGGTCATCGCCGCGGACGGGGTGCGCTCGGAGGACCAGACCCACGGCAGGTTGGTGATCAGTTCGCCGCGGCTGTCGACCGGACGCGACCCCTTGGGTGGGGAGGCGAAAGAGGTGAGCAGGGCCGTCTCCCGCTCGCAGGGGATGTCCATGGGGTTCCTGTCGATGGGGCGGACTCCCCGCTGCGAGAGGCCTGTGACGGCGAACCGATCGCGGCAGGGAGCCCTTACTGGTGGGGCGCCCTTGGTTGTTGCGATGAGGCTGGTGACCTCGCAGGGCGGATTCCAGTGCTCGGTGCAACACCGGCGGGTGGAGGTCGTGTTGTGACATTCTCGGTGCTGGTTCATGCCAGAGGCGTGAGGTCGCTGATCGGGGGCCCACATTCGGCGTTGACCAGTGAGTCACGTGAGCGAGCTCGGCAGCCGCTGGATACACTGTGCGGCCTTGACCCCACCTTGGACTGAACCGCTGTGACCCTTTGGGCGCCTGGCCTGAATGTGGGATGCACTATCCGGTACTTCGTACCAGGACGGCACAAACCGGTGGCCACGACGACGTCACGTGCGTCGTCGCGGCCACCAGCATATTGACTCAGTTGCGGGTCTTGCAGTGCGGGCAGGTGACGGTGACGCCGTTCCAGGATCGCTTTCCCCAGAATGCGCGTTCGCAACCGCGGCATTTGTGGGGTTCGGTGTACTCTCCAGTCCGGGCGGTGGATGCTGTGACTGCCATCTTTTCTTCTCCATTCTTCGCCCAAGGTGAGCGCGCTTGACAAGCCCTTGTGTCGGCTTACGTATTTACGTGCTTCTTGACCGGCTCGCTATAGCGGTGCTCGCCGAAGCTCCTCGGCATCGGCACGGTCGAGGTGAACCGTCCCATGCTGTTGGAGAGGTCGCCGGTACCGCCGCAGTCCGGGCAGCGGTCACCACCGTCCTCGCCGTCGTCCGGTGTTGGGGTTCGCCAGAGGACCGTCTCGGGATCGCTTCCGCTGACTACGTCCTCGCCTTCACTCTGTCCTACTGCGAATTGCCGCAGTCCGAGGGTTTCGTGGATGTCAGGGTCCAGACTCGCCAGGACGAGGTTCCGGTCCTGGAACGAGGACAACAGTCGACGGTATCGCCGTGTTGCCGGGTGCTCCGCGTCAGCGACCCTGGACTGTGTGTGCAGAAGCCCGAGCACGATCGGGAGCTTGAGCGCATTTAGCCGCGAGGTCGCCCAGATGGGTGCGCCCGCTGAACCGACATCGTTCTTGTACCCATGATCGAGGTAAGCCGCGTAGCGGGAGCTCTGCGCGCACCGGATGCATGCTCGGGTCGCGCCGCTGGCCGCGAACGTTACCTCGACTCCGCGTCCTTCCGCGTACACGATCCCACCCACGACCGGCACGCCCAGATGCAGGCCGAGGCGATGTACCCGGGCCTGCGCGTCGAAGCTGTCGGTGAAGGCGCAGAGCACACTCGCAGCCGGGCAGGGGTAGATAGAGCCCGGGAGCCATCCGACCGCGAGCCGACGGACTGCGGCATCGCTGAGTGCTTCGAGATTCGCCTGCACGGTCCACACCCGCACGTCGGGGTTGATGTCGGCTAGACGCTTCGCGATCGCCTCCACCTTCGGGCTCCCGATGGCACTGAGGTAAGTCTGCTGGGTCGCGAGGTTCGGCATCTCGACGATGTCGTCATCGACGAGCACGAACTCGCCAGTTCCGGCGCGAGCCATGTCCTCAAGGAAGGCCGCGCTGCCACCGCAGCCGACGGCGACGATCCGGGCGCGAGCCATAGCGTGCAGATCGTACGCGCCGTTCACTCGCTGGAAGGCAAGGTTCGGCGCGAACTGGCACGGAACGTCAGGCAGGACATGCACGTCCAGATCCACCAGTTCGGTGCCGCCGCTCTTCCGGACGGAGGCGTAGCCACAGACGGAGAATCTCCCTGTGTCAGGCACCGTCTGCAGGATCGGAAGCGCAAACTGATCGAGTTCCGGGATACCCTGCATGATCCTAGCGCTGTACTCGAGGTCGGGGCGCGAGGGGCGAAGCGAACCACGCGGGTGGCTGTGGGCGAAGCCGAGCAGGTTGACCCCGGCGGGGTTCCACGTGTCGCGCAGCAGAGTGTTCACCGCCTGGAAGTCGGGGTAGTAGGTGACGGCCGTGCGGTCCGATGTCTCATCGGGGTAGAACTCTTCGATGACCCCTGACCCGCGGGTGCCGCCAAGCGGCCCGCCTGTCTCGGCCGACGCCGCGCCGATCGTGCTCTCGAGACTTCGCCACACCGGCGCGGTGAACACAAGCGGGGCGGGCTTATTCAGCTGCCACGGATCCAACGGGAGAATCTGCTGCCCCGTCGCGTCCGCGGCGGGTTGTGGTAGACGGCGCTCGGGAGCGCGGAAAATCGGCCGCCGCGCCGACTTAGAGTGTCGTGTGCGCTTCATTGATTGTTCCTCCGGTTCGAGAACAGGCCTCTCAGGCCGGTTGGCCGAGAGGGATGAACATGCATCGGTTCGTATGCCGACGCGGGGCGTGGAGCTTGACGGGGAGCAGGCTGCGCGTACTGGATGGGCGCGGGAGCCTCGGTGATGAGGCCAACGTGATCGCGCAGCGCCCATGTCGCGGATGAAGAGAGGTCCGGCACTTCCCGCGCTGGACCGGGTGCGGGGAAGACCCCGGTGAGGATGTAGTCCCACGTCGCGTCTGCCCAGGCACGAGCGGCGCCCTTGGCTTGATCTAGTGTTGTCGGCGCGGGTACCCAGCAGATGTACCGACCACGCGCGTCAGTCAGCCGGTGGGACGGGTGTGTTCCGTCGGGTCGGCCGTTGTATGACGGCTGCTCTGTGATGTAGACCCGCCACTCGTGAGCGGATACCTGCACAAAGTCGAAGCGAAACGTAGCCTGACGGTCCAGGGTCGTGTAGCAGGTGTTCTTGATCTCGAAGGCCATCGTCTTTTCCCCTCAGTGCGCTGGTGAGATCGAGAGGGGTGTACGGCCCGGGCCAATGCACCCACCCGGGCCGTACACTGGGCACGCTGGGTATTCAGCGTGAGCCGCTATCAGCGGCTGTGGAAACCACCAGCAGGGATCTCATCCCCACCGTGGAAACCACCAGCAGGGATCTCATCCCCACCGTGGAAACCACCTGCAGGGATCTCATCCCCGCTGAACGCGGTGTTACACATGCTCATCACCTCCTTGTTGTGTCTCCGATCCGTCCACGCCCGATCCGGTTGATCGAGTACTCATGAACGATTCAGCTCTTCGGCTGCCTGGCGCGCGTTCGGGAACACTCCCGATTCGCGGTACCGGCAGGTCGCGGCCACCCACAGGGCGAGGGCGCCGGACATCTGGTTGGCGTCGCGTGGCTCGGGCTCCCAACAGACATAGCCGCGACCGAACGTGTCGGTCAGCCGGTGTGTCGAGCCGAGTCCAGTCAAGCGACCCATGTAGTTAGGCTGCTGGATGATGTACGCACGGCAGACTCCGTTCGCCATCCGAACGAGCGCGAAGACGAACTTCTGACCGTGCCAGTGGATCGTCGTCGTCGGCAATACACACAGCAACGGCAAAGTGCTAGTGCGCTGGTAGACGAACCTCTGCCCCGGCAGCAGGCTGGTGTATCCGGTCACGGTGCCACCCCGGGGAACCGCGAAGTACAAAAGCACGCCGACGGCGATGAGCGGGATGACGAGCAGGCCGGTCATGATCCGTCGCCTCCGACTTCCGGATCGCGGTCACGCTCATGGGGATCGGTGATCGCGCAAACGACACCTGCGCCCTGATAGTAGATTTGCGCCCGCTCCGCATCGAAATCGGCAAACTGTTCTCCGAGGTCGGCATCGACGAGGTACTCAATGGCACGCACGCCCAGCCGATTCCCGCGCATCCGTCGCAGCACATCCCCCAGATACTCGGGAGCGATCCATTCGACGCGCACGCCGTAGTCCGCCGCCACCGTCATCACCGAGCGAGTGGTCACTTCCACCAGAGCCTCCGGGCTGAGCTCCGTGAACGTGACGATCTCGCTGAACCGGCCGACGAGCTCGGGGGCGAGCCCGTGCCGCAGTAGATGCGATCGACCCTCCAGATCATCCCGGACGTCTCCGCCGATCTCGTCCGCCCCGAGATTCGAAGTGAACAGGAGAACAGCCTTAGTGGCGCGCACCCGCCCGTATCTCTCCGTGTCCAGCCGACCCTTGTCGAGCAGGTTCATGATCGTGAACAGCACAGCGGGGTGTGCCTTCTCGATCTCATCGAACAGCACCACCACGTCCCCGTTCCGCGCCAGACGGCTCGCCAGGCACTCGTCCCCGTAGCCGATGTAGCCGGGAGGAGTTCCGATCAGGCGCGCCACGGAGTGCTTCTCTGAGAATTCCCCCATATCGAGGCGGATGAACTCCCACTCTTTGCGGGTGAGTGAGGTCAGCGCCTCCGGGATCGTCTCGGCCGCAGTTGTCTTGCCGACAGCGGTCTTGCCAATCAGGACCGTCGAGTCTGGCCGCCTCGGGAAGGGCTTGTTGACATGACGAGCCACCCTCGCTCCGAGACGCGACACCGCGTAGTCCTGGCCCGCTACGCGAGCGAGCAGCTGATTGCGAAAATCGATCTCCGACACCCGCCGCACGCATTCACCCTCGACGGGAACGTTGCTGAGCGACGTCACCTCACTCGGTGCCGACGAACTAGGCCGAGCCTGCGCCCCCGAATGAATCGGGTCGGAAGTGCTCACATTTGAAGCGGGCGCGACGTCTTCGAGCCATGCGAGAGCGGCGTTGAGGTCAGGGAACACCCGCTCCCCACGCTGGAGCCATTCGGCGACCTCGGCGTCGTCACCCACGTAGGTGTGACTGCGGTCGACGAACAGATGTAGGCCCTGTTCGGTGTTCTCAACTCCGATACGGCCAGCCACGGGATAAGTGCCAGGTGGCAAACGGTGATCAGTGAACGTAACGCATACCTCGGCAGAGCGGGCCGCGAGGCTCGCCCGCACTGCGGGCGGAAGATGGGGAATCCAGCGATCCACTACACCGCCACCCCCTGGGAGTATTTCCACCACGGCTTCTTCCCCTCCGAGAGCTGGTTCAATCGATGAGTCCATTACAGGCTCGAACTAACGTGCGTGCAGAGAAGGATCCGTGGGAACTTCAGGGAAACCGGCAGCAGCCTGGTAGCGTTCCGCTCGGGCCTGGTAAGAATCTGGTATCCGAAGATTCGGGGCATGCGAGAGAGGAACGCATGGGCGCCTTCATCGAGGTGGATGAACTAGTTACCGAGCTGAAGTTGGTTCGGAGACTGGGTGTCGCAGGCGTTCCTCTAGAACGAATTAAGTCGCTTGAGGTGTTGATACAACGGCTATTTCCTGACGTGCAGCAGAACTATCGCAAGGCACGACTCCGTGAAACCCTCGTCAGAGGCATGAAACGTCTTGATGGACCTCACGAGCGAGGAATCGGCATTTCCTTGGGTCTTCACCCGGACTACGACACCAAGAATTCCGGGTACAGACGCGAGCATTTCGCGGCCCACTACAATCTATCGGCGGAGTCAGTGCGACGACGTGGCGGGATAGAAGAACAAGTGTTTGAAATTCTCGCACGCGCGCTTCTATCCCTGTCGCCGCCGACAAGCTCTCCGCCGCTGAATTCTCATCAAGAAGTGAGCAGCAGTCCAACGCGCGATGACCTCACAGCGTCCGATTTCAAGAATAACCAGTTCCGCATAAGTAGATCACCGTCGGCGTACCGCGACCTAATTGGAGAATTGGAGTCCTCTGCCAGAAGAATCGATAGCTTCCCAAAACGCCTCTCGGTAGTGTTCAAATCGGACCGCGCGATAGAACAGATTGCGCTACAGCGGTTCGGGCGTGGGAGTTCAATGATAGAGCCATACGTCGAAGAACACATACTACGGCGCAAGACATTCTACGACAACCTTGCGAGCGGCACCATCGTACGGGAGATCTACATCGCGGACGATCTAAGAAACTACCTCCTGCATGGGCGCCACGGAAAAGATGTGACGCTTTCCCGCGATGACCTAGTAGAGAGCTTGCACCTTTGGCGCGAGTGCATAGAAAACTATCCAGACAACTATCTGGTTGCATTCACGTCTGAACGTATTCCGTTCAAGTATGAGGTCATCGATGGGCGTGCAATTGTCATGCACGAAGCCATCTCGGGCAACGATCGGGATCGACTCAACGCCTTCGCCGTTCTCCACGAGGAGTTCGCCGGCGCGTTCCACAGAGACTTCGAGCTCGTGTGGGAGCGAACGCCCACGGAAAACCGTAGTCTGGAGCGTATACTCGGCTTCATCGCCGAGCTTTACCAAGTAGAAGAGAGCGGTTGACGTGTCACACTTGGCCAAATTCTCGCCCAACGAGCTTATGGTCGCTCGATTCGACCATTGGATCGTAACTGTACGCGGAAAACAGCTCACCCCTGGCGACCTGGTCGTCCTTCCCCTTGCTCCGTACGCGCACTTCGACGAGGTCGGCACCGAAGCTGCAGTGGAGTTGATCAACGTACTCGGTAAAGTCGAGCATGCAGCTCTAGGGCCGCTCGGCGCCGATCGGGTGAACGTGGTCGCAGCTATGATGAAAGACCCCTTCATTCACTTCCACTTCTTCCCTAGATTTGCAGAACCGACTGAAAACTTCGGGACGACCTGGGTGGACGAGGACTGGCCGCGAGCGATTACACTGCGTGACACCGAAACGTCGCACGATGTACTCACTGCCGTGAAGACCTTCTACGTCGAGCACATCGATGGCTCAGGAGATTGAAGGAGGGGACAAGCGCATCGGAATTGCGGTGCTCGAAAAGGCAGGATTCCTTACTCCGAAGACCTTTTTCCTCTCTACTACGCCGAAATTCTTCCCAAACCTAGATTCCGAGGCCGTCATCTTTCGGCCCAGTTTAGCTGGTGAATTCGAAGCGCATGCAGTGGAAACAACATCTGGAACCGTCGAATCGCTCGTCGTGCACCGCCCCGAGTGGTACCAGTATGCACACAAGGTCGCCACGATGGTCGAAACCTACCCGACGATTGTCCAGCCCTTGGTCGCGCAGTCAGCAGGCGCAATCGCCCACTACTGGCCCAACCAAGAGGTAATCCGCGTCGCAATCGCCGACAGCACCTCGCATGTCTCAAGCGGCGCAAATGTTCAGTTGACAGGACGCATTTTTCTGGGCGAGGGGGAATTCACGACGAACGTCGCATCCATCGGGGTGCAGCCCGCCCGAGTTTTGGCTGCGATCCACGAACTTGCTTCGGCATTCGCCGCACTTCCGCGCTTGCAAGCCTGGGAGCTCGAAATGTGCCTAAACGAGGAAGGCACGTTACTCTTGCTTCAAGCTCAACCATCGTCTGCACCATATAGGGAGATATTGAATTGAGTGTTGGGTCAGAGGACGGACGGAGTAGGATTGGCTTACTCATCGTCGGACTATCGGGCAATAACGGGGTCGCGATTAGCCGCGCGCTAGAGCATCTTAGCGCCGTGAATGAAGATGTGGATTACGGTATCAGCTCGCTAAAGATTTTCGATCCAAAACATTTCCCGAACGCAAACCAAATTGTGCTCGCCGGTTGGGATGTTCGCGGCGTCAATTCGGTGCTGTTACGGCCGGGGCTGGTAACACAGGGCCTATGGGGCGCTACCGATACCTCTCTCGGCGACGAAACAAGCGGAGTCGGATGGGAGAGCATTTCAACGGCAGCGAGTCACATCGCAGGTCAGATCCGAGAGTTCAAAGAGGCTCTTGCGGTAAATCAAGTGATTGTAATGAGTATGTCATCGCCTCCCAGGCGACTCAATCGCCCTATCGCGGAATGGACGGAGCCGGAGGTGCTATCCGCGACGCCGAATCAACTCCCTTCCGCCTTCGCTTACGCCCTTGGCGCGATACAAGCAAAGGCGTCCTTCATCGATTTCACGCCAAGTGAGACTCTCGAATGGAGTCCTCTCTGGAACATGGCACGAGACACAGGGACGCAGCTAGCCGGGAGAGATGGATCAACCGGGCAGACATTTTTGAAGTCACTCGTCGCATCCGCGCTCGAGATGAGAGGCCTGCACGTCGCTAGCTGGTACAGCACGAATATCTTGGGCAACCGTGATGGAGCCGTTCTTATGCTTCCCGGTGTAGATGCCACAAAACAGGCGGATAAGGCACACGCTGTGGAGAGCATAACGGGCATGCGGAAGGGCGAACATCTAATCGATATCCGCTATGTAGCCGAACTTGGCGACTATAAGGAATCTTGGGACAGCGTTGTCGCGCGGGACTTCCTAGGAAATTCAGTCGAATTGCGAATCAATTGGAAGGCCGAAGACTCGCCTCTTGCGGCTCAACTGGCACTTGACCTTGTGCGCATGTTGGCCTCGGGTGCCGGGTATCACCGTGGGCGCCGAGATGACCTCGCCATCTTCTTCAAGCATCCGATCGGCGGCGTAACACCGCGATCCCCTATGCAACACTTGAACGAGTTGATCAGTAGTAACGAATTCTTACTGCGCCCGGACACAACACGCGCCGACCTCACATGGTAATTGCTTCTGCGCGGCGAAGGGCGTCAGCATTGTCTACGTCGAACAAGCTGCGCACCATCTGTGCGCGCAACGCCCCAGGATGTTCTTTCACGATAGTCGACATCATCTCGGTATCCGTGGCGAACACCGCATCAGACTTCAGCAATAGGTCCGCAAAGCCCCGATTCATTAACCGTGCACCCGCGAACGCTACCGGACTGCGTGGTGATTTCTTCCCGTAATCAACAACACGATCTTCACTCAGATGCACGAAGATGGGAACCGGATCCTGATCGTCAACTGGTGAGATTGCTATGACACAGCTTTCAGCGTCCAGATTAGGCATCGCTTTCACGTTCTCAAAGAAGCTGGTGAGCTCGCCTCTTGGAGCTGCGAGATCGCATGTCGTTAGCGCGATCTTGTCGCCGCGAGCGGCAGCAAGCAGCCTTCTGACTCCTGGTCCGGTCCCATCACTGGGGGACTCGATCACCGAGACTGGAGACGTCGTTAACGTCCTAACCCTGCGAGGCGTATCCTCGTCACCGACTCTTACGAGGACGATTGTTTCCTGTGGGCGCAGGCGCTCAGTTTCTTTTAAGACGTAGTCGATCAGGTAGCCACTACCGACACGAGCCATGGCCTTGTTCCCACCCGACGGTCCGTACATGCGCGTACCGCGGCCGGCTGCCAAGATTGCGTGAGTTAGCATCCCGTCATGATAGTCATGCATGGGCACACAGTCCTCGAGGGGACGGCGGAGGCCCCATGCTCCACTGGGAAGCCAGAAGAAAATACCGTATACATCTGCGATCAGCTAACTGTGCCAGTGGTTCGCCGGGCTCTCGATGCCGGCGTATCAGGAATCATCACGAATGCCGGAGATTATGCATGCCACGCTGCAAACCTGCTTCGAAGTGCGAGGACGAATGGAAATTCTATCGTTTGGGTCAAGGGACTCGTCGTCCAACGTGCAACACGAGTCAAAATTGATGCGGACGGGATATGCTCGTTCGACTCGGACGCAATAGTCCACGCAACTATGGAAAGTCCGGAGAAGCAGAGCATCTTCCGGTACCAATCGGGCGCCACTTCGTGGAAACAGGTCTGCTTATGGCCGGAACGCCGATATAAGGTAGATGAGTTTTGTTTAGCACGATCCGGGCTAGAGATCTGCGCAGGGGAACTTTGTGAATCCAAGATTTCCGTGTCCCTCTGGCGTGAACGTGTTTGGTTCAGCAATCCCGCACCATCTAACACCGATCTTCTCGAGTTCGCCCTCAATCAGGATTCGTCTGTACCATACCTCGAGAGAATGTCGGAAGAGTATGCCAAGATTGTAGATATACTAAAGTCAGGGGAGTCTTCCTACGACATACCCACGATTTTTTTCTCGACATTGCTTCCTTTTCATAAGTCCTACGGCACTGTCATTCAAAATTCTCTTGCTTCACACCCTAATGGAAACCAAATTGCTGACGTCGCCCTAAGTAATGGAGTAGTTCGATGGCTCTATAGAACGCCGCAGTTTACGACCTCGCAAAAGTTAGCGGGCGACAAAAGATGGGATGGACTTCTTCCGCCAGAAACAATCTTCGACTACATATCAGATACAGAAAGTACCGTCTCGCGTTTCGCCCCTGAAGTAGAAGCCAGCAAGGTCCATTGGCTTTCTCTAATAGCCGTCGTTAAGGAATACAAGATGATTATCTCGAAGAACCTATACGCTAGGTATTTAACCTAAGCTATTGCCTTCAAGCGTCTGAGCCATCGATGTGCTCGATGTAGAGCTTGAGTCCGCCGCGTTCGCGGTTCCACCTAGTACGCCCTGGAGTGCGCGGTAGCGCGCTGATCGGTCATCCTCACGATCACGAGCAATCGGCGACTGCCCCTCCCCCGCCACGATGCGGGCGCGGGCCTTGGCGACCTGCTCGTCGGTTAGGTCGAGTTTTCGTCATCACAACCCCAGTCATTTCGCACGGGTGCGCCCCATACCGACGGTGGTCCTTGTGAGTGTTGCGCCTTGTACGTCGCCGACTGTCCGAGGGATCGGTGGGGCTCGCGGGTAGTGGGTCCGCGCACCGGTATCCTCCGCGTGTGAGTACCAAGACCGAGAACAATCGTCTCGTCCGATTCGTGGACAACCACGTCTCCGAGCCGATCGTCGCCGTCCTGTACGGGCTTTCGGCCATCTTCGTCGGCGTGTGCGGCCTGGTGGATGGGAGAGCGCGAATCGCGTTGATCGTCGTCGGCGTAGTAGCTCTGCTGCTTGCTATCACCTCAACGTTCATCAGGGAACGACTTCGCAAGCGGCGGGAAACCGCCGACGCCGAAGATCGCGCCACTTTGTCGCGTCGGCGCTACCAGATCCTCGACAAAGAGCTGAGCCCACTGCTTCAACTCCTCGCGGAGACGATGGCCACCTCGGACCCGGCCACGCGCAAGAGCCTTGCGGGGAGCCTGCGGCACTCGGTGGTCTCGGCCGCCGCCTCTCTGGTCGGCGAGAACGTCACGGAAGGCACTCGCGCGAATCTGTTCCGGCTGCATGAGGAGGGCGGAGTCCGCACGATGAAGCTAGAACCTTCCTGCTTCTCTGGACGCGGAGACAAGTCCCGCAGGGTGTTCGTTGACGGCGACGAGACGATGCACGAGACGATGCGGAACCAGTATCGGTTCGTGAAGTCGGAGGCCGACACGAGCTTGATGTATGGGACTTACCTCACCTATCCGGTGTCGTCCACCGATGTCAGGGTTCATGGCGTGCTGACCGTCGACTGTCTGCGCCCAGGCGATCTCAGCAAAGAAGACGACGTGCCCGCCATGCGAGTCCTGGCGGCCATAGCTGCCTGCGCTTATGAGTGTGAGGTGGATCCGATTCCCGGCGGAGCGTCGGACTGAACGACTAGCATGAGGGTCACAACCCCTGGAAAGGGAGAACCAAAATGTCCAAGGATTCGAAGAGGGAAGTCGTCGGGGACGCACGGATGAGGAGCGAGATCCAGATTCTCAAGTCCGGAAATTCGGATGAGTACTACTCGGATCTGCGCGAGAAGCGCAGGAAGATGCCGTTCGGGTTCGTTCCGTCGAAGAAGCCCAAGTAGGCTAACCGGGCTTAATCTGGGCGCCGTGGCAGAGCTGGCCACGGCGCCCGATCTGCATTTGCGGTGACGTTACGGGGTCTCGATCAACGACCGGACGCCACTGATGGAACTGAGCACGAAGTGCAGCCGTCCTTCGAGGTCGTCCAGAGCCTCACGGAGATCCTTGTACGAGGGTTTGTCAGTTCGCCAGTAGCCACCGGTCCGTCCCCTGGTGCTGACGATCCAGCCGTCTGCCATCGCCTCGTGGAGAACTGCCACGGTCGGGCCGGAAGAAAGCGGGTCTTCCGTTACGTCCAACTCTCGACCTTCGATAGCGGCGATCGACTCTCCAACAGCCGCGCTTTGCGGCCGTCTCGTCGTCCGAGTTCGCCAGCTCGACCCGCTCATCTACGGCATCGCGAAGACGATCGCGGAGCGGGGAGCTGACCTCGCGCGACGTGTCGTCGATCCGGACCAGCGCGTACACGGAGAACATCCCGTCATCGCTGACCGCTGCGTAGACATCCCCGGCAATGCCGAATCGGCCCGAGAGTTCGATTATCGATGTGCCAGGGATGGTCCCGAGCCTGGTCAACCTAGACGTGGCAGGGGGTGTGCATACCTCATGAACACATCGTCCCCGACCGCACTCCCCGAGCAAACCACGGGGGAGCAACTCGCAGGAATCCGTCACGTCCCCCTAACACCAGTTGAGACCGTATTTCACTCCCGATATCGGTGACACCCTGGTGACACCAAACTTCCGGAAGGTTCCGATAGATCCTGAGAGTTTGCGACAGGTTCTGACACCAATGGCGTCGCCAATACGGGCCATATACAGGGCATACGCTGGTCGTATATAAGACTCAGCACTTCTGCTCGATGTGCGGACCCAAGTTCTGCTCGATGCGGATCTCGCAGGACATCCGCGACTACGCCGCCGAGCACGGGATGGAGACCGTCGAGGCGATCGAGGCGGGAATGGCCGAGAAATCGGCGGAGTTCACCGGGCAGGGTGGACGCGTCTACCTGCCGATCAGCCAGCAGTGACCTGCTGACCCGCCGGCGGTGTCAGGCGTCCCGGCGAAGGGTGATCACCAGGCCCACGATCCACAGCGCCACGCAGACCGCGGCGAACCATGCGAACGCGGGCCACTCGCCCCACGTGATGAATCCGCGCACGGACTCGCCCTGCGTCCAGAAGTCGCCGTTGGCGAACGGCATCCACCCCGCGATGTCCTCGCCGACACGGGGGATCAGAGAGACCATGCCCTCCAGTGCGAGGGTCCACACGAGGAACAACGAGATGGTGCCGGCGGCGTTGCGCATGATGTACGCCAGACCCATCACGGCGATGGTGCCGAGCGCGGCGTAGACGGGGAACCGCGCCAGGTACCTCAGGCCGTCGCCGGAGAACGGGGTCCACGAGTCCTGGCCGGACAGCGCCCCGGCCACCAGCAGCGACAGGATCACCGCGACCACGGTCACGACCATGGACATCACGGTGAACAGCGCGGTCTTGGCGAGCACCGCGGGCCACCGCGACGGCACGGCCAGGAAGGTGGACTTGTTCGTGTTGTACCTGTACTCACCGGTCACGGCGACTATCGCCGCGATCCACGCGAGGATCACCGTGAACGCGCTGACCCCCAGGATCGCGAACAGGGGGTCGCTGCCGCCGCCGGGTGCGCCGACCATGGGGTCACCGGACGAGGACTGCTCGAACTGGCCGATGATCGCGGCCAGGCCCAGGGCGAGGACGATGCCGAGGCCGTACAGCCAGTACGCGCTCTTGGTGGTGGTGGCCTTGATCCACTCGGACTTCAGCAGGTTCATCGGGTGGTCTCCTGACCGTGGTACTCGACGTCCTGGTCGGTGAGCGCCATGAAGGCCTCCTCGAGCGACGCCCGCTTCTCGTGCAGTTCGTGGACGGTGATCCCCAGGCTCGCGGCGAGCTCGCCGACCTGTGGGGCCTGGAGGCCCTCCACGTGGAACACGCCGGACTCGCTGTCGAAGGTGGCGGTGAAGCCCTCCTCTCGCGCGGCGGCGGTGAACTGGTCGACGTGCGGGGTACGGAACACGACGGTGGACGTGGCGGCGGAGAGGAACTCCTCGACCGAGGTCTGGGCGCGCAACACCCCTCTACCGATGACGACGAGGTCCTGCGCCGTCTGTGCCATCTCCGACAGCAGGTGGCTCGAGACGAGCACCGTCCGCCCCTCGGCCGCGCGGGCGTGCATGAATCGGCGGATCCACAGGATGCCCTCGGGGTCCAGACCGTTGACGGGTTCGTCGAACAGCAGGACCTCGGGGTCGCCGAGCATGGCGGTCGCCAGCCCGAGCCGCTGTCGCATGCCCAGCGAGTAGCCGCCCACCTTGCGTCCGGCCACGTCGGACAGGCCGACCAGCGACAGGACCTCGTCCACGCGGGTGGCGGGCAGTCCGCCCGCGGCGGCGATCGACTTCAGGTGCGCGCCCGCGGACCGGTTGGCGTGGGTCCAGGACGCGTCGAGCAGGCACCCGACGGTGTGCGTCGGGTGCTCCAGCTCGCGGTAGCGCTGGCCGTTGACCAGCGCCTCTCCCGATGTGGGGGTGTCCAGGCCGACGATCATCCGCATGGTGGTGGACTTGCCGGCACCGTTGGGTCCAAGGAAACCGGTGACGACACCCGGGCGGACGGTGAAGCTCAGGTCGTCGACCGCCGTGGCGGCGCCGAAGCGCTTGGTGAGATTGCGTACTTCGATCATGACCCCCAGTGTGCCTGCCGAGGCGCCGCACGCGTGCTCCTCCTCCTCAGCGCCCGTACAGGTGGGGTAGGGCCTAGGCTCGTGTCATGGATGACTCACGCCCGGATCCCGGCCCCGACGTCCCGTCGATCCGCGCCTCGGATCACGAGCGTGAGGCGACGGCCCGGTTCCTGCAGGAGGCGTTCTCGGAGGGCCGGCTCACTCTCGCCGAGTTCGACGAGCGGAGCACCCGGGCGTACGCGGCGCTGTTCCAGTCCGATCTGGCCGAGCTGACCCGCGACCTGTCCCCCGCCCGCCGCGGTTTCGAGGTCAGTCCCGCCGCACACCACGACGCGGCGCCTGCGCACAGGGTCACCGGCGGCACCGGGCCGTCGACGTCACTGGCGATCATGGGGGGTTGCGAACGAAGGGGCGTCTGGACCCTCCCCGCCGACCACACCGCCGTGGCCGTCATGGGTGGTGTCGAGATCGACCTGCGCGAGGTCACCCTGCAGTCGCACGTGAGCACGATCCGGGCGTTCGCGGTCTGGGGCGGCATCGAGATCCTCGTCCCCGACGACATCGAACTCGTGGTGGAGGGCCTCGGTCTGATGGGCGGATTCGGCGAGGAGTCGGGCAGATGGAAATCGGACCCCCGGCCGGTGCGTCAGGCTCCTGCGGGCGCGCCGGTCGTGCGGGTCACCGGGCTCGCACTGATGGGCGGGGTCGGGATACGCCGGGTCCCACGGCCGGAGTAGCGGTACGCCGGTCAGTCCACCGGCGGGCTGGAGGCCTGCGCCCAGAACCTCTTGGGGATGCGCCCGGCCGCGCGGGCGGCATGGCCTGCGCGGACGGCGTCCCGCATCGCGGCGGCCATGAGCGGGGGGTTCTCGGCGCGGGTCACGGCGGTCGCCAGCAGCACGCCGTCACAGCCCAGCTCCATGGCCAGGGCGGCGTCGGAGGCGGTGCCGATCCCGGCGTCGCAGATCACCGGGACCCCGGCGCGCTCGACGATCATCGCGAGGTTGTGCGGGTTGCAGATGCCCAGTCCGGTGCCGATGGGTGCGCCCAGCGGCATGACGGCTGCGCAGCCCACGTCCTCGAGCCGGCGCGCGAGGACGGGGTCGTCGGTGGTGTAGGGCAGGACCACGAACCCGTCGTCGACCAGGTCCTCTGCGGCCTCCACCAACTCCAGCGCGTCGGGGAGCAGCGTGCGCTCGTCGGCGATCACCTCGAGCTTGACCCAGTTGGTCCCGAGCGCCTCGCGGGCGAGCCGCGCGGTCTTGACGGCCTCGGCGGCCCCGCGGCAGCCGGCGGTGTTGGGCAGCGGCCGGATTCCGAGCTCGCGGAGCAGCCCGAGCAGCCCGAGCCCGTCGGATCCCAGGCGTAGATCGACCTTGCGGATCGACACGGTGGTCAGGGCTGTCCCGGAGGCGATCAGCGCCTCCCGCAGGACCTCCTGGTTACCCGCGCCACCCGTACCCATGATCAGGCGCGAGCTCAGCTGCTCACCGGCGATGACCAGTGGCGAGTCCAAGACCTCGGCCGGCCCGGTGGCGTCAGCCACCCTGGACCGCCGTGAGGACGTCCACCTCCGCACCGGCACCCAGCGGGGTCTCGTCCCAGCCGGAGCAGGGGACGACCACGCCGTCGACGGCCACCGCCACGCCCTCCTCGGGCAGGTCGAGTCGGGTGACGAGCGCGCGGACGGTCGCGCCGTCGGCAAGCGTGTGGTCCTCTCCGTTCACGGTGACGATCATGGGGCCTCCTGCTTCACGGTCGTGACGTCCCGGTCGTGACGTATGCCTCCACCGTAGCCGTCGAGGTCCGGGGGCTCACCCGCGAGTGAAGCGGTCGACCGCGGCCGCGCGCGCCACCGCCGGGACGGGAACGGAGTGCAGCTCGGCCCAGACCGCGGCCACCGTGACCGGGGTGAGCGCGATGCCGTTGCGGCCGTGCCCGGTCGCGTGGATGAGGCGCGCGTCCGTGGGGTCGGCGCCGAGAAACGGCAGGTTGTCTGGAGACATCGGCCGCAGCCCGGCGATGGCCTCGGCCAGTTCGTACTCGCCCACCCCGGGGAAGACGGTCTCGGCGTCGGCGAGCAGGTCGCGCACCCCGGCCACGGTGACCTGCCGGTCGTCACCGTGTTCGTACTGGGTGGCGCCCACGACCAGGCCGCCCTCGCGCGGGACCAGGTACAGCGGCCGGCCACGCACGAACGCCCGCACGACCCCGCGGGGCGGGTCCTCGCAACCCGGGCGGGAGCGCAACCGGAGCACCTCGCCCTTGACCGGCCGTACGGGCAGTCCCGCCAGTTCTGCGGAGCCGGAGCCTGCGGCGAGGACGATGCGGTCGGCATCGACGTCGTCGAGCGAGGTCACGGCGTCCCGCACCCACGTCACCCCCTCGGCGCGGCAGGCGCGGGTCAGGGCGGCCAGCAGGACGCGGTTGTCGACGGCCCCCTCGGTGCCCATGCGATAAGCGGCCCGGGCGACCCGGGCCAGGGACGGTTCGGCCTCGCGGAGTTCGCGGCGGGTGACGCGGCGCAGGTCGGCCTCGGTGATCCCGGTGTCGGCCCCCGGGCCGGAGCCGGTGGCGTCCCGGGTGGGATCGGGCTGGCGGGCGGCCCAGTCCATGGCCATGTCGAGGTCACGGGCGTCGGCCTCGTCCACGGCGAGCATGTGCGTGTGCGCCGCGGTGCGCACGGGCGGACCGGGCGGGACGTGTGGTTCGAGTGCCCTGAGCATCTCCGGCCACCGGCGCAGCGAGTCCACGCCTAGCGCGAACACCGCCTCCTCCCCCGGCCAGGCCTCGCTGAAGGGGGCGAGCATGCCACCGGCCACCCATGCGGCACCGGAGGTGGGCACGCCGTCGGGGCCGGAGTCGTCGGGCTCGTAGACCACGACCTCCCCGGCCGAGCGGGTCCTGGCGATGGACCACGCGCAGGCCAGACCGATCACCGAACCGCCGACCACCGCCACGCGACGGGCGGCGGGACGGACGTCGGCGTCGGCGTCGGCGGGCGCGGTCATGGCGGCCAGCCTAACGGGGACATCGCCTACGGTTACGCACATGACAGCTCGCGCCGATCGACTCCGTGCCCGCCTCGCCGACTCCCGGCTCTACCTCTGCATCGACGCGCGCCGGCACCTCGACGAGCAGGCCCGGGATGAAGGATGGGCCGGCGACTTCCCGGCCCTGCGCAGGGACGCGACCGCCGCGCTGGCCGGCGGGGTGGACATCGTGCAGTTGCGCGACAAGAACTCCCCCGGCGAGCGCGGACTCGGCCCCCTCGAGGCCGGACACGAACTGCGGGCCCTGGCGGTGATGCGGAAGGTCTGCAACTCCCACGACGCGCTGCTGGCCGTCAACGACCGGGCCGACGTGGCGGTCGCATCGGGGGCGGACGTCCTGCACCTGGGCCAGGACGACCTGCCGCTCGACTGGGCCCGCCGCATCGTGGGCGACGACCTGGTGATCGGCCGCTCCTGCCACGCGGACGAGGAGGTCGACACGGCGGCCGCGGACCCGCGCGTGGACTACTTCTGCACCGGCCCGGTGTGGCCCACACCCACCAAGCCCGGTCGACACGCACCGGGACTGGACCTGGTGCGCCACGCGGCGGGTGGTGCGGCGGACAAACCCTGGTTCGCCATCGGCGGGATCGACCGGCAGAACCTTCCCGAGGTGCTGGACGCGGGCGCCGGACGGGTGGTGGTGGTGCGCGCGGTCACCGAGGCCGCCGACCCCACCGCCGCGGCACGCGAACTCCGCGCGCACCTGACGTGAGCCGGAGTCAGTCGGTGAGTTCCCTGATCAGGGTCCTGCGCAACACCTGACGGGGCTTGGCGTCGAGATCATCGCCTCCTCGTCGTCGCCCTCTCCGCCCCCAGGAGTCCGGCGCCAGGCCGGGCAGCACGGTGAGCGCCCTCCCCAGGCCCCCCGCGGGCCACTCCACGTGCGCGTGCTCGACCTTCACGGTGGCACGGCGGCCGCGCATCACCAGGGTCATCACCCCGTTGTCGAACCAGATCCCGTCGGTGACCTTCCACCGCACCTCCGGCTCCCGCACTCCCACCGCCTCGGCGAGCCGGCGGGTCAACGAGGGCACCGGTTCGCGCCTCGAGAGCAGATTGACCAGGCGAATCGACTTCTGTAGAGGATTGCGAAACGGGGACATGACCAGCTGGTGCACCCGGGTGGGTGAGCCGATCACGCGCGGCGAGGTGAGCTCGACCTCCTCCAGGTATGAGCAGTGGACGTCCCCGCCCAACATGAGGATCGACGCCGGCGCGGGCCGGCCCCTGCCCTCCGCCACCTCGGTGAGCAGCCCGACGAGGTCGTCGAAGCTGTTGCGGAACGCCGCCCAGTGCTCGAGATCCACGGTCAACCGGGCCCATTCCCCGGCCCGGGCGCTCAGTGGCTTGTCGGGGCGATCGCGGCTCACGGCCTCGTTCCACCCCTCGACGTGGTGCAGCGCCGGCAACATGAAGGCGGGCAACGACGAGCCAATCACTAGGTGGTCGACCTCACCGCCCAGGCACGCCTCGCGCGTCCACTCCCACTCCTCGGGATCCATCACGCGCCGGTCCTCCGGGTCCAGACGCCGGGAGGCCCGCACGTCGAGCATCACCACCCGCACCCGGCCGAAATCGCGCGTGAAGCTCCACTGCGCGGTCCGGCGGTCGGTGTCGGCGGACAGGGCGAACTCCCCCAGGATCCGCTCACGTTCGGCGTCGGAGTCGGCAGACCGCAATGCCCGGTACACCTCGTTGCCCTCCAGGTCCCGCGGCGCGAGATTGCCCAGGTGCTGGTAGACGAAGTAGCTGGCGAACGCACCCTCCACCCGGTCGCGCCACCACGGCTGGGCCGTCATCTCGCGGCGCCAGGCGAACGAGGAGTTCCAGTCGTCGCGCAGGTCGTGGTCGTCGAGGATCATGCAGCTGGGAACGGTCGAGAGCAGCCAGCGCACGTCCGGGTCGCGCCACGACTCGTGGTACAGCCAGGAGTACTCCTCGAAGTCGCAGATCTCGCCCGAGACGTCCCGGTCTCCCCCGTCACCGGCCGACGCGCACACCGCCCGCGGTCCGCCCCCGGCCCGGCGGCGGGCGGCCAGCCGCTCGGTGATCTGCCGGCTGGGGATGTCGGCGTACACCTGGTCCCCGAGCATCAGCATGGCGTCGGGCCATTCGTCGTGCGGGGTGTGCGCCATCTGGTGAGCGAGCGCCACCAGGGCGTCGGCCCCGATCCTGCGCAGCGCCACCGGGGTCTGGCTCTCGCCGCGGCGGCACGAACCGAACGACAACCGCACCGTGTCATCCGGTCGCGGGGTGCGGATGACGCTGGGGCGCCGCGGGTCCAGGGGCCAGGCGGGCGCGCCGTCGAGCGTCACCTCGTACGGGGTCTCCATGCCCGGTTGCAGGTCACGCAGGTGCAGTATCGCGAAGTGGTGGCCGTGGACGCCCCACGACTGCTCGGAGACCTCCTGCTCGCCGGCGCGGATCGTCACCCGACACGGGGAGGACACCTCGACCCACACCGTGGCGTCCGTGCTGTCGACGTACCGCAACATCGGACCGACCAGGATCTCGGGCGTCGAGGGGGGCTGATTCATTGCACCAGTGTGCACCCAGGCCGGGAGCAACGCGCGCCGGTCGTCGCCGGATCTACCCGAGAAGGGCGCGGGGCCCGACGACGACGACGTCCTCCGGCAGCCTGGCCCGCAGTCCCCGGTCGGCCGTCACGACGACCACCCGGCGGGTCCCGCCCGGTTCGGACGGGGCGGGTTCGTGCGGAGCCCGCTCGGCGAGCCCGGTGGACAGTTCGGTGGCCAGGTCCGCGATCGCGTCGTCTCCCGATCCGGGCGCCCGGTGGATGACGAACGGGCCGGAGTGCTCGGCCCCGCGCGCCGCACCCTCGATCACGGCGTGGGACCGGGCCACCCAGCCGAAGCCGTCCGTCAGCTCGATGGTCCGGGGCATGGTCGCGCTCAACTCCTCGAGCAGCCTGGTGGTGGCTCCGGCCCGGTCCCGCCACCACCCGTCCGGCCGCGAACCCAGCACGTTGGCCACATCGACCACCAACTCGACCGGCCGGGTGCGCAGGCCGTTGGCCCACGCGTGGGCGAACGCGGGCATCAGGGGCAGCTCGGCGACCCTGGACTCGGGCACCCAGCGCAGTTCGAGGCTCTCGTTGTTGGGAACGGTCTCCAGTGCCCGGGGCGCGTCGGCCACCACTGTCGTGTAGGTCCACTCCACCGAGTCGGGCGACTCCTGCACCAACGGGGGGATCGGCCGCCCACGATCACCGGGCGCGTCGGAGTGCTTCTGGTCGGGCCGCAACCGTCGCATCATCTCGGTCACGTGCCGCATGTCCAGGCCGGGCCGGTGCCACACCGTGCCGGGCATCCGTGAGGTCACACGCACGGCCCGCACCACCACGTCCGCGGGCCGGATCTCGGCCTCCTCCTGGGTCTCCCGGAGGGCCGCCTGGGGGGCGTCCTCGAAGGAGTCGCGGGCGCCACCGGGCAGCGCCCACGTGTCGCCGGCGGCGGTCCAGACCGCGCGGTGCTGCAGGAGGACCAGCGGGGTGTCGGGGTCGGCCGGGTCGGCCGCACGCAGGAGGAGACCCGCCGCACCGAAGCGGCCCCACCGCCGATCACCGCCGGCCGAGACCACCCAACCGTTGCCGTCACCCTCACTCGTGGCCACTGGTCCTCCACTCCACCGGACGCCTCACCGGACCCGAACCGCCCCGGATCGGGCGGAACTGCGTACTCCTCGACCAGTCTGCCCGACGCCGCCCCGCCACTTCACTAACCTGGGACACACGCCCACCGGATCGACGGCTCCGGCGGAAGAGGACCGGGGAGGTGACAGACACGATGGGCCTGCCCACCCTCACGCGGAGCGGCGACCCCGGTGCCGACGGGACCCGCGCGCGCCCGGGATCACGCTCCGGCTCTCGGTCCGGGTCCGATTCCCGATCCGACACCGCGGGCTCCACCGGCTCCGCGGACCGGGACCCGGTCTTCCATCCCCGCCGGCCGGTGCGCCGCCGTGCCGCACGGTTCTGGAACGACGCCCTCACCACACCGGGGCGGATGTCGGTGTTCGCGGTGCTGGCGGTCGTCACCGTCCTGATCGGTGGGATCGTGGCGTCGCAGACCATCACCCAGCGTCAGAGTCACCACGAGACGCTGCTGGCGGAGGTCGAACCCGTCGCGAACGCCTCGCAGACGCTGTACAGCTCCCTGACCATCGCGGACTCGGCGGCCAACACCGCCTTCATCACCGGCGGGATAGAACCTCCCGACCTGAGAGAGCGTTACCTCCAGGCCATCGCCACCTCGTCGGCGTCGATCATCGCCGCCTCCCAGGGCCTGGACCGCTCCGACGACGTGTCGGTCAACCAGTTGGCGGACATCAACGCCCAGTTGACCACCTACACCGGCCTCGTGGAGACGGCGAGGACCAACAACCGGGTGGCCAATCCCGTCGGCTCCGCGTACCTGGCATCGGCCTCGACGCTCATGCAGGACACGATCCTGCCCGCGGCCGCCGACCTCTACGACCGTCAGTCCTCGTCGGTGGGCGAGTCGGACAACGAGTGGTCATCGCCCCCGTGGGGGTCGTTCTTCCTGCTGGGACTCTCGATCGCCGTGCTGGTGCTGATGCAGCAGTGGCTGTGGAAGATCACGGGGCGGCGGGTCAACCCCGCCCTGGCGCTGGCCTCCGTGCTCATGGTGGCGACCTTCCTGCTCACGATGATCGCCGGGTTCCTGGCGGCCAACAACAACGCACGCGGCCTGTCCGAGGGGGCGGCACCGATGAACGAGCTCACCCGGCAGCGCATCAACGCCCAGAAGGTGCGCGCGCAGGAGACCCTCAACCTGGTGCGACGAACCGATCCCGAGGGTTCGGCGGGCGAGCGCGCCGCCATCCTCGGCGACGTCCGCGACACGTTGACCGTCTACCTCGATCCGGAGGACGAGGAGTCCAGCAGCCGCATCAGCCTGGACGACGACGGCGCGGTCACCGACGCGATCGAGGCGCTCGACGAGTGGATGGCCGCGCAGAACCGCGCCGACTCCCTGTACCAGCAGGGCGACTACCAGGGGGCCATCACGATCTCCACCGGCCAGTCCGAGGGCGATTCCGGTGCCGCGTTCGACGAGTTCGACGAGTCCATGCAGGACGCCATCGAGGAGGCCCGCGACACGTTGCGCACACGGATCGACAATGCCCGACGCACGTCGTCCAACGGTCCGGACCTGATCATGGCACTGTCCACGCTCGCCGCGTTCGGCGTGGTCGTCGGGGTGGCGCCCCGGATCCGGGAGTACCTGTGAGCACGCGGTTCCGGTGGAGAGCGGGGCGGCGCAGGGCCGCCCGCGCGGTGACCGGGGTGATGCTGACCGCCGCCCTGGCGGCCGGTGGCGCGTGTGGGGTCGACGACGTCGGCCCGGGCCGGGACGCAGGGCCGGCGACCACCGAATCCGATCACATCGGGATCCCGGAGGTGTCAGCGGTGATGCCGCTGCCCGCGGGGGCCGTGATCCGCACGGAGCGCCCGTCCGAGCAGCCCCAGGTCACCGCAGACGAGTCCTGCGACCCACTGCTCAGCCTCCGCCCGGACGACACCCCGCCCGCCGAGCGGGTCCCCCGCATCAAGGAGCGGGGGCGGTTGATCGTGGGGCTGGACCAGGGTTCCAACCTGTTCTCCTTCCGGGACCCGGCCACCGGTCAACTCACCGGATTCGACGTGGACCTGGCCCGCGAGATCGCCCGCGACATCTTCGGCGATCCCGGCCAGGTCGAGTTCCGCTCCCTGACCTCGGTCAACCGGATCGAGGCGTTGGAGAACGACCAGGTGGACGTGGTGATCCGGTCGATGTCCATCACCTGCGCGCGGCGCGAGCGGATCACCTTCTCCGTCCCGTACTACCAGGCCTACCAGCGCGTGCTGGCCGTCCGGGGTTCCGGCATCACCGAGATCGAACACCTCGAGGGCCGGCGGGTGTGTGTGGCGGCCGGAACGACGTCGGCCTCCCGCCTGTGGTCGAAGCTGGACCGGCTCACGGTGCTGTCGGTCAACACCTGGGCCGACTGCCTGGTGGCCATCCAACAGAACCAGGTGGACGCCATCACCACAGACGACGCCATCCTGGTGGGCATCACCGCCCAGGACCCGTACCTCGAGATCGTGGGCCCCCAGCTGGACGCCGAGCCGTACGGGGTGGGCATCGCCAAGTCGACCCCCGGCGACGACACCGACGGACTGGTGCGACAGGTCAACTCGACGCTCGAACGCATCCGGGCGGACGGCACGTGGAACCGCATGTACTCCACGTGGCTCTCCGGCCTCGGCCCGAGCCCAGGGATGCCGGCCCCGCAGTACGCGCCGGAGGGACCTCGATGAGCGAGCGCAGGTGGGACATCGAGCCCCGCGAGGACGAACCGACCGCCGGCACCCAGGCCACCTTCCGGTCGGACGCGGTACCGGTCACCGGCGCAGTCGAGTCGACGGGGGCGACGGAGGACACCGACGCCGTCGCGGCCACGGGTGCGGTGTCCATGACGGGCTTCCTCGAGGACACCGCGGGCTCGGCCGACACCGGGGCAACTGTCACCGGGGCAGCGGACACCGGGCCGGCCGAGACGGGCGCCGTCACCGGACCCGTGGCCACCGGGGAGATCACCGTGGACGGCGGCTCCACCGATGACGATCCCGAGTCCCGCACCCGGTCCGTACCCGGCATCCGCCCCTCCGCCCGGACCGGTGAGGTCGCCACCGGCGACCGCGGCACGTCGGCGCCGTTCCGGTTGCGGCAGCCCAGCAAGCCCGAGGACCGGCCGAGTCCGGCGTCCGAGGGCCTGGTGGACCTGCCGTACATCATCCCGGTGGACCCCACCTCCGCCATGCTCGCCCCGGAGGAGATCGAGGCGGAGTGCGAGGCCTCCGACGGTCGTCTGCCGCGACCCGAACTGCGACCAGGCGACATCGTGGCCGACCAGTACGAGGTCCGCGGCGCGCTCGCCCACGGCGGGATGGGGTGGATCTACCTGGCGGTGGACCACAACGTCTCCGACCGGTGGGTGGTGCTCAAGGGACTGCTCCACGCCGACCAGGCGGAGGCGCAGGAGGTGGCGGTGGCCGAGCGGGAGATCCTGGCCGAGCTCTCCCACCCGTCGATCGTGAGGATCTACAACTTCATCCACGACGACTGGGCCACCTCGCCCACCCACGGCGGGTACATCGTCATGGAGTACGTGGGCGGCCCCAGCCTGCGCGACGTGCGACGATCGGCGCCCGGCCGGGTCCTGCCGGTGGAGAAGGCGATCGCGTACGTCCTGGAGGCCCTCACGGCGCTGTCGTACCTGCACTCGGTGGGACTGGTCTATAACGACCTCAAGCCCGAGAACATCATGCTCACCGAGGACCACGTCAAGCTCATCGACATGGGAGCCGTCTCGGGTGTGGGCGACTACGGGCACATCTACGGCACTCCCGGGTTCCAGGCCCCGGAGATCCCCGAGACCGGCCCCACCATCGCCTCCGACCTGTACACGGTGGGGCGGACCCTGGCCTCGCTCATCGTCCGCCTCCCGGTGGTCGACGGCCGGTACGCCGACGGGATTCCCTCCCCTGTCGAGGAACCGGTGTTCAGCCGGTACGACTCGCTCTACCGGTTCCTGCTGCGCTCCACCAACGCGGACCCCGACATGCGCTTCCGCAGCGCCACCGGGATGGCCGGTCAGCTGATGGGCGTGCTGCGGGAGGTCCTGGCACTGCGCACCGGGGTGCCGCACCCGGCGTTCTCTTCGGTGTTCTCGCCACAACGGTCCACGTTCGGCACGTTGTACACCGTGGAACCGACGGACTTCCTCGTCGACGGCCACGCCCGCGACACCACGTTGACCGGCTCCGAACTCGTCGACGCGCTGCCCGTTCCGCTGATGGAGTCCTCCGATCCCGCCGGGCGCATCCTGGCGGCCACCTCGTACACCTCCGTCGAGCAGCGGATCGACACGCTCCGCGAGCTGTACTCCGATTCCGAGTCCGAGGCCCACGAGAGCGTGGGCGTGGTCATGTCGCTGGCGCGCGCGTATCTCGAGAGCGGCGACCTCGCGGCGGCCGAGGCCCTGCTGGAGGAGAACGCCTACCGGCGGCGCTCGGAATGGCGCCTGGTCTGGTACGACGGCGTGGTGGCTCTGCTCAAGGGCGACCCCGTCGGCGCGTACCCGAGGTTCCAGCAGGTCCTCACGGCCATGCCGGGCGAGAACGGGCCCAAGCTGGCGCTGGCCGCCACCGCAGAGCTGATCCTCGACGTGTGCCCGGAGGGCGACCGGGCCCGGTGGGCGCGCTCCAGCGAGCACTTCTACCGCACCGTGTGGTCGGTCGACCGGTCGGTGGTCAGCTCCGCGTTCGGCCTGGCCCGGCAGTTGCAGCGGCGCGGCGAGGTGACCTCAGCGATCGAGGAGCTGGACCGGGTACCCCCCAACTCGCGCTACTCCGCGCTGGCCAACCTCACGGCGATACTGCTGCTGTGCCAGGGACGCCCGCTGGACAAGACCGAGGAATCCCACCTGCGCGAGGCCGCGCGACGGGTCTCCAACCTGTCCGCCGGCGAACACAGGTCGTTCCAGATCCGCCTGACGGTGCTGACCACCGCGCTCTCGTGGATCCAATTGCCCGGGAACGAACCCTCGCCGTCACCGTTGATGCGCGGGGTGCCGTTCACCGAGTTCGGGTTGAGGTCCGGCGCCGAGACCGTGCTGCGGACCCTGGCCCGCTCCACCGAGACTCGTCAGCAGCGCTTCCGCCTGGTGGACCAGGCCAATAGCATCCGGCCCCGCACCCTGTTCTGAGCGGGCGGCGTTCTGAGCGGGCGGCGTTCTGAGCGGGCGGCCCGCCCTCGTCAGCCGGTCGAGGTCACCGCGGCGGGTCGTCCGGGTCTCGGCGGCGCAGCGACGCCAGCAGGATGAGGGTCGCTCCGGCCGCGGCGGCCGTCAGTGCCCACAGGAGCAGGTCGGTCGCCCCGACCCCCGTGTCGGCGAGGGACTCGCGTACCTGCGAGTTGGCACGCGCCCACTCCGACGACGGCGAGCCCTCGCGCGGTGTCACCGAGTCCACGGCGACCTGACCGGTGTCGTCGTCCCCGTCGGAACCGTCCCGACCCGCCCCGCTCTGGTCCACGCCGCTTGGGTCTACGCCGCTCTGGTTGGCCCCGCTCTGGTCGGCGGACGATTCCGGGGACCGCGTCGTCGAGTCGGCGGGTGAACCCGGGACGGAACCCGCGCCCCCCAGGGACCCGCCGATCGCCCCGCCCAGGGACCCGAACCCGGGCCCGAGAATCGCGAGGATGAGACCGATCACCCCGACGACCACGATCGGTCCCACGAGATCGGGCAGCTCCGCGGAGCCGCCCGGGCCGGGCCGGATCACCACGCGACGCACGGATGAGTGGGTACCGCCGCCGGGCAGGGTGACCGTGAACCCGACGTCGAAGGTTCCCGCCCGGGTGGGTGTGCCCACCAGAACCCCGTCCTCCAGACGCAGGCCCGGCGGGAGGGTCGAGGTGTCCACGTCGAGCTCGGTCCCCGGCGGGGGTGTCGGCAGGAACCGCTCCGGCCCGTAGTGCTGCCCCACCGTGCCGTCCGGGAGCGTGTTGAGCGGGTCCGCGGGATCTGTTCCCAGCTCGTCCTCGACGCTGTCGGGCAGGCCGTCGCCGTCGGTGTCCACCACTACCGTCTCGGAGAAGGACACCCACATCATCGGGGTCACACTCTGGCGCTGGGTGTGGTTCTCCGCCTCGAGGGGCACGGCCACCTCGTCGACGACCTTCGCCGTCTGACCGGGGGCGAGGTCGAGCGAGGTCACTGTGCTGCCGGGGGCCGGGGAGTCGGCGGCCCGGGGGGTGTCCGCGCCGTAGAGCGTGACGGTCTGCGATCGCACGTCGACGGCGCCGGTGATGGTGCTGCTCACCTCGAACTCGGCCTCATCGGAGACCACGTAGTCGCCGACGCCGACCGCGTACCTCCCCGTCCGTCCCGTGTCGGTGGCGTTGCGGACGTGATAGGTCCTGTCGATCGACTCTCCGGGCGTCATGCTGCACGGATCGACCTCGGGCGGTCCGCCGATCGCGCCACCGGGGTCCGGGACGGTCGGTCCGCCGCCCAGGTCGCAGCCCCACGAACCCAGGACCAGGTCGGGCGCGTCCGACCAGGTGGCGCCGTCGAGGGAGAACTCGAGGGCGGTATGGGCGTCCAGTGGCGTGGCGGTGACGGCGCGGGCCACGGACGCTCCGCCGAGGGCCAGCGTGAGCGCCATCGCGAGCGCAACCGGGACGAATCCCGTCTTGCGTCGACTCCGCGACCGGCCGGGCCGCGTATCGCGGGAGGGCTCGGTGACATGCGGGGCGGGAGTGGGGTTAGGCATCGACCGTCTTCTACAGGCCCGGACCGAGCCCGGGATCGGCCCTCACTGTAAGTCTAAAACGGATTTAATGAAAGGCCGCTGATCATTCCCCCAGTCCGAGAACCACGTCGCACGCCCGCGCGATCGCCAGTTCCTCGTCCGTGGGAACCACGAGGACGGCCACCCGGCTGTCCGGGGTGGAGATGATGCGCTCGCCGGAACCGGTCTCGTTGGCCTCCGGGTCGATCTCCACCCCCCAGGTGGTGAGGGTGGCCAGCGCATCGGCGCGCAGCCTGGCCACGTTCTCACCCACTCCGGCGGTGAAGGTGATGGCGCCGACCTCCCCGAGGACCGCCCAGTACCCGCCGATGTACCGGCGAAGACGATGGATCACCACGTCGTAGGCGAGCGTCGCGTCGTCGTCGCCGTGATCGACCCGACCCAGCAACTCGCGGAAGTCGCGGGCGCCCGACAGTCCCTCCAGTCCGGAGTCGCGGTTGAGCAGCGTGGACACGTCCTCGGGCGACATGCCGCGGTCACGGATGAGATGGATGATCAGCCCGGGGTCGAGATCACCGGGACGGGTTCCCATCACCAGGCCCTCGAGCGGGGTCAATCCCATGGAGGTGTCCACCGCCCGGCCTCCGGAGATCGCCGAGGCCGACGCGCCGTTTCCCAGGTGCAGCACGATCTGGTCGAGCTCGTCGTACGGCGTGCCCAGGATCTCGGCGGTGCGCCGGGAGACGAACTCGTGACTCGTGCCGTGGAACCCGTACCGGCGCAGGTCCCACTTGCGGGCGACCTCCCTGTCGATCGCGTAGGTGTGGGCTGCCGCGGGCAGGGTGTGGAAGAACCCGGTGTCGAACACCGCGACATGGGGCAGGCCCGGCAGCAGCTCACGGGCCACCCGGATCCCGCGAAGGTTGGCGGGGTTGTGCAACGGCGCGAGCAGCTCGAGCTCCTCGATGTCCGCCTCCACCTCGGGCGTGACCTCCACGGGCGCGTGGAAGGCGGGGCCGCCGTGGACCACCCGGTGTCCGATCGCCTCGACACCCAGATCGATGGGGTGCACACCGAGCTCGGCGGCCGACTCGAGGACGCGGCCGAGCGCGGCGGAGTGGTCCGCGAACCCGGCCTCGGTGGTGCGCTCCCCGGCCGGCGACCCGGCGAGGTCGCTCCGACGCACGGTCAGGGTTCCGGTGGGCTCGCCGATGCGCTCGACCAGCGCCCACGCCAGTTCGGTCTCCGTCGCCGTGTCGAGGATCTGCAACTTGAGGGAGGAGGAACCGGAGTTGATGACGAGGACCCGGGTCATGAGTCGCTCCCCCGGACCTCGGCGGTGCTCTGCGCCTGAACGGCCGTGCTCTGCGCCTGAACGGCGGTGATAGCGACGGTGTTGACGATGTCCTCGACGAGCGAGCCGCGGGAGAGGTCGTTGATGGGCTTGCGAAGCCCCTGCAGGACCGGGCCGATCGCCACGGCGCCGGCGGTGCGCTGGACGGCCTTGTAGGTGTTGTTCCCCGTGTTGAGGTCGGGGAACACCAACACGGTGGCGCGTCCGGCGACCGGCGACTCGGGCATCTTCTTGGCTGCCACGGTGGGGTCGACGGCGGCGTCGAACTGGAGTGGCCCGTCCACGACGAGGTCCGCCACCGGATCGTCCGCGGCGGCCTCGGCGATGCGCGCACGCACGATCTCGGTGGCCTCCCGCACCTTGTCGACATCCGCCCCCGTGCCGGAGTCGCCGGTGGAGTAGGACAGCAGAGCGACCCGCGGGTCCACGCCGAACCGGGAGGCGGTCTCGGCGGAGGACAGGGCGATGTCCGCAAGCTGTCGGGCGGTCGGGTCGGGCACGACCGCGCAGTCGCCGAACGCCAACACGTGATCGGCCAGGCACATCAGGAACACGCTGGAGACGGTCTCCACGCCGGGCCGGGTGCGGATGATCTCGAGGGCCGGGCGGATGGTGTGCGCGGTGGTGTGGGCGGCGCCGGAGACCATGCCGTCGGCGAGCCCCGTGTGCACCATCATCGTGGCGAAGTACGAGATGTCGAGCATGCGGTCACGGGCCACGTCCAGGGTCATGCCTTTGTGCTCGCGGAGCTCGGTGTACTCGGAGGCGAACCGGTCTGCGTGCTCACTGGTGCGCGGGTCGAGGATCTGCGCCCCGGACAAGTCGATGCCCAGCTCGTCCGCGCGGCGCCGCACCGCCTCCGGATCACCGAGGATCGTCAGGTCGGCCACGTCGCGGCGCAGGAGCCGGCCGGCGGCGTGGAGGATGCGGTCGTCGTCGCCCTCGGGCAGCACGATGTGGCGCCTGTCGGCGCGGGCCCGCTCGAGGAGTTGGTGCTCGAACATCTGCGGCGTCATCACGTCGGGGGTCTCCACGCGCAGCCGGGCGAGGAGCTCCTCGGTGTCGACGTGCTTCTCCATCAGGCTCAGCGCCGTCTCGACCTTGCGGCCGGACCCGGAGTAGACGCGGCCCCGGGTGTCCGCGGCCACCCGGGCGGTGTCGTAGGTGCCGTGGTCCGTGCACACGATCGGCAGTGTGGACCGCATCCCGTGCACCAGGCGGGCCATCGCCGAGTTCGGCATCAGACCGCCGTTCCAGATCATGCCGGCCAGCGAGGGGAAGCCCTCCGCGGCATGGGCGCCCAGGATCGCGAGCACGGCGTCGGTCCGGTCGGCGGGGACGATCACCACCATGCCGTCGACCAGCCGCTCCAGGATCCGGTCCCCGGTCATGCCGCCCACCATCACGGCCATGACCTCGCGGTCCATGAGGGCCGGGTCCCCGGAGTAGAGGCTGCCGTCCACCGCCTGCATCAGCTCACCCATCGTGGGTGCGGTGAGCAGGGCCTGGGCCGGCAGGGTCCAGGCGGGCAGTCCGAGGGGCGCGAGTTCGGCCCGGATCGCCTCGAGGTCCTCGGGGTCGCACCGGTTGGCCACGATCCCCACCGGGTGCGCGTGTTCGACACGCAGCTCGTCGAGGGTGAGGCGGGCGTTGGTGCCGATCTCCCGGGGCGTCCGGTCGGCGCCGCGCAGGACCAGGAGCACGGGGGCGCCCAGATTGACGGCGAGGGTGGCGTTGAAGTCGAACTCGGTCGGACTGGGCACACCTGTGTAGTCGGTGCCGAGGATCACCACGACGTCGCACTGCCGGGCGACGGCCTGGTACCGGTCGACGATCTCCGTGAGCGCTGCGTCGCGGTCCTCGTGGACACGCATGTTGGTGACGCCGATGCACTCGGAGTAGTCGAGTTCGACGGTGGTGTGCTGCAGCAGCATCTCCACGATCCGGTCGCGCTCGGGCTCCTCGTCGCCCGACCTGGGGGCGATCGTGACGGGCCGGAACACGCCCACCCTCTGCACGGTTCCGGCGAGGATGCGTAGCAGACCGAGAGCGACCGTCGACTTCCCGGTGTCGCCCTCGGGCGCCACCACGTAGACGGCGGAGGACGAGAGCGGCTCGCCACCGACCGGGGACGGGATCGTCGGCACCTCGGCGTCGGGGCCGGACGCCCCGGCCGCCGCGGGCGGGCGAGCGGACGATTCGGACTTCAGGGACTCGGACGGGAGGGAATCGGGCACGGTGGCATTGTTGCAGCGCCGGGCGTCCGGCACACCTCGTACACCCGCCACACCCCATCCGCGTCCACCGAGAAGTCCACTGCGGGAACCGCTGCGGGACCCTAGTCGACCACCACGAGGGCCAGCCCGAAGTCGCCGCCCTCGTCCGCCCAGAGCGCCTCCCGGCTGAACCCGTGGCCGGCGAGCTCGTCGATCAGGGCGTCGCCGTGGAACTTCCGCGCGATCTCGGTGCGGATGCCCTCCCCCGCCGCCAGCGTCCGGGTGCGACCCAGCGTGGGGAAGTCGATCCGTACGTCCCGCACCGCGCGAAGCCACATCTCGATCCGGCTCTCGCCGGCGTTCCACACGGCCTCGTGCCGGAAATCCCGTCGGTCCAGACCCGTGCACTCGACGGTCCGCGCGATCACGTCGAGCATGTTGAGGTTGAACTCAGCGGTCACGCCCGCGGCGTCGTCGTAGGCCGAGACCAGGCGCGCCGGGTCCTTGACCAGGTCGAAGCCCACCACCAGCCGGTCGCCCGGGGCCATGACCTCGCGCATCATCCGGAGGAACCCCGTGCGCTGCGCCTCGCCGAAGTTGCCGACGGTACCGCCCAGGAACAGCACGAGCCGCTGCCCGGGCTCGCCGGGAAGGGGCGGATCGAGCGCGGTCAGGTCGGCGATCACGGGCTCGATCTCCAGCCCCGGGTACTCCTCGCCGAGCGACCGCGCGGCGTCGAGCAGCACCTCGACGCTGATGTCCACCGGCACGTACCGCGCTTCCGACCGGGAATCGGCGTCCGCGCCACCGGCCATCACGTCCAGCAGGACCCGCGTCTTGGTGCAGGTCCCCGCCCCCAGCTCCACGATGGTCGTCGAGGAGCCCACGATCGGCTCGGCGCGAGCGCGCAGGATCTCGGCCTCACGGCGGGTGGGGTAGTACTCGTCCAGCCGCGTGATGTCGTCGAAGAGCAGGCTCCCCTTCTCGTCGTAGAACCAGCGCGGCGGGACGGTCGGCGGGTCGGTAAAGAACCCCTCCCGCAGGTCCGCCTCGAGCGCCGACGTGTCGGGATCCGCCGGCCCCGTCGTCGTCGCCGTCTCCTCCCGGCCGGTCACCGGGCGAGCCTCAGACCCGAGGCCGCCCACCGCGACGCCGCGGGGAAGAAGTTGCGGTAGGTGGGCCGCGTGTGTCCGGCCGGGGTCAGGGCGCTGCCGCCGCGCAGGACGTGCTGGTCGGACATGAACTTGCCGTTGTACTCGCCGGCCGCGCCCTCCTCGGTGACGAACCCGGGGTAGGGCAGGTACGCGCTGGAGGTCCACTCCCACACCCCGCCGATCGCCCGCTCGGCGGCGGGCAGGGGGTGACACCGGTCGGGGTCGAGCTCGTCTCGCACCGCCCAGCCCTCGGTGGCGACCTCCCACTCGAACTCGGTGGGGAGCCGCGCGCCGGCCCACCGCGCGTAGGCGTCGGCCTCATAGAAGGACACGTGGATGACGGGTTCCGCGTCCACCACGGCCCTACGCCCGTTGAGAGTGAAGGTCGTCCACTCGGCGTCGACAGCGGTCCCGGCCCCGGTCCCACCGTCCTCGCGTCGCCAGTAGCCGGGCGCGTCCCAGCCCTCGGCCTGCACGGTCGCCCAGCCGTCGGAGAGCCACAGTTCGGGTCGCCTGTAACCCCCGTCGGCCATGAACCGCTTCCAGTCGCCCACCGTGACCTGGCGGGTGGCCACCTCGCCGCCGGGGATCCACACGCGGTGGCGGGGGCGTTCGTTGTCGTAGGAGAAACCGCCGTGGGAGGCCCCGGGACGCCTGGCGGGTCCGTGGCCGGGGTCCGGGGCGCCGACCTGTGTCACCCCCTCGACGACGACGAGCCACCCCGTCTCCCCCGGCGCCGCGGTGTCCGGGTCCGCGGACCTGTGCACGTAGACGGGATCGGTGGGGTTGTGCGAGAAGAGGTGTTTGGCGTCCATGAGCATCAGCTCCTGGTGCTGCTGCTCGTGATGGCACCCCAGCTCGAGCAGCTCGAGCCCCCGCTCGTCGACCCGGCCCGCCTCGAGCGCGGCCACCACGGCCTCGTCGATCCGTGCCCGGAAGTCGCCGATCTCCGCCACGGACGGTCGCGTGATGAATCCTCGCTGCGGCCGGGGCTGCCGAGGGCCCACCGCCTCGTAATAGGAGTTGAACAGGAAGCGGAAGACCGGTTCGGGCGAGGTGTACCCCGGCAGACCACCCAGCACGAACTCCTCGAAGAACCAGGTGGTGTGCGCTCGGTGCCAGGCCGCGGGGCTGGCGGCGGTCATGGACTGTGGGACCTGGTCCTCGGCGCTCAGCCGGGAGGCCAACAGGTCGGTGAGCCCGCGGACGTGCAGGAACTTCTCTATCGCGCTCCGGGAGCGCGGGTGTTCCTGCGGGCGGGGCTCTGCGGTGACGTCTCCGACTGTCATGGTTCCCCCGGGGTGTCGTGGTCGGCGGTCGGTCTGTCGCCAGACTAACTACGGTGTTGTTCGGTGCCCACCGATATGCGGATGCCACAGGCTGTCAGATTTTCAGGTGCCACGGCCGTCTAGCTGCCACCGTTCTCATTGGCACCGCGGCCGAACGTCGCCGGCTCGGCGGCGGCGAGGTTGCGCCGCTCGTGCTCGAGGAGGCGCAGTCGGTACTCGGGGCAGTTGCCCATCCCGCCGTCGGCGCGGATCACCCGGTGCACGGGGATGACGAACGGCACCGGCACCAGGGTGCACAGCCGGCCCACCCTGCGGGCGTTTCGCGGCCGGCCCGCGTCCACGCTGATCTGACCGTAGGTCGAGGTCTCCCCGTACGGGATGTGCTGGATCTCGCGGTATGCCTCGCGGGAGAACTCGTCGTGCACGCCCGCGGCCGCCCAGTCCACGGGCACGTCGAACTCGCGCAGCCGGCCGGCGCAGTAGGCCTCGAGCTGATCCGCCACCCGGTCCAGGTGCTCCGCCGCCGCGCCGGGCCCGGGACCGCATACCTCGTCGTCGTCGGGGTGTGTGACGGTGAACCACGACGCGAGGTCCTGGTCGGGCCCCACCTGGTCAATCCGTGCGAGGCCGCGAGGTGTGGCCCGGGCGATCATGCGGCCGGCGGCCGTGTCGATCACCCGCGCGGTCACGCGGCCGGAGGGTTCACCGCCGGGCGCCACGCCTCACACCACGCTCGGCCGGTCCGGGTTGGTGACGTCGGCGTCCGCGGTGTCGAGCCGCTCGAACAGCGACTCCGGACCATCGCGGCCGACCGCGGACAACTCGGCGGTGGTGATGGGCACGGCCTGCAGGCGGGTGAGCAGCGGGCCCGAGCCGTCGACGCCCCCGGTCTCGTCGACGACCTGCAGCTCCGGCCACAGGAACGGCGGGGTCAGGACCAGGTGTTCGCAGCGCCTGCCGGAATCGACCAGCCCCACCGCGTTGGGGATCACCGCTCCGGGCGCCACGTGGATGGACCCGGTGGCCACCGCCAGCGCGCACGCGTCCAGCACGTCGGCCATGGCGCGGTGTCCCGTGCGACCGACGGTGACGAACTCACTGCGGATCTGCCGGCCCTCGGGAGTGGTGACGTTGGTGGGGAGCTCACGGGCGCCGATGGTGGCGTAGGTGGTGAACCCGGGCGCGGGGACGTTGTCGACGACGACGATGTCGCAGTGCCACTCGGTGGTCTCGCCCTCCTCGTCGGCTTCCGTCTCGTGCGGATAGCGCAGGACGCGAATCGACTCGGCCTCGCCGAGGATGCCCTCGAGGCCGGAGAGATCGGCCTTGTCGGGGCCCGGCACGGTGCTGCCGCCGCTCACGCCAGATCACGCAACCGGGGCTCGAGGTCGGACTTGAACAGGTCCAGGAAGCGCTTCTGGTCGTGGCCCGGGGAGTGGAAGACCAGGTGGTTCAGACCCGCGTCCACGTACTGCTTGACCTGCTCCACGGCCTCATCGGGATCCGAGGCGACGATCCAGCGCTTGGCCACCTGCTCGATGGGCAGCTCGTCTGCCAGGCGCTCCATCTCCCGCGGGGAGTCGACCGAGTGCTTCTGCTCCGGAGTCAAAGACAGCGGGGCCCAGAAACGGCAGTTCTCGAGCGCCTTGTCCGGATCCGGGTCGTAGCTCATCTTGATCTCGATCATCCGGTCGATGCCCGCGGAGTCGCGCTCGTTGATCCCCGCGCCCTCCTCCACCGCGGGGAGCAGCTTGTCGGTGTAGAGCTCCATGCCCTTGCCCGAGGTGCAGATGAAGCCGTCGCCCACGCGTCCGGCGTACTTGGCCACCACGGGCCCACCGGCCGCGACGTAGACAGGCACTCCGCCGGAAGGCACGTCGTAGAGGAAGGCGTCCTTGGTGGTGTAGTAGTCGCCGTCGAAGTTGGTCGTCTCGCCGGTCCACAGCTCGCGCATGAGCCGCACGGACTCGCGCAGGCGGGCGAAACGCTCCTTGAACTCCGGCCACTCGCCCTGGTGGCCGGTGGCGATCTCGTTGAGCGCCTCGCCGGTGCCCACGCCCAGGAAGACCCGGTCCGGGTACAGGCACGCCATGGTGGCGAAGGCCTGGGCCAGCACGGCCGGGTTGTAGCGGAACGTCGGGGTGAGCACGGAGGTGCCGAGCTGCAGGCGCTCGGTGCGCTCCCCCACCGCCGTCATCCACGCCAGGGAGAACGGCGCGTGGCCGCCGTCGTGGCGCCACGGCTGGAAGTGGTCCGACACCGTGGCCGAGTCCATGCCCACCTGCTCCGCCAGGACCGCGTACTCGACCAGATCCCGCGGGCCGAACTGCTCTGCCGAGGCCTTGTAGCCGAGCTTCAGGGGCGGGGTGGGGGGCATCGACGACTCCTCGTGGGTTGTGTGAGTGATCTCACCGACGCGGTGGTCGGGGCATTGCAGCCGAGTATGCCAGCGTCACTCCGCGACGGTTTCGGGCTTGACACCGACGGGGCTTCACGCTACTGACCACGCCTTACCCTTATTTTTCCATAAGGAACCTTAGGGGAGCCTCACACTTCCTAGACCAGTTTTTTGTCTAGCAACACGTCAGAACTTTCGGCACGCTGGGATTTTCTTCCATGTCAGCCCCCTTACTAAATCGATAAATGTCTGTAAACTTTTAGTCGGGGCCAGCCTCTGGACCCAGTGTCGACCAGCGTCCGAAACCGTACGAGGCCGACATGCCACTCACCTCTGGGCCGATCCGGTGGCCCCCATGGAAAGGCGCGTCCCTTGAACGCCAACGACCCCCTCACCCCCGACGCCCAGCTGAAGAAGCAGGACCGGGCCCGCAAGCGCAAGGCGATCCTCGCCGGCGGCGTGGTCCTCGGCCTCGGTGCCGCGATCACCCTCGCCGCATGGTCGGACGATGTGTTCGCCGACGGCCTCTTCAACACGGGTTCGTTCGACCTCATCGGGTCGCCCGGCACCACGGCCACGCTGGCGGAGGGTGCCTACGCACAATATGACACCTCCGCGGGCGCCGCCGATCTGTCGTTCGAGATCGACGCCCTCGAGATGTACCCCGGCGAGACGGTTGCTGCCCCGTTCAGCATCGCCCAGCCGACCGGCACCGATGTCGACGGCCGGGTGTGGATGTACGAGGCGACCGCGACCGGCGTTCTCGCTCCCCATCTGAGCTACGCGATCAAGAGTGTCGCCGACCCCACGGCCTGCCTGGCCGACGATCCCGCGACGACCGTCGACGAGTCCGCCGCTGTGACTGCGCTCCCCGCCTGGAACGACGGGGCCTTCACCACCAACCCCGTCCAGAACCTGGCCGGTCAGCGGGACGCCGCCGGTGGCGCCGAGACCCAGGACCTCCTGGTGGAGCAGAACTTCGGCAACCAGCAGCATCTGTGCATCCAGGTCACCCTGGAAGACAACGAGACCGCGATCGGTGCGCTCGACACCTCGGTCGACACCTCGATCCTCTGGCAGTTCAAGGGCGAGTCCGAGACCCCGACCGCCTGACGTGGCGAGCTAGCCGCACTGCTCTTGTAGCGGCCTGTCGGGCGGGTCAGTAGCCGGGCGGGATCGAGCATCCCGACCCGCCCGGCCTCATCCCCGCTCGACCCCTCTCCCGCCCCCGAATACGGAGCCCCAGAATGAGTAACACCAGCAATGCCGCTGCCGAGTCGCGCCTCCGCAAACGTAAGGCAGTCCTGGCCGGCGGCGTCGTCCTCGGCCTGGGCGCCACGATGACACTGGCCGCATGGACGGATGACGTCTGGGTGAGCGGCTCGTTCTCAGCCGGCAAGTTCAACGTTCAGGGGTCCGTCGACGCCGGGGCCACCTGGAACGAGTACAACACCTCCGGCAGCGCCGGCACCCTGCCATTCACTGTCCCGGTCACCGCGATGAGTCCCGGCGACTCGGTTTTCGCGCCGCTCCACCTCCGGGTCGACCCCTCCGCGAACAGCTACAACGCGGCGATCACGGTGCCGACCGCGCCAACCGGTCCCGCTGTGGTCAACACCGCCAATACGGCGTTCTTCGGGGCACTCAGGGTCACCCTGTACAACGTCGCACCCGGCAGCTGCACCAGCGGTGGCACCGCGTCGGCCACCGCTCTTTCCGGGTTCAACAACGTCGCACTGGGAACCACGACGACGTCAACCCTCATCACTCTCGACAAGAGCTCGACGCCGCAAGTCGTCTGCTTCAAAGTCACCCTGCCGTCCGGGTCACCCACGACCGTGCAGGGCGGCACCACCGGCGCTCTGACGTGGAACTTCAACGCTACGTCGGTCTAACTCACCGACCACACGGCATTCCGGCCACCTACATCCTGACGAAAGGAGACGTGAACCTGTGACCATGACCGGCCGATTCCACCGGCTCACGTCTCGGCGCCTCGCACTAGCGGCCGCAGGCGTGGGCGCCGCGGTGGTGGCCACTGTGTCGGTGCTCGGGCCCACCGAGACCGTCGCCTCGTTCGCCGATGACGTCTGGGCCAGGACAACGGGCTTCACGGCGTCGCAGTTCAGGATCCAAAGTTCGCTCACAGCCAGCGGCACCTACGCCGACAACACCGCCGTGAACCCGCTTGAACTGCCGGGGTCAACCACTCCGGGGACAGTGGCCTTCTCGACGCCGATCGCACTCGCGCCGGGAGCCACGTCGTACGCGCCCGTGTACCTGCGCACCTCTCCGGGGACCGCCAAGAACGCGGTGGTCAGCATCTCAACCGCAGCCAAGAGGTCCGGGGTCACGAGCAACGACGCGCTATGGGGCACCACTGTCGCTCCAATTACGCCCGGTTTCATCACCTACGCTGCGCGCGCCGTACCCACGACGACCTCGAGCACTTGCAATGCGACGGTCTGGTCGAGTTCTCAGGGGACAGAACTCTACGCAGGCAGTTCTGCGCTTTCCGCGGCGGCGCCGGCGGCGACATTCACGCTGGCATCGGCTGCGGGCTCCACCCACATGGTGTGCTTCCGCTTCACCCTGGCCTCCAATGTGGCCACCGCTGCGCCGGCCGGCACCAACGGCGCGTCCGTCTACCCCGTGTGGACCTTCACCGGAAACCAGGCGTCATGAGAACTGTGGACACGGACGCCGACAACGCCATGCAGGAGAACGTCGTGCCCGAGGGAACCGACGCCTCACACCGACCTAGCATCCGGTCCAGGCTCGTCGACGGTCTTCTCACGGTTCTGGCCGCATTCGGAGTGGTGTGCATCATCGCGACTATCGCGGCGCTCGCTCTCAACATCAGCCTGATCATGTTCAAGACCGGGTCGATGTCCCCGACCATCCCCACCGGGTCACTCGCTGTCGTCAGGGAGATACCTGCCTCCGCTATCCGGGTCGGTGACATCACCACGGTCTCGCGGGGTGAGGACCGCCTCCCGGTGACCCACCGAGTCGTTTCCGTGACCCCTGTCGGCGACGGATCCTACGCACTCGAGATGAAGGGCGATGCAAACGACTCCCCGGACGCTCAACCGTACGTCGTCGCCGAGGTCCGAAAGGTCCTCTGGCACGCTCCGGGCCTCGCCTATGTGGTGTCACGGATAAGCCAGCCCATATACATGGCCGGGATAACTGTCGCGGCCTCCTTCCTGGTCGTGTGGGCTTTCTGGCCCCGGAAGCAGCAGTGACATGAGTCTGTCCCACCCCTCCGTTCGTCTCCGCCGCGTGACCGCCTCCGCCGGCGCCCTCGCAATCGCGGGAATGCTCGCGCTGTCCGGCCTGGTGGGTGGGGGTGTCGAGCAGACGGAAGCCGCGTGGTCCGATACCGAGGTGGCGCAGGCGCAGGTTCGAGCCGAATGGGCGACGAACGGGTGGGCGCGGAATAGCACCAACGCGTACTGGAATCACGCCAGCTACCCTGATCGAACCACAGGGCTTTTCCCACCAACCAACGTCGACGCACGTGCAGAACGGCAGGTCCATCGCAACTCGGCTGGTGTTTCTACCGGACAGGTGACGGGCACTCTAGGCGATGTCAACCTTGACGGGTTCACACCCAACTTCGAAGTGCGAACTCCCAGTTCGAGGCCGGCAACTGGCGTGACTTTCTGTGTCCAAGCCGCCGCTCCTGGGGCGACCGCCGGTTCACATAGCGGCTGCACCACCGCGGGCCCTGCCTACACACGAAGTGACTCGCAGACCCGGGCCAAGGGGTGGGGTCGGTCGGGCGGGTACGCGAATCCGTCACCCGCGCCTAGCCAGCCAATCGTCTGGATGGAAACGGACAATGTCACCACCATGGCCGAATGCGCGCCTAACGGCCAGACGACCGCGTCTACTCCAACGACGAGTTTTCCGAACAAGGGCAACAGCGTCGGAATAATCTCGAGCTACTCGACGCTTCTTCCGCTGAATCCGGAGTCGGAATACACGGCCCTGGTGCCGCAAGTGAACAAGCGCGTCACTGCTTGGCTTCGCCCTCGCTACCGGACTAGCCTGCTCACTTGGGTCAACGGGCCGGTTTACCTCCGCGCCACACTCACATCCCGCGCCTACGCGACCACCGGCTACGCGCTCTCAGATTTGTACATGACAATTGATCAGTACCGGGTGAGCAACCAGGAACACCTCGGCTCGTTCACCATGATCTTCTCGCGTTCCGAGTGCGCAGTCGACACCCCTAGTTCCAGTCATCTGCCTCTCGCCAACGAGTTCGAGCCGATCAACCCGCCCGCCTACCCCGCGGATCCAGCTGCAGTCCCGGTATCGGTGACCGATGCGCCATCACCTGATGCGAACGGCCAGCTACCTGTTGCGTTCGCCCGCACGACTTCACGCGGCCTAGAGGCAGACGGCGCAGTCTCCGCTGAGCTACCAGCCACCATCACCGCAACCTCACCGATTGAGAACTCCACGGCATCGGAGACCACCACTTCGGCGCCACCGGACCCGTCGAGCGCGGACGAATCGACCAGCGCGCAGTCTGACCCGAGTTCGCCCCCCGAAACAACATCGGCGCCGACCTCGACGACGGTTGCGACGACCACCTTTTCACCGACGCAGACCACCACCGTGCTGACCGAGACCCCGACGACCGTCATCCCCGGCGACCCCGGCACCCTGTCGGCGACCGCCGAGACCGCGAAGGTCGGAACCGTCGAGGTGGACGGAACCGCGAACGATGTCGTCGTCAAGGGAGACACCGTTCCCACCGACGCCGATACCGCCGCCGCGGCATTGGACACCTGGATCAACGACGGCACCCGCCCGAGCGGGGATTGGACGACCTTCACCTCCACCGACCCGGACTCCGACGGCTGGCGTTGGGCCGCCATCAACCAGGTCACCGGGACGGTCGTCTATATCCGCTGAGACCCGCCCCGACACGCAGAGATGTGTGTGAGATTGGCCACTCGCCGGGGCCGCTGTAACGGTTCGGACACCCCGGCCCATACTCTTGATGAACCGGCGATCGACGCGGGCCCTGCCCGTGCCGGAGACCCCTCCTCCGGATCGATCGCCCTCTGATGGCTTTCGGAGGAGCTATGCGGACACGGCACGCGGCCAGCGCCCTGGTCGCCCTCGGCGCCGCCTCCGCATGCGCACTCGCCACCACGGTGATCCTGCAGGACCGCCAGAACGAGGCCCAGGAATCAGCGCTGCGCAGCTCCTCCTGGTCCGTGCAGGCCTCCACCGACTTCGGCACCACCTGGACCGCGCCCATCTCCAGCTACGGTGGGCACTTCCCCGTCCGGGTGGACACGGCCGGGCTCCGCAACCGTTCCGCCTACCAACCCCTGACCCTGCGGACGAGCGTGGACTCCCGCTCGGAGGCCCACGTGGAGATCGGCGAGGGCGTGTTGGTCGAGGGCGACCCCGCCGCCGCCGCCGCCGTGAGCATCCGGGCCGTCACCACCCGCGGGGGTGCGTGCGCCGCGCCCGCGTTCGCACCGGACGCCCCCAGCGTGCTGGCCGGCGACGGTACCCGCCCCCAACCCGTGGACGCGCCCACGGTGGACGAGCCACTCGTGTTGCCCGGAGGCACGCGCACGACCCCTGGCGCGCCGGTCACGGTCTGTCTGGAGTTGAGCATGGACTCGGCGTCCCCGGCCCCCGACTCGGTACTGATGCTGGCCTGGCCCATCGAGATCGCGCGCGCGGACGCCGGGACCTGACCGGCCCCCGGGCCACTGGTCACAAGCGGTCCGGGGTCGCCTTCCGCGTGCGGGCGGCCGACCGGTAGACCTGCTCGTGGGCGGCCATCACCGTTCTCGGATCCGCGCCCTCCACGCGCGGCGGCGCCGCACGGGGCTCGTCAATCGCCGAGCGGACAGCCCACGTCAACGAACCGGGGTCCCGGGGGTCGTACACCTCGCCCGAGTGGTCGGCGGGATCGCAGCGGTCGAACCACTGCTCCCGCAGGAACCCCACCGCAGGGAGCACCGGCGCCACCCCCAGATCCCGGCACAGCTCCAGCCAGGTGGAATGGGTGGCGAACCGGTAGGGCAACACGCACACGTCGAGCGCGGCGAACTCCGCCAACACCAACTTCAGGTCGAGGGCCTCGTAGCGCACCAGGCGTACCGACTCCCAGTCCCCCTCCGCCGCGAGCTCGGCCACCAGGTGGTGCCCGCCGCTCTCGCGGTCCTCGCCGCATGCGTCCCGCCACGCCTGCGCTTCCACCACGATCCGCAGGTGAGCCCCGCGACGCCCGGCTGCGGCAGGCGCCAGCAGGTCGAGCAGCTCGGGCCCCTCCAGGTTCTCGCCCATCCGCTCGAGCAGGACGCCCACCACGGTGTCCTCGTCGCCCCTGAGGTGCTTGGCGGCGCGGACGGCTGCGGAGATCTCGAGTTCGCTCAACAGCCGCGGGTGCGGCACCACCAGGGCCTCCACGCCCCACCGCACCCACAGCTCCTGTGCTGCGACCTCGGTGAGCGTCAACACCTTCGCCGCGGCCTGCACCAGCGCGCCGGTGCGGCTGCGGTGCGGCAGCGCGTCCTGGTCGGTCGGATAGACGATGTCGTGGACGGTCAGCACCATGGGTACGCCGTTGCGGCCCAGATGGCCCACCACCTCTGCGACGCTCTCCGGCTCCAGATAGTCGTAGCCGAAGTGCACATGGGCCACGTCCACGTGGTCCAGCGGATCGCCATCGGAGATCCCATCGGAGGTGTCCGGGTCCGTATCCGGCGGGGGCTCACCGTTGACCACACCCGGCCGCACCGGCAGCAACTCGATGTGATCCGAGGAGCCCAACCCCGTGATCCGGCGGACGGCCGGATGCGCCGCTGGTAGCACCGCCACCCTGGTCCGAGACGCACCGCCATGTGACCGCATAAAACTTAGTTTAGACCCCTACGCAAGTCTTCGATCAGGTCTCCGGCGAATTCCAGCCCCACCGAGAGCCGGACCACGTTGTCGGCGATGCCCACCGCCGCGCGGGCCTCGGGCTCCATCGACGCGTGCGTGGTGGTCGCGGGGTGGGTCACCAGCGACTTGGCGTCCCCGAGGTTGTTGGAGATGTCGATGACCCTCAGCGCGTTGAGGAGTGAGAAGCAGCGCTGCTTGCCGCGGTCCACCTCGTCGTCGTACTTCAGTCCGAACGTCACCACCGACCCACCGCCGGACATCTGCTCCGTCGCCAACCCGTACTGCGGGTGCGAGGGCAGCATCGAGTACCGGACCCAGTCCACCGCCTCGTGCGACTCGAGGAACTGCGCCACCTCGAGCGCGTTGGCGGACATCCGCTCGACGCGCAGGCTCATGGTCTCGAGGCCCTTGAGCAGCACCCAGGCGTTGAAGGCGTTCATACCGAACCCTGCGTGACGCATCAGGTTCTGCACGGGTCCGGAGATGTACTCCTCCGTGCCCAGAACGGCGCCGCCGAGGACGCGGCCCTGACCGTCGATGTGCTTGGTGGTGGAGTAGACCACGATGTCCGCGCCCAGCTCGAGCGGCTTCTGGTGCAGGACGGTGGCGAAGACGTTGTCCACCACCACCTGCGCGCCGGCCTCGTGGGCCAACTCGCAGACGGCCCGCACGTCCACCAACTCCTGCATGGGATTGGAGGGGGTCTCGAAGAACACGGCGTCGGTGGGCTCGCTGAGCGCCTCGCGCCACTGGTCCAGGTCGGCGCCGTCCACGAACACCGTCTCCACGCCCCAGCGCGGCAGGATCTCGGCGCAGATCACGTAACAGGAGCCGAACAGCGCCCGCGAGGCCACCAGGCGGGATCCGTTGCCCAGCAGCGCGGCCAGCGACACGAACACCGCCGACATCCCGGAACTGGTGGCGAAGCACGCCTCGGCGCCCTCGATCTGCCGCAGCCGCTCCTGGAACATCGCCACGGTGGGGTTGCCGTAGCGCGAGTAGACGAAGCGCTGGATGTCGCCGTTGAACGACGCCTCGGCCGCCTCCGCCGACTCGTACACGTACCCGGAGTTGAGGAACATCGGCTCGGTGGTCTCCTCGAAGCCGGTGCGCATCTGCCCGGCCCGCACGCCCAGGGTGTCGGGGTGGAGACCGTCGGGGAGCTCGTTGTTTCTCATCCGCTGCTTTCTCGTCGGGTGGGGAATGCGTGTCAGGACTGCCGCCAGGCCAGGCCCGCGACCTTCCAGCCGTTGACCGTGCCGCGGTGCCCGAGGGCGTCAGGGTCGCCCTCGAAGCCCTCGGCCACGTTGTACGCGGGGCCGTATCCGGCAGCGGTGGCGGCGCGCGCGGCGGCGGCCGACCGGTGCCCGCTGCGGCACAGGAACAGCACCGGCGCCTCCGGGCCGACCCCTGCCTGACCGAGCTGTTCGACGAACCGCTGGTTGGGCTCGCCCGCCGAGGAGACCCATTCGATCCCCACGACCGGCTTGCCCAGCTGCGACAGGTCGGCGCCGCCCACCCACTGCCACTCCGCGCTGGTGCGCACGTCCACCAGCACGGTGTCTGGATCGGTGGAGAGCAGGTCCCAGGCCTGTTGCGGTGCGAGGTCCCCAGCGTAGTCGCTCATGTGCGTTGATTATGCTCCCTCCCCCGCCGTTCGGTCCGGTCGAGGTCCCCGGGTCGACCTTCTGTGCGACTATCGGATCATGACGACATCCTCAGATTCCGCTCTCCGCGTGGCCGTCGTCGGTTCCGGGCCCGCGGGCGTCTACGCCTGCGAGGCCCTGCTGGACTGGAGCGATTCCCGCGACCCGTCCGGCCGCGGGATAGTGGTGGACCTGTTCGACCGGCTGCCCGTCCCCTACGGGCTGCTGCGCCACGGTGTGGCCCCGGATCATCCCCGCATCAAGGGCATCGCGCGCACGCTCGAGGGCATCGCCGCCGACCCGCGCATCCGCTTCCTCGGCAACGTGGAGTTCGGCACCGACCTGACACTGGAGGACATGCGCGGGCTCTACCACGCCGTGGTGTTCTCCACCGGCGCGCTCGCCGACCGCCTGTTGAACATCCCCGGCGAGGACCTGGAGGGCTCTCACGGCGCCGCCGAGTTCGTCACCTGGTACGACGGCCACCCCGACTCGGACCCCGAGTGGGTTCTCACCGCCGAGCGAGCGGCCGTGCTCGGCGTGGGCAACGTGGCCCTGGACGTGGCCCGCATGCTGGTGCGCAGCGCGGAGCAGCTCGAGGCCACCGACATCCCCGACCACGTCCGCAGCGGCTTCGGCACCAACGCCAGCCGGGTGGTGTCGGTGATCGGTCGCCGCGGGCCGGCGTACGCCAAGTTCACCCCCCTGGAACTGAGGGAGATGGGCAAGGTGGAGGGGCTCACCGTGGTGGTGGACCCGGCCGACCTGGAGTACGACGACGAGGCGCGCGAACTCCGCGAGCACGACCGCCGGGTGGGACAGATCTGCGACCAGCTCGAGAAATGGGCCGGCGCACAGCGCGAGGCCGGGCACGGTTCGGCAGACCAGGCCGAGGCCGCCGCCCTCGACGCCGGCGGGCGGGTGGTGCGCTTCCGCTTCCACCGGTCCCCGGCCCGGATCCTGGGGACCGACGGTCGGGTGTCCGGGCTGCGTCTGGAGCTCACCGAACCCGACGGGCCGCGCGTGCGCAGCACCGGCCGGACCGAGGACCTGCAGGTCGAGGCCGTGTACCGCGCGGTCGGCTACCGCTCGGCCCCCCTCGAGGGATTGCCGTTCGACCCCGGCTCCGCCGTCATCCCCAACGACTCCGGCCGCATCCTCGACTCCCCGGACGGCGACCCGCTGCCGGGGCTGTACACGGCGGGCTGGGTCAAGCGCGGGCCCACCGGCGTGATCGGCACCAACCGCTCCTGCGCCGTGGAGACGATCGGCCGGCTGACCGCCGACCTCGATTCGGGCGCACTGAACGAGCCCACGCACCCCGACCCGCCGGCGGTGCTCGACCTCCTGGCCGAGCGCGGGGTCGCAGTGGTCGACGGCGCGGCCTGGACGGCGATCGACACCCACGAACGCGAACTCGGCGCCGCCGCGGGCCGCGAGCGCACCAAGCTGCCGGGCCGCGCCGAGATGCTGGACATCGGCCTGAACCCCCGCCCCGCCTCACGCTGACGTCGCGCCTCTAGTCGGTGTCGGCGATGAGGCGGCCGATCTCCTCAAGCGAGACCGTGCCGGGATCGAAGTAGGACGAGTGCGCGCCGCGCACCGACCCCGCCCCCGAATCCGGTCTGGTCACCTCCACCCCGTGCCCTCCGAACTCCTCCGTCCCGGGGCGCCCGCCCAGCGCGCCCGTGACCGACCACCACGGGACCGGGTCCCAGCGGTCGACCACACCCACGACCTCGTCGGGTCCGGCCCGCCGCGCGGCGCCGCGCTCGTCCACCCACTGCTGCTCCACCGAGTCGACGCTCGCCCCCGGGCTGCCCACGTGGATCATCCGATCGGCCGCCATCCCCTGTGGGTCGGCCGCCGCGGCACCGAGCACCGCTGAGCCGTAGCTGTACCCCACGGCGGCGTGCGGGGCGTCGCGGCCGTCCATCGTCTCGACCGCGTCCAACCCGGCCGCGAAGTCCCGCAGATCCCCGGCATGCGCTCGCGCGGCTGCCGCCGAGAACCCGGCCGCCGCCACATCCGCGGGGGCGTCGTAGCCCTGCCACGAGACCGCCGCGCAGGACTCGGTCGCGGCGTCGACCGCCTCGCACATCGCCTCCGCCCGCTCGCCGGTCCGGGCGATCGACTCCAGCGACGACCCGGTGCCCGGGACCAGGGTGACGACCCGGTCCGCACCGTCGGGGTCCGCGCTCGCCACCACCGCCCGGCCGTCGGCGTGCAGCGCCAGCAGGTGCCGGGCGGGATCGGCCGCCAGGTGCTCCGCCAGCGCGACCAGACCCGGCCCCGGCCCCGCGCCGTCCGCGCCGGCGGGACGGGCCTCGACGGCCTCGAGCATCCTGCGCAGCCGTGCCCGGTTGAGCGCATCCCGTGTCGCCGAGGACAGCCCCGCCACCGAACCCAGCTCCGGGTGGTCCCGGGCCAGGCGTTCGCGGTCCGCGGGCCCCAGGGAGTGCCACAACGCGGCGACCGCCCGCGGATCGTCACCCGTGGACCCGGACAGGTCGATGCACGCGCGGGTCGCGGCGTCCGTGAGGCCGGCCAGGCAGTCCGCCGCCTCCCGCAGGCGCACCGTCAGGACGCGATCGGCGTCCTGCACGGCAGTCACATCGCCGGAGCCGGGGTCCGCCTCCTCGTCGTCGGCCCAGCTCATCAGCGCCCTCGCCAACCGCGACCCCTCGACCCGCAGTACGTCGGCCACGTAGAGACAGTTGTTCGCGAGGGTCCCGGCCTGCGCGGCCGCCTCCCCCACGCGGCTGCGGGCCCGCGCGCCCGCGTGTCCGGACCAGCCGCCACCGGTGGGAGTCTCGCCGCCCAATCGTCGGGCCACCGAGTCCAGGTCGGCGGCCACCTCGGCGATACCCCGGCCGGTCCCCGCGGCCCGGGCCTCCGCGTGGTCCACCGCCACCACCAGGGCCTCAGCCCGCTGCCCCGGCGACATCCCCGGCCACCTCCTCGTCGGCGTCGACCAGCAGATCCGCGGCCCTGCCCATGCCGCGTGCGAGCTCCTCCGCCTGCCCCACGGCGTCCCGCGCACGCCTGGCGAGCAGGGCTGCGCACTCGGCGAGGGCGGGCCCACTGAGGAGCCCGCCCGGCGCCCCGGCCTGCACCCCGCCCGCGGCGACCGCCGCCGCGTCGAGCGCGGCGGACAACCCGGCGGCATGCTCCGCCGTCCGGGCACCCGATTCCGCCACGCGGACAGCCTCGGCCGCCACCGCCACCCGCTCGAACCCCAGCAGCGCCGCGGTCACCGGCCCCGCTCCCGCCACCACCTCTGGCTCCGATCCCGCCATCGACTCCCGCCTCCCGCCCCGGCGCACCCCTGCACCGCTCGGGGAGTCACGCTAAGGCGACAGCGGCGCCGGAGGCGGCCCACACAGGACACCGGTGGATAGAGTCGACGACCATCCACAGGCCATGCGCGATCGACACCGTCCCGGGCCCATTCGGAAGGGAGGCCGTGTCGTCCCCGGTCAGTCCACGTCCTGCTCGGCGTACCGCGCCCCCAGGATGCGAGCGGTCAGCGCTACGGTCAGCACCAGGAACACCCCGAGTGAGCCGAAGAGCAGCACCGGCGGGAGTCCCCCGCTCGCGGACCTCGACGCCATGACGATCGAGATCTGGATGGCCGTGAACAAGCCCAGCATGAGCACGCAGAACAGCCACATGTCCTCGCGGATCAGTCGCTCGAACCGGCGTATCCGCGCAGCCGTGGCCGTCCACCAGTCCCGGTTGGGAGCGTTGATCGCGCCCGGCCAGTGCATGACCAGCCGGGACAGCAGAGGCAGCGGATAGGCCGTCAGCACCGGCATCGCCACCGAGAACGCCAGCGCGCCCGCCTTGCTCGACCACCCGTCCGGCTCACCGCCAGGGCCGAAGTGCGTCGGCACCCGCTCGGGCAGGACCTGCACCTGCCACCCGAGCACGGCCAGCCAGGCGACCGAGAACACGGCGACCAGCACCAGGATCCACCGCGCGGTGGGCTCGGGCGGTAGTCCGCGGGCCTCGGCTGCGATCGCGCTCGTCGTCGTCATCTATCGGGACCTCCCGGCCCGGGGGCGGTGCGGCACACCACCTACCTCACCACCGTCACGCGCGAGGCCGCCTCGAGGGCCCGCTCGCGCGCGATCTCGACGTTCTCGGCGGTGGCCACGGCCACGCCCATGCGGCGGAACTCGCTGGCCGAGGGCTTGCCGAACAGCCTCAGCTCCGCCTCGGGCACAGCCAGGGCGCGGGCCACGCCCCCGAAGCCGACCCCTTCCGCTCCGTCGGCCCCGATGCCGGTGCCGCCGTAGATCACCGCCGAGGCGCCGGGGCTGGCCATGGTGGTGACCACCGGCAGGCCCAGGACCGCGCGGGCGTGCATCTCGAACTCGCTGAGCACCTGGCTGCGCAGTGTGACCAGCCCGGTGTCGTGCGGGCGGGGGCTGACCTCGGAGAAGTACACGTCCACGCCCTTGACGAACAGTTCCACCCCGAACACGCCCACCCCGCCGAGGGCGCCGGTGATCCGCGCGGCCACCGAGCGCGCCGAGTCGTAGGCGTCCTGCGTCATGAGCTGCGGCTGCCACGACTCCACGTAGTCGCCGCGCTCCTGGCGGTGGCCGATCGGCTCGCAGAAGTCGGTGCGGATCTCCCCGGTCTCCGGGTCCACGCTGCGGACGGTGAGCAGGGTGATCTCGTACTCGAAGTCGACGAACGACTCCACGATCACGCGCGCCCCCGCGACCCGCGCGCCGGACTGCGCGTAGGTCCAGGCGGCCTCCACGTCCTCGGGGCCGTGAAGGGAGGACTGCCCCTTGCCCGACGACGACATCGTGGGCTTGACCAGGCACGGGAACCCGATCAGGGTGCACGCCTCCTGCAGTTCCTCGAGGGAGGAGGCGAACGCGAAGCGGCTCGTGGGCAGGCCGAGCTCCTCGGCGGCCAGGCGGCGGATGCCCTCGCGGTCCATGGTCAGCTGCACGGCCCGGGCGGTGGGCGCGACGCGGGCCAGACCGTCCTGCTCTATCTGCGCGAGGGCATCCGTGGCGATGGCCTCGATCTCCGGGAGGATCACCTGGGGCTTCTCGAGTTCGACCACCCGGCGCACCTCGTCGGCGTCGGTCATGTCGATGGTGTGGCTGCGGTGCGCCACCTGGTGGGCGGGGGCGCCGGGGTAGCGGTCCACGGCGATCACCTCGACCCCCAGGCGCTGGAGCGCGATCGTGACCTCCTTGCCCAGCTCCCCCGAGCCCAGCAGCATGACGCGGGTCGCGTCCGGGGTGCCCGGTGTGCCGAAGCGGTCCACGACTGGAGGGGCGAGGGGATCGTGAGGGGCGCTCATGGCGACCACGCTAGTAGACCTGCGGCGACGGACCGCACGCGACCGAACAGACGACCGGGCCCGGCACCATGTGAGTGCCGGGCCCGGTCGGCTATCCGATGGGGTGAGCGTGGATCACTCCACGGTGTCGACGGGGATGTCGCCGTCACCGCCATCGGTGTCGTCACCGGCGTCGCCGAGCGAACCGAGCAGGGACGCGCCCGTCTCGACGCTGCCGCCCGAGATGGATCCCGCGGAGACGGGCTCCACGGAGCCGCCGGGGATGCGGCTGTTGATCTGATCAGCGACGACCTGCGGGTCGATGCCGTTGTACGTCTCGCGGTCGCCACCCCCTTCGGGCAGGCAGATCACCACGGCCAGCGCGGGTGAGTTCGGCGTCGGTGCCGTCCAGGAGACCTCGCCATCGGCGGCGACCCCGATGCTCTGGCCACCCAGCCCCAGGGCGAAGCCCGCCACGAAGCCGGCCACGTCGCCCCCCTCGTCCGGGTTCGGGTCCGCGAACGCCATCGGCGCACCGTCCTCGTCCCCGCCGAAGAGGGAGACGTCGCCGCCGTCCTCGAGGGCACCCATCAGGGCGAGCGCCGCGATGACATCGTCGGGGTCGTAGTCCGTGTCGAGGTCGTTCTCGATGATCGTCGAGTAGGGCGCGGTGAAGCCCAGGCATTCCTGCGCCGCGCCCGTCTCGTTGGTGTACGTGATCGTCGGGCCGCCCTCCTCATTCGGTGACACGGTGACCGGGCCGTTCAGCGCCTCCGCGGCGGTCTCGAAGTCGCCGCCGATGTCGCCGATCGAGCTGCTGCTGAGCGAGCCCGTCGACTCCTCCTCGTCCTGGGCGGAGGCGATGCCTGCGCCGGCGAGGGTGGTCCCGGCGGCCAGTGCGACGGCCGAGGCGCCGGCCAGGAATCGATTACGAGAGAACATGAAAGCTCCTTGCAGTGAGGGGAAGCCACCACGCCGAGGGCCGCGGCGACGCTGTCAGGCGTTCGTTCAGAAGCACCTCAGCGGAGTGTTACACAGATCACACTTGTCCTTCACGTTCGCGACGCTAACTTGCGGCCCGACTAAGTCCATATTAACTTTCTTATCCTCCCTAATCACAGCGGCAACACACGCAACATCGAACCTCTGAGGGACCTCGAGTCGAGCGAGGCGATAGCGTGTGTGCAAAGCCACACGAAAGGGCACACCTGTGACCACTGCCTCCTCCGGCCCCCTGGCCGGCATCCGCGTCGTCGAACTCAACGGGATCGGCCCCGGCCCCCACGCCTGCATGATGCTGGCGGATCTGGGCGCCGACGTCGTGACCGTCATGCGACCTGGCGAGCTCGCCAAGTCCGCCGACGGCTGGGCACACATCACCCGGCGGGGCCGGTCCGTGGTGGAGGCCGACCTGAAGAGCGATGACGGGCTGGCGCAGGTGCGGGGCCTCATCTCCAAGGCCGACGTGCTGGTCGAGGGCTTCCGCCCCGGGGTGACCGAGCGGATGGGCCTCGGTCCGGACGAGTGCCTCGAGTCGAACCCGCGCCTCGTGTACGCCCGCATGACCGGCTGGGGCCAGCACGGGCCGCTCGCGCACACCGCCGGCCACGACCTCAACTACATCTCGCTCACCGGGCACCTGAGCGCCACCGCCCGAAAGGGCGAGCGCCCCGTGCCCCCGCTCAACCTCGTCGGCGACTTCGGCGGCGGGTCGATGTTCCTCATCCAGGGCATCCTCGCCGCGATCATCGAGCGCGCCACCTCCGGCAAGGGCCAGGTCATCGACACCGCCATGACCGACGGGGCCTCAGTGCTGGGCCAGTTCCAGTGGGCCATGCGCGCCCGCGACCAGTGGTCGGACGTCGCCGGGACCAACATGCTCGACACCGGCTTCCCCTTCTACGACGTCTACACCTGCTCGGACGGCAAGTTCATGGCCGTGGGCTGCCTCGAGCCGCAGTTCTACGCGGAGTTCGCGCGTCTGCTGGGCATCGACGGCGAGGGCATGCCCGGCCAGTTCGACATGGACCGCTGGGACGAGTTGCGCGAGATCATCGCCGGGAAGTTCGCCGAGAAGCCCCGCGACGAGTGGGCGGAGCTCTTCTACGGCACCGACGCCTGTACCACTCCCGTCCTCACCTACACCGAGGCTCTGGACCACCCCCATATGACGGCAAGGGAGACCTTCGTCGAGGTCGGCGGGGACGTGGGCCCGGCGCCCGCGCCGCGCTTCTCCCGCACCCCGGCGCCGACGCCCGCCGCGCCGCCGACCGAGGCGACTCCCGTGGATCAGGTCTGGGCCTGAGCATGAGTCGGTCGGGGGCCGCCTCTCGCTCGCCGGGCGGCAGCTCGGCGGGCGGCAGCTCGGCGGGCGGTGGTTCCCGAGTCGCCGGGGTCTCGCTGATCGTCGACTCGGCGTCGAGCGACCCCCCGTTCCGCCAGCTCAAGAGCCAGATCGTCGAGGCGGTCACCCGCGGGACGCTGACCCCAGGCACCCGCATGCCTGCCGTGCGAAAACTCGCGGACGAGGTCGGGGTCTCGACAGCCACCGCGGCCAAGGTCTACCGCGAACTCGAGGAAGCCGGGGTTCTCGAGGGCCGCGGCCGATCCGGGACCTTCGTCGCAGCCGCCGACCTGTCCGCCGCGGTGCTGGCCCGGGCCGCGGAGGAGTTCTCGGAGCGCGCCTCGGGTGCGGGTTTCGGGATCGACGACGCCGTGGACGCGGTGCGAAACGCGTTCAGGAACCTGGGCTGACCGCCGAACGAGCGCTGCGTGGGTGCTGCGCTGAAACTTGCTCGAATTTCTGCACACTCGGTCGAGGACCAGGCCATCGACTCGTAGTCCGAGAGTGATTGGTCGAGATCCGCCGATACTGCTCGTCGTCTGCGCACGCGACACGCCGCCTACTCGTACCTGAGGGCGATCAACTTGAGCCGGATTTCGACCAGTTTTGAACAGATCTCGACCAGGTCTGCGTCCAGGGCGTTTTCCACACGCTCGAGGTCGTCCGCGAGAGCAGTGGAGGTCTCAGCGACGTTCTGCGGTCCCGGCCCGCGCGCCCCTATCCTGTCCCTGGTACATCGGAGAAGGAGCCTCAGCGCGGAAGTCAGGGACCCATTTTTCTGGGGGTCGACACCGCGGCCGCGGAGAACGGCACCTCGGCGCGACACTGATTCGGGGGCATCACCAGGTTCTCCACCGCTCGCCCAGGCTCTGGAACTCCGCACCGCGGGAAGCGTGTCCCCGTTCGATCTGCCTGCGCATCGCGGCCCCGATCTGTCGCATCAGCGCCGACTCCGAGGCCGCCATCCGGTCGGTGATGCGCATGACCTCCCACCCCAGTTCCGTCATCCGGGCGGTGGCGTACGCGTCGTAGTCACTCTGCTCTCCCCGGTGGAACTCTCGCCCGTCGTAGAAAAGGGCGACCCGGCACCAGCGATAGCCGAGATCCGGTGTCGCGAGCAGCCGCCCGTCGTCATCGACGACCGGGAACTGCAGTTCCGGAGCCGGCAACCCGTGTCGCCCCATCGTCAATCGCAAGCGGGTCTCGGGCGGGGAATCAGCGCGCGGGTCGCATCGCGGCAATCTGGCCAGCACCCGAGACACCCCGTGGGCCGGCCGGATCGCGAGAGCCGTCGCCGCCACCTCTGGCAGCGGCGTTCGCGTGGAGTTGCAGAGGGAATCGGTGACCGAGATGGCCACCTCGTCGTCGTCGATCCATCTCAGCAGGTCCACCGCCGTGCGGGCCGGAGACGTGACCGGCGTGCCGTCCACGACGTGTCCCCTCGCGCCGGGGCCGAGATCCCGGGCCACGCGCACTGTGATTCCCGGGGGCGGCTTCGGTCTGGACGCACTCAGGATGTCGACGCATCTGCGCACGTGCTCGGTTGCGAAGTACCGCTCGCCGTGCAGTGCCGCCGCCGCGAACCCGCAGACCACCGATCCCGCCGGTGCCCAGAGCCAGGCTGCCCGGACCGACGACCCCGCGTCCAACTCTCCGGCGCCCGCCGCGTAGACACCGGGGAATACTCTGCTGAAGCCGCCGGAGAGCTCACGCCGAGTGAGCACTCCCGCCTCCACCGCGGCGGCCCCACGGAACGGGCGGCCGCCGAAGACCACTGCCGCGAATGCTGCTGTCTCCGGTGGGACCGGGCCGTTGCGGGAGCCGGATCTGTCTGCCATGCGGCCATCATCTGTGCTGGTGGGGCCACTGTCAGCGTGAGACGGCCACATGTGGACAGTCTCGACGACCATCCCCAGGGAAGGCAGCCGCGGCGATGCGCGGACCCGTCGCGGAGCAGCTGCGGCCCGGACGTCACGCCTCCGCGGGCACCCGACGCGTGAGGGTGTGGGACGCTACCGCGGCCGGCCTGCCGGAGTAGCACGGCCGTAATGGTGTCGAGCCCCACGACGATGAATAGTCATGACCATCACCCCCACCCGCAGCGTCGGGACCGCCATCGCCGCCGTCGCCCTGGCGACCGCCACCTCCGTCGCCGCCTCCCCCGCGCAGGCGGCCCCCGCCGAGACCGGCGTGGTGCAGTACGTCGCGCAGGCCTCCGGCAGTGCGGACGGCGGCTCGCTGGAGGACCCGATCGTCGGCGCCGGGCTCCTCATCCTCGCCGGCCTCGGCGTCTCGGCCGCACTCGCGATCAGCGCCGGGGTGGCAGGCGGCGCGTTCGAACTACCCCGGATTCCGGGTCTCTAGACGGCGACCCGTTCCAGCGGTCAGCTGCCGAGAGATCCCGAGGTCCGGGCGACGGAGCCTGAGCTCCCGAACCCGGTCAACGCGGCGTCGAGCGAACCGAGGCCGCTCGGCACGCCGGCACCCGGGGACAGTTCCACCTCGACGTACTCCGGATCGAATTCCAGGTTGGAACATGTGGCCATCGCTGCAGGGATGAAGGACCCATCAGTCAGGACGGCCTGGGCCCCCGGATCACCCTGCTCGGCCACAGCGACGGCCGTCCCCCCGTCCTCGACTGCGAAGCTGAGAATCCCGGCCCGGCCCTGGTCCATCGCCAGCGCCAGTTCAGCGCTCAGGTCCTCCGGGATCCCGCCGGCGCCCTGAGAGGACCTGATGGCGTCGTAGATGTCGGAGAGCAGCCGGCCCTGCCCGACCAGCACGCCGCACACCAGGCCCTGTCCCGACCTGTTGTTGTACGCGACCCTCGTCGTCTCGCCCTTGCCGGTCACGCTCACCGCGCTGGCGCTCGTGAACACCGGGGCCCCTTCGAGGGTCTGCGCGTGGGCACCGGCGGCACCGAGTGCGATTCCTGACGTGAACACGGTCGCCGCGACAGCGACTCCGATCCTGGTGAACAGAGGCAAGGGGTGCTCCGAGCGTCGAAAGCCGGCGGCCGGTCGGTCACCTGTCACTGAGTTCACAGCATAAACCGCATCCGCGACGGGAAGCCGCCAGATAGCCCGCTCAGCAGCTGACCGCTGGTCGAGAGGTCGAGCAGCGAGTCGGCCTGCGTGAGGTCGCGCCCAACTACCAGGGAGTTCAGCCCAGGATGTCGCGCCGCACCACGTTCTCGTCGCGCCCCGGTCCCACGCCGATGTACGACATGTGACACCCGGCCAGCTCCTCGAGCCGCAGGACGTAGTCGCGGGCTTCGGGCGGCAGATCGCTGAAGACGCGCGCCCCGCGGATGTTGTCCTCCCAGCCGGGCATGGTCTCGTAGATCGGCGTGGCGTGGTGGAAGTCCGTCTGCGTCATGGGCATCTCGTCGTGCCGCACACCGTCGACGTCGTAGGCCACGCAGATCGGGATCTCACCGATGCCGGTGAGCACGTCGAGCTTGGTCAGGAAGTAGTCGGTGAAGCCGTTGACGCGGGCGGCGTAGCGCGCGATCACGGCGTCGTACCAGCCGCAGCGCCGGGTGCGGCCGGTGTTCACGCCCACCTCGCCGCCGGTGACCTGCAGGTACTCGCCCCACTTGTCGAAGAGCTCGGTGGGGAAGGGCCCGGCACCCACCCGCGTGGTGTACGCCTTGACGATGCCCAGCGAGTGGGTGATCTTGGTGGGCCCGACGCCAGAGCCCACGCAGGCACCGCCGGCGGTCGGGTTGGACGAGGTGACGAACGGGTATGTGCCGTGGTCCACGTCCAGCATGGTGGCCTGCCCGCCCTCCATGAGCACGGATTCGCCGCGCTCGAGGGCCTGGTTGAGCATCAGCGTGGTGTCGCTGACCATGGGCCGCAGCCGGTCGGCGTAGGAGAGGAAGTACTCCACCATCTCGTCGACCTCGACCGCGCGACGGTTGTAGATCTTCACGAAGACCTGGTTCTTCAGGTGTAGGGCACCCTCGATCTTCTGCCGGAGGATCGATTCGTCGAAGACGTCCTGCACGCGGACACCCACGCGGGAGACCTTGTCGGCGTAGGCGGGTCCGATACCGCGGCCGGTGGTGCCGATGGCCTTCTTGCCGAGGAAGCGCTCGGTGACCTTGTCCAGCGCCTGGTGATACGGGGCCACCAGGTGGGCGTCGGCGGAGATGCGCAGCCGGGAGGTGTCGGCGCCGCGGGCCTCGAGGCCGTCGATCTCGGCGAACAGGGCCTCCAGGTTGACCACCACGCCGTTACCGATCACCGGGATGGCCGTGGGAGAGAGGATGCCGGCGGGCAGGAGCTTGAGTTCGTACTTCTCGCCGCCCACCACGACGGTGTGGCCGGCGTTGTTGCCGCCGTTGGGCTTGACCACGTACTCGACGCGGCCGCCCAGGATGTCGGTGGCCTTACCCTTGCCCTCGTCGCCCCACTGGGCGCCGATCAGGACGATCGCTGGCATGGTTTGCTTTCACCTCGAAAAGAGTCGTCTAGACGGTGAGGGACGGAAAGCTGTCGAGTGATTCCGCGCACACCAGCAGACCAGGATAGCTGGTCCCGCCCCGCACACCCTAGTCGGTCAACCCGGCACCCTCCGGAAACTCACCGGCGCTCCCGGCAGGAGCTGGGACAGTGCGTCCGATGACCGGGCGGTCAACACCCCGATCACCGGGTAGCCGCCGGTGACGGGGTGGTCGGGCCCGAACACCACCGGCGAGCCGTCGGCGGGGACCTGAACGGCGCCGCGCACCATGCCCTCGCTGGGGATCTCGCCACCTCCCAGCCGGGGGACGGGACGTGCGGGATCGATCCGCACCCCCACCCGGTCGGCGTGTCCACTGACGTGCCCGATCTCCGCCAGCACCTGCCAGGCCTCGGCGGGGAAGAGCTCGTCGCGGGGTCCGGGGATCACGTCCAGCCCGATCGGATCCGGCCCTCTGCCCGGGACCACCCCCGGCCCGCCGCCCGCCGCGTGCCAGTTCTCCGCCCAGGGGCCCACCACGGCCTCACCCACCGCGAGCACGTCGCCGGTGACGACGGGTGGCGGCCCGAGCCCGGAAAGCGTGTCCCGCGAGCGGCTGCCGAGCACGGGCGTCACCTCGATCCCCCCGCGTACGGCCAGGTAGCTGCGCACCCCGGCCTCGGGGCGGCCGATCTCGAGCGTGGAGCCCGCCTCCAGTCGGAGCACCTCGCCGGTGGCGGCGGTGCGTCGGGAACCGGAGGAGGTGGTGACGACGACGAGGCCCCGCGCCCCCGTCACCGCGACCACTGCCGGGGAGTCCGTCATCACCACCAGCCCGCCCAGCAGCAACTCGAGCACCGCGGCCCCGGGGTCGGTCCCGAGGCAGCGCAGGGCGAGCGCGGCGGCGGCGCGATCGGCGGCACCCGAGGCGGTGACCCCGAGCGAGGCGTGGCCCGGCCTCCCCAGGTCCTGCACCAGCGCGGACGGACCTGCCCGCAGGACCATCAGGCTCATCGGGGCCTCACCGGGGCACCTCGCGGAACCGCACCGTCATCCCGGGCGCGAGCAGAGCGGGGTCGGGGCGGTCGACGTCCCAGAGCAGGGCGTCGGTGGTCCCGAGCAGACGCCACCCGCCGGGCGAGGAGCCCGGGTAGACGGCGCAGAAGCGGTCGGCCAGACCCACCGACCCGGCCGGGACCCGCGGCCGCGGGGACTCCAGCCGGGGGACGGGGGGCAGTGGCTCGGCCAGTTCCCGCCCGCCCGACTCCCGCCCGCCCGACTCCCGCCCAGCCAGTTCACGCTGGTCGACCAGGTAGAAGAAGCCCGGCGCGAACCCTCCGAACGCGGCCCGCCAGGTGATCGAGGTGTGCCGGCGCACCAGCGCCTCGGTGGAGATGCCGACCAGCTCCGCGACGGTGGCCAGGTCGGGGCCGTCGTAGCGGACATCCAGGATCACCTCAGGGGCCTGCACTCCCGGTTCCGCTGCTCCGCCGCCCCCGCCGGCGGGTGGCGGCCCCTGGCGCAGCAGATCCCGGTGCAGCGGATCCCGGTCCAGGAGCTCCTCCACACTCCGCCGCAGCTCGGGCAGCGCCGAGGCCCCACGCGCGGTCACCAGCACGGTGCGGGCCGCCGCGACCACATCGACCGCGTCCGGGCGCAGCTGCTCCAGCCCTGCGGCCAACTCCACGGCCTCGGCCAGGTCGGCACAGTCGACGATCAGCGCGGCTTCTCCGCAGGAGCGGATCCTCGTCGTCGTCACAGCTCGGGAGCCGCGGCGAACGGCGCCACCACCACCCCGGCCGCCTCGAGTGCGGACCGGACCCGGCGCGCCAGCCCGAGCGCCCCGGGGGTGTCCCCGTGCACGCAGACCGAGACCGCCGGCACCACGAGTCGCGAGCCGTCCGCGCCGGTGATCTCCCGGCCGCCGGCCATGGCCACCACGCGTTCGGCGACCTCGTCCGCGTCGGTGAGCACGGCTCCCGGCTCGCCGCGCGGCACCAGCGTCCCGTCGGCGCGATACCCGCGGTCGGCGAAGGCCTCGGCCACGGTGGGGATGCCGACCGCCCTGGCGTGGGCGAGCACCACAGATCCGGGCAGTCCCAGGATGGGCAGGGGCTCGGAGTCGTCGAGCTCGGCGTACCGCAGCACCGCGTCCACCACCCCGGCCGCCTGCTCCGCGTCACGGGCAATACGGTTGTAGAGGGCTCCGTGGGGTTTGACGTACCGGACCCGGGTACCGCGCCGACGGGCCGCCATGTCCAGCTCCACCAGTTGGAAGTGCACCTGGTCGGCCACCTCGGCGCGAGAGACCTCCAGCTCCACCCGCCCGAAGTTCGCCCCGTCCCGGTAGGAGGGGTGCGCCCCCAACGCCACGCCGCGCTCGGCGGCAGCGGCGGCGGTCGCCGTCATGGTGGGGCGGTTACCCGCGTGGAAGCCGCAGGCGACGTTGGCGGAGGTCACCACATCGAGCAACGCGGCATCGTCGGGATGGGCCCCTGCCCGGGGGGCCAGCGACGCGGACCACCGTGGCGTCCCCCGGCGGGCCTCCCCGAGGTCGCAGTTGAGGTCAATACGGCGCACCCCTGACATACTGCCGCCATCTCGCCCCAGGTTCGACCCGGCGGGCCGGTGAGGTCATGATGGATGCATGATCGTCATCCGCTGCGGCTCGGCGCCGGTCCCGACCGTCCTCGGGGAGCACCGGCGCGTCGAGTGCGGCGAGGTCCCCGCCAAGGACGAGGTCAACCGTGCGCTCTACGAGATCGGCCGCCGGCGGCGCGTGCTCGTGTGCGGAACCGACGCGGGCCTGGCCGCGCTGCTCACGCGACTGATGCGGACCGACAACCTGGACATGGAGATCGCCTACATCGCCGAGGACCCCACCCCGGTGACCCGCGCATACGACCTGCCCACCGGCTCGGCCGCGGCCAAACTCGGGGTGCGGGGCCGGGCCCGCGAGGTGCCGCTGATCAGGGACGAGACCGGCACCGTCCTGGTGGGTGAGGCCACCGTCACCGGGCCGGGAGGCGCACACCTGGTGGGCGAGGCCTACGCCGACGACGAGCGGATCTTCTCCGGGGAGATAGACACCCTCACCGTCCGCCCGACCCCCGAGATGCCCGGGGTCCGCGCCACCGCCGCGCGCCCCCGCAGGTTGCTGCGCAGGTCCTGGGTACCGGCCCGCGCGGTCCAGCTGGGAACGGAGGCGGGGGTGGTCACCCGCGACGGCGTGACCGGTCGACGGGCGGTCAAGAGGACTTCTTTCTATCGACATACCGAGCCATGGAGGCTCGTGTCGCCCTGAGCGGGGGCATCTCGTTCGCGGGCCGGTCCGGGGACTCGGGCCACTCCTCCAGCAGCTCCGGCTCCACCGCGGGCGTGCGCACCGTGGGCGGCAGCGTGGCCAAGGCGGAGACCTTGCTCAGGCCCGCCACCTGCATCATGTCCACCAGGATCGACCGGAGTTGGGCCAGCATCACCGTCTCGGTCAGGCCGGAGCCCGTCACCAGCTCCCGCTTGGCCCGGGCCGCCACCGCGCGCAGGGCCCGGTGCACCTCGGCGTCGGTGGGGGCGTCCGGTTCCGCGGCCACGCGTCGCGTCAGCATCTCCAACGCCTCCGCCAGGCCGGCGATCAGCGAGCTCAGGGCGGGCGGGACGTCCACCTGGTCGTCGACTGCCACGATCGCCCGCCGGGCCAGGACGCGGATGTTGCGGATCCCGTTGTCCAGCGGGTGGAGCACGCTCGTGAGGACGATCTCCTCCGGCCGGCGCCGCCGGTAGAACGGCGAGATGCGGACCAGCTCCCGGGCCCCCGCGAGCTGCTCGGAGATCGCGTCGACCGCCGGCTGGGTGTCCCGGGCGTCCTGTAGGGCCGAGCGGATGAGGTCGGAGTCCCTGCGGTCCAGCCCCTGTGCGACCTCCGTCAGCACCGACGAGGCCACGCCCAGCAGCGACGCCGCCTCGCGACGGGCGCGCCGCAGCGGGTGGACGGGCATCAGCGCCATGGCGACCAGCGCCACAACGCCGCCGACCGCCGCGTCGACCATCCGCTCGTAGCCGCCCGCGCTGCCGGGGGGAAGGAGCGTGGCCACGAGGATCGCCGACGACGCCGCCTGCGTCCCGACCAGGGCGCCCCGGTCCAGGAACACCGCCGCGGACATGGCCAGCACCACCACCGCGGCGATCTGCCACGGGCCGGAGCCGATCTGGGCGATCAGCAGGTCGCCCAGGCCCACGCCCACCACGACGCCGATCACCAGCTCGGCGCCGCGGCGGATGCGCCGCCCCATGCCGGTGCCCAGGGCGAGCGCCGCGGCGATGGGTGCGAAGAAGGGCGCGGGGTGGCCCAGGACGTCGTTGGCCAGGAACCAGGCCAACCCGGCGGCCAGACCGCACTGCAGGATCGGCAGGAACGCATACCCCAGCCGCCGGGTCCGCGTCCGCAGCGGGGCCGGCAGCGCGGCGTAGGCGCCCAGCGCGCGGGCGTCTAGACGGTCACGCCAGGCCGAGAGACGCGGCGGCGTGCGGGTCTGACTCATTGACCAGGTCCAGACAACGGATGTACTCCTCCTCCTCACCGATCGACTGTGCGGCGCGGGCCAGCGCGGCCACGCACCGCAGGAAGCCGCGGTTGGGCTCGTGGTCGAACGGCACCGGGCCGAAACCCTTCCAGCCGTGCCGGCGAAGCTGGTCGAGGCCCCGGTGGTAGCCCGTGCGGGCGAACGCGTAGGCGCTGATCACGTCGCCCGAGTCGAGCGCGCGCTCGGCGAGCTCGGCCCAGGCGATCGAGGCCGTGGGGTGTGAGGCCGCCACGGTGCGGGGGTCCTCGCCGGCGGCGATGGCGTCCTCCGCCTCCGGGTCTCCGGTGAGACGGGTGGGCGGGGGGCCGAGGAGATCTCCGAACTGGGTCATGCAGACCATTGTCCACGAATCAGCGTCACCCCTGCTGATGCGGGCGTTTGTTAGGGTGAGGCCATACGGCGCACCGATCGGGTGTGCCGGGCCCCCGCAGCAGTCGGTTCGAGAAATCGCCGCGTCGGGGCGGAATCGTGAACCCGGTGTAGAGGCCCCGGCCAGCGGAGTGTGTACCGCGGCGGATGAGCTTCCACCGGTTCCTCTTTCGAGTAATGGGCATCAGGCCGACGTCGGCCGGAAGGAATTCTTGTGTCAAGACAGCGAATCGCGATCATCGGAGCCGGACCGAGCGGCATGGCGGCCCTGCGCGCCTTCGAATCAGCACAACGAGCAGGGGCGAAGATCCCGGAGATCGTCGCGTACGAGAAGCAGGACGACTGGGGCGGTCAGTGGAACTTCGACTGGCGCTCCGGCACGGACAAGTACGGCGAGCCGGTGCACTCGTCCATGTACCGCAACCTGTGGTCCAACGGCCCCAAGGAGGCGCTGGAGTTCGCCGAGTACACCTTCGACGAGCACTTCGGTCGGCCGATCTCCTCCTATCCTCCGCGTGAGGTCCTGTGGGACTACATCGACGGCCGGGTCCGCAAGTCCAAGGTCAAGGACAAGGTGCAGTTCTCGACCGCGGTCCGCTGGGTGGACTACGACCGCGACCAGGACAACTTCACCGTCACCGTCGAGAACCTGCGTTCGGGCAAGACCACCGCTTCCGACTTCGACCGGATCATCGTGGCCACCGGCCATTTCAGTTTCCCCAACGTCCCGGAGTTCGAGGGAATCGACTCGTTCCCCGGATCGGTTCAGCACGCCCACGACTTCCGCGGCGCGGAGAAGCTCGCGGACCAGCGCGTTCTGCTGATCGGCGCGTCCTACTCCGCCGAGGACATCGGTGTGCAGGCCTTCAAGATGGGCGCCCGCTCGGTGACGATGTCCTACCGCACCGGCCCGATGGGCTACGACTGGCCCGACGGCATCGAGGAACTGCCTCTCATCGACCGCTTCGAGGGCCAGACCGTTCACTTCACGGGCGGTGAGACCCGCGAGTTCGACGCCGTGATCCTGTGCACCGGCTACCTGCACAAGTACCCGTTCCTGCCCGGGGAACTCGCCCTGTACTCCCCCAACAACATCTATCCCGCCAGCCTGTACCGCGGAGTGGTGTGGCAGAAGAACCCCAAGGTCTACTACCTGGGCGCCCAGGATCAGTGGTTCACGTTCAACATGTTCGACGCCCAGGCCTGGTACGTGCGCGACCTCATCCTCGGCCGGGCCGCGCTGCCGTCCGCCGAGCAGCGTGCCGCCCACATGAGGGTGTGGCGCACCCGCCTTCCAGGAGTTGGACGGGGACGCGGACGACGTGCGGTTCCAGGCCGACTACATCCGCGACCTGATCGAGGCCACGGACTACCCCATGTTCGACCTCGACCAGGTCGTGCGGATCTTCCTCGCCTGGAAGCAGGAGAAGAAGGAGAACATCCTGACGTACCGCGACAAGTCCCACCCGTCCGTCCTGACCGGCACGATGGCCGTGACGCACCACACCACCTGGCTCCAGGAGCTGGACGACTCCCTCGAGCGCTACCTCTCCACGCCGGAGAGGTCCGAGTTGGAGGAGATAGTGGTGGGCACGGAGTCCTCCCCGGAAACTGACTCGACCAACACCGGCGAGTGACTATCCGGTGACCACTTGGCGTGATCGCCCCCGTCAGGTCAGGTGGCCCATCAAACTGGGCACATGACCGTGTCCTCATCCCGCGAATCCACCCGCGGCGCGGCCGGCCTCGACCGGCGCTCCGTCCTCAGGGGAGGAACACTCGCCGGTGCCGCAGTCGGCACCAGCGCACTGGTGGGCCCCTCCGCGATCGCAGGCGCCGCCGCGGACGGTGATGATGCGGGCGGCGGGGATGGCGGGGGTGTCTTCCGGCACGGCGTCGCATCGGGCGACCCGATGGCGGATCGCGTCATGCTGTGGACGCGGGTCACGCCCTCCCCGGACGCCGCTCCCGGTTCGGGGCTGGGCGCCCCCGTCGTCGTCAGTTGGGAGGTCTCCCTCGACCCCGGTTTCACACGCATCGTCCGGTCGGGATCGATCGTCACCGACGCCGGCCGCGACCACACCGTCAAACTCGACTGCACCGGGCTGGCCCCCGACCGCTGGTACCACTACCGCTTCCGCGCACTCGGGCAGACCTCGCACAGTGGCCGCACCCGCACCGCCCCGGCCGACGGCGCGCTCCCGGCCACCGGCCGCTGGCGTATCGGCGTGGTCTCCTGCTCCAACTGGGAGGCGGGCTTCTTCTCCGGCTACCGCCATCTCGAGGCGCGCGGGGATCTCGACGCGATCGTCGAACTCGGCGACTACATCTACGAGTACGGCCGGGGCGAGTACGCCGGCAAGTTCGGTGCGGTCCGGCCGCACGACCCGCCGCACGACATCGTGACGCTGGCCGACTACCGGATCCGCCTGGCGCAGTACCGCACCGACCCGGACCTGCAGTCGCTGCACGCGCACGTCCCGTGGATCTGCACGTGGGACGACCATGAACTGGCCAACGACTCGTGGTCGCACGGCGCCGAGAACCACGAGCCCCACCAGGGGTCGTTCCCCGACCGCAAGGCCGCCAGCGCGCAGGCCTATTTCGAGTGGATGCCCGTGCGCCCGGAATCCCTGCGCGACGGCGGACACCTCTACCGGCGGCTGCGCTGGGGCTCGCTGGCAGAGATCTCCATGCTCGACCTGCGCTCCTACCGCACCGAGGGCCCGGACCGCTTCGACGGCCACGCCATCGACGTCACGGGGACCATGACCGGGGCCGAGCAGTTCGACTGGCTGGCCCGCGGCCTGCGCTCGTCGACCGCCCACTGGAACGTCGTCGGCAACTCGGTGATGCTCACGCCCGTTCTCCTGCCGCCGCTCGACCCCCGCACCACCGCCGCGCTCACCGAACTGCTGGGCGTCCCGCGCGAGGGCATCACCTACAACCCCGATCAGTGGGACGGGTACGCGGGCGAGCGCCGCAGACTGATGGAGGTGATCCGCGCCGCCGGCACCCGCAACACCGTGTTCCTCACCGGGGACATCCACACCTCGTGGGCGAACGAGGTGCCGTTCGAGGCGGCGGACTACCCGGGTGCGGGCGTGGGCGCGGTCGAGTTCGTGACGCCCTCGATCACGAGCAACAACATCGACGACATGGTGGGGCTGCCCGAGGGAAACGCGCTGTCGCAGACCGCGCAGGGGGCGCTCGGGCAGGTCAACCGCCACGTGCGCTGGGTGGACCTGGACCGCCACGGCTTCACGGTGGTCGAGTTCACCACCGAGTACGCGCACGCCGACTACTGGGCGATCGTCGCCCGCGAGGATCCGAACAGCGGCGCGTACCCGATGGCCAGCTGGCGCACGCGGCGCGGCACCGACCGGTTGGAGCCCGCCGGGCCGCTCCCCTGATCCCGTTCACCCGATCCCATTCCGCTGATCCCATTCACCCACGCACAGCCAACTCACGAGGTCGTGGACTACGGTGGCGGGTCGACGCGCCCCGCCCGGGGACCGCGCAACTGCACGGGAGTGAGTAATGACGACGACGAGCCAGCAGCCGCCCGCGGGCGAACCTGATCCCCGGGACGACGCGAGCGGGCACCCGGCAGCTGGCGGCCCGGTGGACGGAGCTCGCGATGGCGGTGGCCGTAGGGGCGGTCTCCGCATGGCGCTCGTCGCGGCGGCCGTCGTGGTGGTCGTGGTGATCGCCGCACTGGTGTGGCTCTTCGCGGCCGGGCCGATGTCGTCGTCGGCTCGTGCCGAGCGCGCGGTCGAGCAGACGCTGCGTGAGATGACCGACTCCGAGTCGTTCGTCGAGTTCAACAGTCACCTCTGTGCCGAGAACCGCGTGCCGCAGGATCTGGTCGAGAACATCACCGCCTCCGGAGAGCAGACCGGCACCGACCTCGATGCGATGTTGCGCGAGTCCATCTCGGGGTCGTTCCCGCAGGATCTCACGGTCACCGGGGTCGATATCGAGGGCGATGTGGCCATCGCCACCGTGGAGTCCGAGTCCGACGGCTCCGGATCGGAGCAGGTGCGGATGCTCGACGAGGACGGCGCCTGGAAGGTGTGCGAACCCGGTGTCGGTATGGGCGCGGTCCCGCAGGGTGATCAGCCCGGCTGACTCGCCGCCGGTCGCTCGCACTGGGCCGCCCTGGGCCGCGCGGGAAGACTACGCGCCGCTCAGGCGAACCGACCCGCTGCCGCTGCCGCTTTCCCGCTCGGCGCCGGGCGGATTGGTGATGTGACCGTCATCGGCGATGAGGCGGTCGAGGTGTTGTCGCCATCGGTGGTCGAGGATCCGGTCACGCGCCTGGGCCAGCGGCCCGTGTGGGGTGGTGCGGTGTTCGTGTCCGGTCTCGGTGATGATGGTCAGTTCGCCGAGGGGCCCGGGCCGGTAGGCGCAGTGACCGAAGGTCTTCTCGCGGTGGTGCTTGCGACAGAGGCAGATCAGGTTCCACTCGGCGGTGGGGCCACCCAGCTCAGGACGCAGGTGGTCGAACGCGATGACATGATCGATCTCGCAGTCGTGGGCGTCGACGGTGCATCCCGGGTGGCGACAGGTCCCGTCACGTAGCCGGATCCGCTCGGCCAGCGCCGGCGTGATGAAGTACTTGAGCACCGCGTCCGGCTTGTCCTGCGCGCCGGGCTGCGGGTCGATCAGTTCGAACCGCACTTTCGCGTCGCCGCCGGAGAGCAACTCTTCGCACAGCCAGTCGAAACTCGAATAGGCGCCGTTGACGAACTGGACGCGGTTGGGCAGGCCCTGGGCGACGCTGTCGATGATCGAGATCCGGATGGGCTGTTCGGTCCCCCACGACGCACCGGGACGCGGCCTGTTCGTGCCGGTGGCGGCACCATCTGCGCCATCTGCGCGGTCGGCGCGGTCGGCGCGGTCGGCGCGGTCGGCGGCCTCCTCCGTGGCGTGCACAGCCGTGCCGATGTCGTCGGTGTTCGGGTCCCCGAGCGCGCACAGGGCGTCGGCTCGCAACTGGTCACGAGTGCGGGGATGTCCTGCCTCGGAGGCTGCGCGGGCGGCGGCTTCGATCCGGCGTCGCAGCTTCTCGGCGTCTCCGCTGGGCAGCGAGGCCCACATACTGGTCATGCCGTTGCGTGCAGGGCGGAACCGAACGGTGCGCTGCTCGACCGCGGCGTCCACTGCGTCCTCGGCGGCCCGGGGATCGTGGCGTTCTCTCGCCGCGTCGACCGCGGTGTCCAGCGCCGCCCGGCTGGGCCGGTGGCCCCCGTCCAGGTCCCTGGCCAGGGCGCCGATGACCTCTGATTCCACCCCCGCGACGATCTTGTCGGGGATCTCGGCCAGCCGGCAGGCGGTGTCGATGGCCAGTTGTTCGGGGAACAGGCCCCGCTCGACGGCCTTGCGCAGAAGCGGAAGTCGCGTGTGGATCTGCACGCCGGCGGTCACCAGACGCGCGGCGTGCCACCCAGTCAGGGACATGGCCGCCGCCAGGTGGTCACGAGCCCGGTCGGCGGGGTCGAGCCGGGCATAGGCGGGACGGGGCTCGGCAGGCTGCCGACCGGGGTCCGACCCCCGCGCCTCCCGGTCGAGCCGCCCCATGGCCTCGACGAGGTGGTGCGCGGCCTGCAACCGGGTGGCAGCGGCCAGGTTCTGCGCCAGCGTGGCCGACCGCGCCACCTCGCTCAGCGCCTCGGTGCCGAGCGTGCCCAAGGGCTCGGGCACAGCACGCAGCGGCCCGGATGCGAACGAACTCGTCGTCGTCATCGTCATCGGATCCACCACCGCACCCCCCGCCATAAATCGAACGTATGATCCATTCTATCGGCGGCAAGGTACTAGCACAAGAGTTCGAGTTGAAATTCTGGGCGACCGCGCCCAGTCCGCCTGACGATCACACGACCAGCGGCGCCCCTCCGCTGAAGGAGAGACGCCGCTGGTGGCACCGACCCCGCCGGGTCGCCGTGAGCCAGATCAGGCCGGAGACCCTATTCAGGCAGAGGCGCCCTTGGACTTGCCAGCCGACTTGAGGTCGTTGCACGCCTCGACGACGCGCTCGGACATGGCCTGCTCGGCCTTCTTCAGGTACGAGCGCGGGTCGTAGAACTTCTTGTTGCCCACGTCGCCGTCGATCTTGAGGACGCTGTCGTAGTTGGCGAACATCTGCCCCGCGATCGGGCGGGTGAACGCGTACTGGGTGTCGGTGTCCACGTTCATCTTGATGACGCCGTAGCTCAGCGCCTCCTCGATCTCGCTCTTGGCCGAGCCCGAACCGCCGTGGAAGACGAAGTCGAACGGCAGGTCACCCTGGTTCAGCCCGAGCTTCTCCACCGCGACCTCCTGGCCCATCTTGAGCACCTCGGGGCGCAGCACGACGTTGCCCGGCTTGTAGACACCGTGGACGTTGCCGAAGGTGGCCGCGAGCAGGTAGCGCTGCCCGGTGTTACCGGCACCGAGTGCGTCGATGGTGGCCTCGAAGTCCTCGCGGGAGGTGTAGAGCTTCTCGTTGATCTCGTTCTCGACACCGTCCTCCTCGCCGCCGACGACGCCGATCTCGATCTCGAGGATCTGCTTGGCGTTGGCGGTCTTCTCGAGGAGCTCGCGGGCGATCTCTAGGTTGCGGTCGAGCGGGGTGGCCGAGCCGTCCCACATGTGCGACTGGAAGAGCGGGTTCTGGCCGGCGTCGACGCGCTGCTGGGAGATCTCGATCAGCGGACGGACGAACCCGTCGAGCTTGTCCTCGGGGCAGTGGTCGGTGTGCAGCGCCACCAGGACGTCGTACTTCTCCGCCACCACGTGCGCGAACTCGGCGAGCGCGACGGCACCGGTCACCATGTCCTTTACGTTCAGGCCGGAGCCGAACTCGGAACCACCGGTGGAGAACTGGATGATGCCGTCGGAACCGGCGTCGGCGAAGCCCTTGATGGCCGCGTTGATGGTCTCCGAGGACGTGCAGTTGATCGCCGGGTAGGCGAAGCCCTCGTTGCGGGCCCGGTCGAGCATGTCCTTGTACTGTTCGGGAGTTGCGATGGGCATCTGGTCTCCTCCAGGGTTCTCGGCTGTGCGACGTGCGCATCTCGGGGCGTCGCGCCGCTGTGGCGGCGGGCGCACAGCCTCCAGACTAGGCCAGCGTGACTACGAACACTCGCGGGCCGCACGCTCGCACTATTCGGGCAGCAGTTCCGCGAGCGCCGCGTCCGCCCGGGCGAGGGCGTCGCGGTCGTGGGTCGACGTGGAGGCCATGATCTCGTCGGCCCCGGTGCGCTCCACGAGCCCTGCCAGTTCCCCGGCGACCTTCTCGGCGTCGCCGTGGACCGTCCCCGCCATCCACTCCTCCATCCGGCGGAGCTGTTGCGGGCGGAACCTGCGGCGTCGGATCTCCTCCGGTGACCGCAGCGGCCCGAACGCCCCGGTCTCCCGGGACTCGGCCATCGCCCACGCCTCCGGCAGCAGCAGCTCCCTGGCCTCCGTGGTCGAGTCGGCGACCAGCACCTCCAGGCTCACCACCACATAGGGCTCCGGAGTGGTCGCGCTCGAGTGGAACTGGTCGCGGTAGCGGTCCAGCGGCGACGGGTCGGCGAGCAGCCGCGGTCCCCCCGCGACGACCGGCAAGCCGGCACGTGCGGCCACCTCCAGGCCCCGGCCCGTGGCCAGCACGAACAGCGGGGGCGGGTCCTCGAGGACCGGCAGCGCGGTGACCGGACCACGGCCGTGGAGGAAGTCCTGCACGGCCGTGATGTCGCGACTGAACGCGTCGGTGTCGTAGTCGGTGACGCCGAGCGATTCGCGAACCGGCGCGGTGAACCCGAGCGAGCGTCCCACCCCGAGGTCGACACGACCCGGGTGCATGGCCTCGAGCATGGCGAACTGCTCGGCGACGACCAGCGGCCGGTGATGCGCGAGCATCACGCCCCCGGAGCCGAGGCGGATGCGCTCGGTGCGCGCAGCGGCGGCGGCGATCAACAGGGGCGGGCTGGCGCTCGCGATCCCGGGGACGGCGTGGTGCTCGGCGGTCCAGAAGCGGTGGAAACCCAGCGTGTCGGCCCGCTCCGCGCGGGCCAGCGTCCCCTCGAGAGCCGAGGCGTGGGCCTCACCGTGGCGGGTCCGGGACCTGTCCAGGAGGGAGAGGCGGAGGGTCTCCGGCAGGTCGGTGGGGGCCACGATCCCACCGTAGCGGCCCGGCCGCCTACTCCGGTCCGCGCCAGCGCAGGGCGACCGCGGTCGCCCCGATCACCGCGAGCGCCCCGATCCCCTGCAGTCCCGGTGAGTCGTCGGCACCGCCGTAGACGACGGCCGCCCCGCCAAGTGCGATCGCGGCCAGCACGCCGATGAGCGCCAGTACGAAGTACACCCCGCGCTTCATTCCTCGACCCATTCCAACAGGTCGCCTGGCTGGCAGTCGAGCACGCTGCACATCGCCTCGAGCGTGCTGAACCGCACGGCCTTGGCGCGGCCGTTCTTCAGAACCGCGACGTTCGCGGGTGTCAGTCCCACCCGCTCCGCGAACTCGCCCACGCTCATCTTCCGCTTGGCGAGCTCCACATCGATCCTCACGACGATCGGCATCAGACCACCGTGTCCATCTCGGAGCGCAGCGAGGTGGCCTGCCGGAGTAGCGCGCGCATGACCACCATCAGCAGCGCGGCGACGGTGATGATGACGACGACGAGGAAGAGCAACAGTGGCAGCCCGGGATCGTTCGCGTTGATGCCCACGAGCACCAGGACCAGCACGAGCATCGCCCACGCGGCGACGATCGCCCCCAGGATCACATCGACCCACACCAGAGACGCCTCGGTGAAGATGCGGTCGGACTCGACCAGCGAGAGCAGCTTCCAGGTGGCCACCACCACGACCTGGATGCAGAGCACCCAGTAGATCGACACCGCCGTCAACGGCCACCGCAGGTGTGCGTCGCCCGGCGACGTCTCGGCCATGTGCGCGAACTGCCCCGGCAGCGACATTGTCTGGAACAGGACCAGCACCGCGAACAGCAGGACGAGGAACACCCTGAGCGGCAGAACCGCACGTCTTTCGATAGTCATAGAATGATCATGGACTGATAGCTATCGAAAATCAATAGGACTATTCGATTCCGGGCCTGCGGCGCAGCTCAGGCCGGCGAGGCGTGCTCGCGGACCCAGGCGTGCATCGCGATGCCCGCGGCCACCCCGGCGTTGATCGACCGGGTGGAGCCGAACTGGGCGATCGACACGGTCCGCGCCGCCCGGAGTCTGGCGTCGTCGCTGACCCCGGGCCCTTCCTGACCGAACAGCAGCACGCAGCGGTGCGGCAGCCGGACGGTCTCGAGCGGCTCGGCGCCGGGGAGATTGTCGACGGCCACCACGGGCAGCCCCTCGGCCTCGGCCCAGTCCATGAGTGCGGACACGTCCTCGTGGTGGCGCAGGTGCTGGTAGCGGTCGGTCACCATGGCCCCGCGCCGGTTCCAGCGACGCCGGCCCACGATGTGGACCTCGGCGGCGAGGAAGGCGTTGGCGGTGCGCACCACGGTGCCGATGTTCGCATCGTGACCGAAGTTCTCGATGGCCACGTGGAACGGGTGGCGGCGGGTGTCGAGGTCGGCCACGATGGCCTCGCGACGCCAGTAGCGGTAGCGGTCGACCACGTTGCGGCGGTCGCCGGAGTCGAGCAGCTCCGCATCCCACTGATCACCTGTGGGACGCGGCTGCCCCGGGTGCTCGACAGCCCACGGTCCGACGCCGACGAGCCCGTCGCCCCACTCGGTCGGCCCGGCGGTGGGATCGAGAGCGGGATCGGCGCCGGGGCCGCTCACGAGGTCAGGCGCTGATTGACCAGCCTGATGACCCGGCCCGGGCCGATCTGCGAGGCCAGGTACATGGCGGTCGCCTGCTGTCCGACCGGACGGTGGACCTCGCGGCCCACGAGGCCGCGGATCCGGCCGAGCAGGCCGGACGGCGAGCGTCGCGTCTGCTCCGCCAGGTCGAGGATCTCGCCGGCCACGTCGCCCTCGGTCAGGTTCACGCCCATGTTCCGCATCCCCGCGGTGCTGACGCCCTCGAGCATCCCGGTTCCCACGTACAACGGCCACACCGAACACACGCGGATCCCCTTGGGCCCCCACTCCAGGCCGAGCGCCTCGGTGATCCCCCGGACGGCGAACTTGGTGGCCGAGTAGACGGCCATCTCGGCCTGGCCGTAGATCGCCGAGGCCGAGCAGAGGTTGACCACGACCGGCGAGACGGCCTTCTCCAGGTACGGGAACGCCGCCCGGCAGCCGTACATCACGCCCTTGACGTTGACGTCCACCAGCGCCGAGTCCCGCTCGTAGCTCGCGTCCATGAACGGTGTCCCGTACAGCAGCCCGGCGTTGTTGACCAGCACGTTCAGCGCACCACCGGAGCGGGCCGTCAGCTCTGCCAGTGCGGACTCCCAGGCAGCCGGGTCGGTCACGTCGAGCGAACCGGTGACCACGCGGTCATCCCCCTCCGCCCAGGCACACGGCTGCAGGTCGTACGCCCCGACGAGGTACCCGGCGTCGGCGAAGCCGCGCGCGGTGGCCTCGCCGATACCGCGGCCCGCGCCGGTGATGAGCACGGTGCGTTGCACCGGGGAGCCGGCGGCGCTCATGCCGTCGCTCCTGCGGTGCGGGCCGCCGCTGCCGTGCCCGTGAGCAGGAGCAGCGCCGCGGTGGCGTAGGTGTCGATCACGCCGACGTCCAGGGCCCGCGCGAGCGCCGATCCCTCCTCGGCCCTGCGCCTGAGCAGGATCAACGAATCGCTGAGCAGGAACACCGGCCCGGCCACCGCCAGTACCGAGGCTCCCGGGCCGGACCGGCGATCCACCGAGGTGGCCAACGCCGACAGTGTCGCGAGGAGCCCTGCGTAGGCGGCCAGCGGGGCATTGGCCCGGTCCTCGGACAGCAGGACCGCCCCCACAGCACCCGCCACCACGCCGTGCACCGCCGCCTGGGCGGGCTTGAACCGGAGCCCCGAGCGGAGCATCATCCCGCCGAGCGCCAGGTGCCCCACGCCGAAGGCGGCCGCGCCCGAGACCAACCGCGACGTCGATCGCCCGGCATGCCCGTCGCCGAGCATGAGGATCACATCGCCCGTGGTGTACGCGGCGCCGGTGACCGAGAGCAGCGCGGTGTCGACCGGGTTCAACCGGCCGTCGCGCAGGGCGACGGCCAGAGCCGACGGGACGATGAGCGGCTTGCACAGCTTCTCCAACGGACCGAACCCGGTGGCCTTGGCGATCTCCGTGCCGGCGGCGGCGGCGAGCAACGCCGGCCCCTCCGGGCGGGAGGTGTCGGAGAGTGAGAGCACCCGTTCCCTGAGCGCCTGCGACAGGTGGGCGGAGAAAGCCCTCGTCGTCGTCATCATCTACTCCAGTCCCAGATCGGTCAGGCCGAGCAGGGCGCGGTACTCCACGCCCTCGGCCCGGATAACGTCATCGGCGCCGGTGGCGCGGTCGACCACCGTCGCCACGCCGACCACCTCGGCGCCGGCCTCGCGCAGCGCGGCGACGGCGGTGAGCGGCGAGTTGCCGGTGGTGGTGGTGTCCTCGACGACGAGGACCCGCCTGCCCTCGATGCCCGGCCCCTCGATCCGGCGCTGCATCCCGTGCTTCTTGGCCTCCTTGCGGACGACGAACGAGTCGATCGGCCGACCGGGCGCGTGCATGATCGCGGTGGCCACCGGGTCCGCACCGAGGGTCAGACCTCCGACGGCGTCGAACTCCCAGTCCGCGGTGAGTTCGCGCAGCAGCCTCCCGATCAGCGGCGACGCCTCGTGGTGCAGGGTCGCCCGCCGCAGGTCGACGTAGTAGTCCGCCTCGCGGCCGGAGGAGAGGGTGACGCGGCCGTGGACGACGGCGAGCTCGGCGACCAGCTCCGCCAACCGCGCTCTGGCCGGCGCGTCGACTGTGGTGGGGGCGGGCATCTGACTCCTTAGATCGGCGGGCGGCGAGATCGGCTCGGCGGGGCGGCTCGGCGGGGGCGTCGGTGGGACTGTCGGCGTATTCGCCGACACCGGACCCATCGTTGACGACTCTAGACGCGGACCACGACAGCCGTGGACCGGCCGGGCCGCGTCCGCCGCGGACGCGCCCTCGAGGGGTCAGGTCAGTCCCGCATGTCCGGCGGCATCTGGATGCGGGTGGTCTGTTCGACGTCCGGCTCCGCGCCTGGTCGCTCGCGACCGGAGTCCGGCTCCGCGCGCCGGTGCTTGCCGCTGCCGGCCCTCGGGGGCGCGGGCTTCACGTCGGGCCGCAGCCACACCGGGGTCTCGTCCGGCGCTGGCTGCGCGTGACGGCCGCCCGACCCCGGGTCGAGGTCGCTACCACCGTCGATGCGGGCCGCGTCGAACCGCTCGACCTCGGTACGGATCTCGTCCTCGTCATCCTCCGACCCGAGTGGTTTGATGCCCGACCCGCCCGTGGACACGCCCGCGGCCAGCGGAGGCACCGACGCGTCCTCGGGATAGGCGTGGCCGGCGCCGCGGGTCGGCCGGGCCAGCGGCGGCCGCGGTTCCAGGTGATCCGCGGCGACGTCGCCCCGCGCCGGCACGGGGCCGGTGGGCTCCATGATCTCGGCGAAGGGGTCGAGTTCCTGCGCCGCGGGTCCCTGCGCTGCGGGTTCCTGCGCTGCGGAATCCCCGGCGGCGGGCCCGGACTCGTCGACCGGCTCCGACCCGGCGGGCACGGTCGGGTCCGCTCCGGGCTCGGGATCGGTGTCCCCCCGGTCGGCCACCACGGGGGCGTCGGAGAGATCGCGGGCACCCGTGCGATCGGGCACCAGTCGCAGATGCCCCGCCCTCCGGGGCCCGGTCCGCTCCGGGGAGTGGTCCGCGGCCGGCCCGTCGGCGGCCGGCCCGTCGGCGGCCGGCTCCTCGGCGACCGGCTCGGCGATCGTGGCACCGGCGGGATCCCCGGGCGCCGGATGCGGGTCCGACACCGCACCGGCCTGCCCGTGCGTGCCGGTGCCCACCTCACCGTCCATGCCCACCGTGGGATCAGCGTCCGGTCCGCTCGCCGCGCCCGGGGCCCCCGGGTCGATCTCGACGGGCAGCGCGCGGGCCCGGCCACCGATCGGCGGGAACGGGGCCACCACATCGGCCGCCGCGTGCAACGCCATCACGACGTCGTCCCAGGTGGACGGGTCGTCGACCCCGTCGAGCGTCGCAGCCACCCACTCGCCCTCCGCCCAGACGCGACGCACTCCCGCCGGGACATCGCGGACCGCACCGGCCAACCGGTCGCGGTCGATCAGGTCGAGCCGGCCGTAGTCGGAGGTCCGCGCCTCCAGCGACGCCACCTCTCCGGCGTCGTGGAAACCGGGTTCGGCGTCGACATCGGGGCGGCTCAGGTCCAACACCACGTCGGAGGCCGTGTCGCGGCGCATCGCCAGGACGGTCCTGCCACCGGTCACACCCATGATCGCCCTGCGGCCCCGGAACATCCCGTGCGAGACGGTGCCGAGTGCGCTGAGACCGCCGGCGAAGTCCCCGTGCCGGAACTCGGGCGCGGGAGTGGGGGTCGGCTCGAAGTCGCGGTCCTCCAACCACCGCACCACGGGCGAGTCGGCGAGCGGATCGGCCGGGGGCGCGGCCACCGGCTCGGGGGGACGCCCGCTCTGCCGCCGCGCGGGCAGGAACCCCCGGACCCGGTCGAGCAGTCGCGGCGACGAGTCGGCGGTGGGCTCGGCGGCCTGCTCCGGCACGTCGGGCGACTCGGGCATGTCGCGCGCGTCGGTCTCGTTCGCGGGCTCACCGGGGTCGTCCGCGTCGGCCTCCGGTGCACGGGCCGTGCCCGACTCATCCTGCGACTCCGGGCCGAGGTCGGTCTCCCGCTCCGGGCCGGCGGTCCCCGACGTCCGCTGGAAGGGCGCCAGTCGCGGCGCCCCCGACTCGTCCGGGTGCTCCCCGCCGGGCTGTTCGACCGAGTCGGCCGGCGGGGCGACGGGCGGGACCTCGTCGTCGTCGGACAGTGGTCCCTCCCCCACCGACCCGGCGCCGACCGCCGGCGGGGTCTCGCGCGGCGTGGTGCCCCCGCGCTGCCTGGCGTCCAGGCGTAGGAGGACGAGCGCCGCCGCGAGCAGCGCGAGGGCCAGGAGGAACCAGAACACGACCATGTCCACAGAGGGTAGTCAGCGCTGGTGGGGTTGCCCGACAGGCACCGCGGCGCTGCGTGACCTGGGCGCGTCGTCGGCGAGGACCGTCAGGGCTTGTCGCCCAGCGCGATCGGCCGTCTGCGGTCCGCCGACCACTGCGACCACGAGCCCGGGAACAACCGCCCCGCCTCGAGCCCGGCGACCTCCATGGCCGCGAGCGCGTGGCAGGCGTGGATCCCGGATCCGCAGTACACCACCGTGTCCTGACCGCTGGTCACACCGATATCGGCGAACATCTGGCGGAGGCGCTCGGCGGGCAGGAACCGCCCGCGGTCGTCGAGGAACGACGTGGTGGGCAGGTTGATGGCGCCGGGGATGTGGCCGGCGCGCGAGTCCATCGGCTCGGTGAGCCCCGCGTAGCGTTCGGCGGCACGGACGTCGATCAGCACGCCCTCGCCGGGCCAGGAGGCGGTCCGGTCGATGTCGACCGTGCGCATGTGGTCGAGGTCGAAGGTGAAATCGCCGCGCTCCACCGGGTTCCCCGGCCCGACCGCCAGATCCTCACCCTCGGCGATCCACGCCTTGAGACCGCCGTCGAGCAGGTAGACGTCCTGCTTGCCGGCCCACCGCATCAGCCACCAGGCGCGCGCCGCGGAGGTGTTGCCGGAGTCGTCGTAGATCACCACGCGACTGTCGTTGTCGATCCCGGCCCGGCGCAGGGCCTCCTCGAACTCGTCGTGTGAGGGCAGTGGATTGCGCCCTTCCCGGACGTTGCGCGGGGCCGCGAGCTCGGTGGGGAGGTCGATGTACTGCGCTCCGGGGATGTGGCCGGAGTAGTAGTGCTCCCGGCCCCGGGTGTCACCGAGCTGCCAGCGCACGTCCAGGATCACCGGCGGCGGGATGGTCGGGACGTCGCCGATGAGTTCCCGCGCCGAGACGAGGAGAGGGCGGACCTGGGCATCGAGGACGGGGGCGGGTTCGCTGGTCACGCCCCAAGGATAGTCCCGATGACGACGAGGTGGTCCCCTGCACGATGGCTATCTCGTCACACAGTGGACGTAGCAGCATGTCAAGGGCGTCGACATACGAGACGGGCCCGGCCACCACGTGGGTGGTCGGGCCCGTCAGGCGCCGTGCGCGTCAGACCTTGAGTCAGCTCAGGCTCAGCGACTCGCCGTCCTCGGCCAGCGAAACCGTCACGGTGTCACCGTCGCGGATCTCGCCGCCCAGCAGGGCGCGGGCGAGCCTGTCGCCGATCGCCTTCTGGACCAGCCGGCGCAGCGGGCGGGCGCCGTAGGCCGGGTCGTACCCCCGCCGGGCCAGCCAGCCCTTGGCCGCGTCGTCGACCTGCAGAACCAGTCGCCGGCCCTTGAGGCGCCGCGCGAGCTCGTCGATCTGGATGTCGACGATGTGCTCGAGCTGCTCCTCGCTGAGCGGATCGAACATCACGACGTCGTCGAGCCGGTTGATGAACTCCGGCTTGAACGCCCGCTTGACCGCGTCCATCATCTGCTCCCGCGACCCTCCGGCGCCCAGGTTGGAGGTGAGCACCAGGATGGTGTTGCGGAAGTCGACCGTCCGCCCCTGTCCGTCCGTGAGCCGGCCGTCGTCCAGGACCTGCAGCAGGATGTCGAACACGTCCGGGTGCGCCTTCTCGACCTCGTCCAGCAGGACGATGGTGTACGGCCTGCGCCGCACGGCCTCGGTGAGCTGCCCGCCGGACTCGTAGCCGACGTACCCCGGAGGCGCACCGACGAGTCGCGAGACACTGTGCTTCTCGGAGTACTCGCTCATGTCGATCCGGACCATGGCCCGCTCGTCGTCGAACAGGAACTGCGCGAGCGCCTTGGCCAACTCCGTCTTGCCCACACCCGTGGGGCCCAGGAAGAGGAAGGAGCCGGTCGGCCGGTTCGGGTCCGCGACCCCTGCCCTCGCCCGCCGGACGGCGTCGGAGACCGCCTGGACGGCGTCGTGCTGGCCCACCACGCGCCTGCCGAGCTCGTCCTCCATGCGCAGCAGCTTCTCGGTCTCGCCCTCGAGCATCTTGCCCACGGGGATGCCGGTCCACGCCGACACCACCTCGGCCACGTCCTCCGGACCGACCTCCTCCTTGAGCATGGCGTTCGCGGCCGCGTCACTGTCCTCGGCATCCGCCAACTGCTTCTCCAGCTCGGGCATCCGGCCGTAGCGGATCTCGGCGACCCGTGCGTAGTCGCCGTCGCGCTCGGCCTTCTCGGACTCGGTGCGCAGCGCGTCGAGCTCCTCCTTGACCTTCTGCACGCCCTGGATGGCGGTCTTCTCGTTCTGCCACCGGGCGGTGAGCTCGGCCAGCTTCTCCTTGGAGTCGGCGAGCTCGCCCTGTAGTGCCACGAGACGGTCCTTGGACGCGGCGTCGGTCTCCTGCTGGAGCGCGACCTCCTCGATCTCGAGCCGGCGCACGATGCGCTCGGCCGCGTCGATCTCCTCCGGTCGGGAGTCGATCTCCATCTTCAGGCGACTGGCGGCCTCGTCGACGAGGTCGATCGCCTTGTCCGGGAGGAAGCGCGAGGTGATGTAGCGGTCCGAGAGCGCGGCCGCGGAGACCAGGGCCGAGTCGGTGATGCGCACACCGTGGTGCACCTCGTACCGCTCCTTGAGTCCGCGCAGGATGCCGACCGTGTCCTCCACGCTCGGTTCGCCCACGAAGACCTGCTGGAAGCGGCGCTCGAGCGCGGCGTCCTTCTCGATGTACTTGCGGTACTCGTCGAGCGTGGTGGCGCCGACCAGCCGCAGCTCGCCGCGGGCGAGCATGGGCTTGATCATGTTGCCCGCGTCCATCGAACCCTCGCCGGTCGCACCCGCGCCGACGATGGTGTGGACCTCGTCGATGAACGTGATGACCTGGCCCTCGGAGGCCGTGATCTCGTCGAGCACCGCCTTGAGCCGCTCCTCGAACTCGCCGCGGTACTTGGCGCCCGCGATCATCGAACCGAGGTCGAGTGAGAGCAGGGTCTTGCCCTTGAGCGACTCCGGGACGTCGCCGTCCACGATCCGCCGCGCCAGGCCCTCGACGATGGCGGTCTTGCCCACGCCGGGTTCGCCGATCAGGACGGGGTTGTTCTTGGTGCGCCGGCTCAGGACCTGCACGACGCGCCGGATCTCCGAATCGCGGCCGATGACCGGGTCGATCTTGCCCTCGCGTGCCCGGGCGGTGAGGTCCGTGGAGTACTTCTCCAGGGCCTGGTACTGGTCCTCCGGGTTCTCGGTGGTCACACGGGTGTTGCCACGGACCGCGGTGAACGCCTGCTTGAGCGCGTCCTCGGTCGCGCCGAGCTCGTTCAGGAGCTTGGCCGCGTCTCCTCCGGTGTGGCCTGCGGCGATGCCGACCAGGACGTGCTCGGTGGAGACGTAGGCGTCGCCCATCTCGGAGGCGAGGGACTGAGACGAGGAGATGACGGCGAGGGCGTCGCGGTTGAAATTGGGCGCGGCCAGTCCCGAGCCGGACGCGCTGGGGTAGCTCGCGGTGAGGCTCCTGGCCTGGGTGAGCGCCAACTGCGGATCGACGCCGCATGCCTGGAGCAGTGGTGTGGCGATGCCGTCCTGCTGCTCGAGCAGTGCCACCAACAGGTGACCGGGACGGACATCGGGGTTGCCCGCCGCCGAGGCGGATTGGACGGCGGCCGACAGAGCCGCCTGGGTCTTGGTCGTGGGATTGAACTGGCTCATCGACCGGTCCTTTCTTCGCTGTGATGTTGAGCGTACTCGGGTCAATGTCGACACGTTCCGGGCCTGACGATTCATACAACCGTCGATGGGTTGAGTCTATTCCGCTCAATCTTCCCATTTTCGGGAGGCCGGCTCCGCCAACCGGGGGTATGCCCACCTCGCCCATCGTGTCCCCATAGTCTTTCCCGATGGACCAGAAAGATCAGCGCAGGCGCCTCGGCAGCAATGACTTCGACATCGAGGACGAGCTGCTGGAGGAGGCCGTCGACACGGTCGTCGAGGGCGCCGAGCGCCTGAACCGGAAGTGGCCCGAGCTCATGGTCACCGGGTTCTTCGGCGGCATCGACGTGGGGCTGGGCATCCTCGCGATGATGCTCGTCAAGCAGGCCACCGACTCCGACATCCTGGCCGGCATGGCATTCGGCATCGGCCTTCTCGCGCTCAAGCTGGCGCACTCCGAACTGTTCACCGAAGAGTTCCTGCTGCCTCTCAACGCGGTGATCGCCGGCCAGGGCACCGTCGTGCAGATCGTGCGGTTGTGGGCGGTGTCCCTGGTCACGAACCTGCTCGGGGGACTCGCGTTCATCTCGATCATCGTGTTGGCGCTACCGAACTACCACCAGACACTCGTGGACTCCGCCATGGAGTACATGGATCAGCCCTCGCTGGTGGTCATGATCGCCCTCTCCCTGCTCGCCGGTGCCACCATCACCCTGGGGACCCGGATGCAACAGGGGACCGACAACGATGTCGTCAGCGCCATCCTCTGCATGATCTCCGGGTTGCTCGTGATCGGACTCGGCATGCTGCACGGCGCGATCAACGCGATCATCATCTTTGCCGCGATGCTCGCCGGGGCCGGTATCACCATCCCGGACTTCCTCTACTGGTTCGCGATCGTCATCCCGTTCAACATGCTCGGCGGACTGCTCATCATCACGCTGCCCCGCCTGGTGCGCACCCACCGGATCCTCAAGGCCGTCCGTACCGGCGACATCTCGCTCGAGGAACTCGAGGACGAGGCGGAATAACGGCGCCACATGTGAGTAAGCTCTCACGCACCCGGGCGCTCCCCCTCCGATCCGACCGCCCCCCATGAGCCCCAGATAGGCCCCGGTGAACCGGACTCGAACCACACCCTCGGCGGTCACCCTGCTCGTGTACCTGGTGGCACTCGCCGTTCCAGTGCTGCTCGGCCTGGCCGTCGTCGGCTCGTCCCCGTACCTCCTGGCCCGAGTCGTCCCGGAAGAACACCGCGAGACCGTCGCCGCTTTCGGCACGGGCGCGGCGAGACTGTCGGGAGAAGGCGGAGGCCTCTTCCGTGCCGCCGGGGACGGTGGTGTGGCCATATACACGGTCCCGGGCGCCCCGGTGCCCCATCAGGGAGAGTGGTCGCCACGACGCGCCGAGGACCACCCGCCACCGCCCGGACTGATCGCCGGTATCGACTTCGCTGTCGAGATCGTCGACGACGCCTACATCGCCCACTGGCCCTGCGGGCACGACATCCCCGTGTGGTCGTTCGGGGCGCCACCGGGCAGCGAGGCGGATCTGGTCTGGGCGGTCGAGACCCTCGCCTCCGTCAGCGGGGTGCCACTGAGATACGCGGGACCCGGCGCGCAGGAGGACAGGGAGGGCCGGGGCGCCATCACCGTGAACTACGGCGACCATCCGATGTTCGAGGACCCGGAGGTGGCGGGGGTCGGCGGCCCGGCGATCTGGCCCGAGGGGTTGATCCTGCAGGGGTCGGTGACCCTCCGGCCCGATCAGGTCAGTCCCGTCGCGGGCGACCCGTGGGCCCGCGCCCTGACGATGCACGAGCTCATGCACGCGATGGGGGTCGATCACGCGGCCCGGCACCGCCGGGAGATCATGGCGGAAGGGCCCGGGTCCGACCCCCAGATGCTCCTCGGCCACGGTGACCTCTTCGCGCTCCACCTGGTCGGATGCCACTGACTGGTCGGATGCCACTGATCCCGGGCGATCGCCGGTACCGCGAACGCATCCGGCCCGGCGGGCCTACGCTCACCTCATCGTCGTCGTCCCCCGGAGGTCTCCCATGTCCATGCGCACCCGGCCCGCCGTGCTGGCCGCCACCGCCGCGCTCACGCTGGCCTCACTGACCGGCTGCAACGCGATGGATCCCAACCAGGGCGGCGACACCACCTGTGGTGACTACATGGAGATGGCCCCCGAGGACCAGCGCGAGGTGATCACCACCTTCCTCGAGGAGAAGGGACAGGAGGACCCCGCCGGCATGGAGGTCACGCTGACCCTGGAGTCGGCCAAGCTCTACTGCAGCACGGTGGGGCAGACGAGCGATCCGATCCGCAACGTCGACACCGGCTAGACCAGCACAACCCCGTTCCGCGACACACCCGCCTCCCCGCTCGCTACGAAGTAATGGTGAGAATGGTCGCAGTGGAACAGGAGGCGGTCTGATGAGGAACGGCGTCGTCGTGGACATCGGCGGAAGTGGCACGCGTGTCGGGGCCGTCATCGACGGTCGTGTCGTGGGCGTGCACGCGGCCGGGGTCGCCACCGCCGAGGACCTGGCCGCGGCGATCCGGGCCGTCGACCCCTCCCCCAACGGCGTCGGGGTCTCGGTGAGCGGACACGTCGACGCCGACCGCGGGGTGATCGAGACCTCCCGCGCGGCCGCCTGGGCGGAAGGCCCGCTGCGCGACCCCCTCGTCACCCTCCTCGACGCGCCGGTCTCGGTGATCGGCGACGGCGACGCCCACGCGCTCGCCCTCACCCGACTCCCCGACGTCGAATACGGCGGAATCGCGATCTCCCTCGGTGCCTCCCTCGCCTTCGGCGCCCTCAACCACCACGGTGCGCTCATCCACCCGTGCGGTCACACCGGGTGGGACCTGGGGCACTGGCGACTGGTCGGCGACGGCGCGAACACCGAGGCGTGGTGGGCGCTCGGTGGACACGGCCTGTACGACCTCGAACGCGAACACGGCGACGGCGCCGCCGAGATCTACGCCTACCGGCTCGGATCCTTCCTCGTCGACACCGTGCAGCTCTTCCGACCCCGTACCGTGCTGCTCACCGGCGGGATCATCGCGGGCCTGGGAGAAGCGCTCCACGGGCCGGTCGCAGAGCAGCTGCAGTCGCTCCCGATCTCCGTCGCCACCCCCCGGGTCGTGTACTCGCCCTCCCGGGACACCGCCCTGTTCGGGGCCGCGGTGGCCGCGGGACTGGCGCTGCCCGAGATGCGGTGACCGGGGGACCTGTCCCGCCAGGGCCCGGCGACGGCCCCGGTCGAGACGGGTCCAGTCGAAACGGGTCTAGTCGAACAGCCCCCGGAGGTCGTCGGCCGTGAGCGCCGCCGAGAAGTGCTCACCGCTGTCGAGGACCGAGGAGAAGAGCTCGGCCTTCCTACGCTGCAGTTCCACCACCCGCTCCTCGATCGTGTCCCGGGCGACCATCCGGTAGACCAGCACGGGCCGGGTCTGGCCGATCCGGTGGGCCCGGTCCACGGCCTGCGCCTCGGTGGCCGGGTTCCACCACGGGTCCAGGAGGAACACGTAGTCCGCCCCCACGAGGTTCAGTCCCACACCGCCGGCCTTGAGGCTCAGGCAGAACACCTGGGCACCGCCCTCGGTGAACTCGCCCACCGCGCCGGCCCGGTCGGTGGTCCTGCCGTCGAGGTGAGCGACCGTGATCCCCTCCTCGCGCAGCCTGTCGACCACCGTGTCCAGGTAGGTCGTGAACTGACTGAACACCAGGGCGCGGTGCCCCTCCGCCACGACCTCACGCAGCGACGAGACCAATTCGTCGGTCTTGGCCGAGGAGATCGACGAGTGGTCGGGGTCCACCAGCGACGGGTCGAGGCACAGTCTGCGGAGCACGGTGAGGCCCGCGAGAATGGTGATGCGGTTGGAGTCGAAGTCGTCGAGCAGCGCGAGCAGCGACGCCCGCTGCCGTGCGAGTTCGCGCTCGTAGATGCGCCGGTGCGCCGCCGAGAGCTCCACCTCCACCACAGCGTCGGTGCGAGGTGGCAACTCCCCGGCCACCACCTCCTTGCGACGACGCAGGAGGAACGGCCGCAGTCGGCGGCGCAGGCGGTGCAGCGCCTCGGAGTCGCCGTTCTTCTCGATCGGCGTGCGGAACAGCGCCCGGAACTCCTTGGCGTCGGGCAGCACCCCGCGGCAGGACAGGGCCGCGACCGCCCACAGTTCGGTGAGGTTGTTCTCCATCGGCGTACCGGTCACCGCGAGCAGGAAGTCGGCCCGGAGTCCGGCGAGCGCGGCGAACAGCTTGGACGAGGGGTTCTTGGCCTGCTGCGCCTCGTCCAGGATCACCCCGGCCCAGTCGATCCCCGCGTACGCCTGCGCGTCCAGGCGCAGGACGGTCGCGGAGGTGACCACGATGTCGTGGGCGGCCGCGTCCTCGGCCACGGTGGTGGCCGACTTGGTCTGCGTGGCCGACCGCCGGGCCACGCGCAGTGAGGGTACGAACCTGCGGGCCTCGGCCTCCCAGTTGGGCACGACCGAGGAGGGCGCCACCACGAGGAACGGTCCCGGTGCTGCGCTCGCGGTCGCGGGGGTCTCGTGGGTCTCGTGAGCGTGCGCGATCAGGGCCAGCGCCTGGACGGTCTTGCCGAGCCCCATGTCGTCGGCCAGGATCCCGCCGATCCGGTGCCGCCAGAGCATCGCCAGCCAGTCCAACCCCTGCTGTTGGTACGGCCGCAGCTCGGCCCGGAGCGCGGCGGGCACCGGGACCGGTTCGGGAGCATCCGAGGCCAGCTCGAGCAGTGCCTGCGCCCGTCCGGTGGGGGGCGCGAGATCGTCGGCCAGCTCAGCCAGGTCCGCCCACAACCCGGCCTGCCCCAGACCGATCCTGATGTCGCCCGGGGCCCGGTCCCCTCCGACCCGCGCCGCAGAGGCCGCGAGGGCCTCGTCGAGCAGAGTACGCAGCTCCCCGAAGCGCTCGAGATCCACCGGGACCAGCACCCCGTCGTCGGTGACGAACTCCTCCTGCCCGCTCACCACCGCCCGGAACACCGTCGCGAACGGCACCGGACGGCCCTCGACGGTCACGCCCACCGACAGGCCCAGCCAGTCGATCCCGGTCCTGTCGTCTTCGGCCGCCACACTGATGCGCGGCCCCTCGTCCGCGCGGCGAACCTCGGGGACCCCGTCGCGGACGGTCACCCGGACGCCCTCGAGTGCGCGTAGCTCGGCGACCCCGTCCGCCAACAGCACCGCTGCGTCGTGTCCGGTCAACCGCACGGGGCCGGCGGTCATGACCCACCCCCAGCCGGCCTCGTCCACGAGCACCGCCAGATCGAGGGAATCGAGGTCCGCCGGGCCCGGTCCCGCGTCTCCCAGGTCGCCGTCCGTCAGCGGCCGCCGCCGTACCGGCTCGGTGCCGTCACTCATGCGCGACACGTCGAGCCTGTACCACTGCACGACGAGGTCCGGTCCGCCCGCCGGGGCCGAACCGGCGTAGCCGCGGATCACGAACTCGAACTCGACCCTGTCCGGCTCCGGCAGCTCCAGACGCCCGACGCGGTCGACCACGGGGACGGTGTCGACGAGCCCGGGGAGGAACTCGCCGCAGAACTCACCGACCGCCTCGTCGGGGATGGTCAGCTGTCGCCAGTTGCGCAGATCCCGCGCGACGCCGGGGTCCAACCGCCCGACCGGGCACAACTCCAGCACCCGGTCCCGGACCACCGCGACCAGGTCCCCTCGCTCCCCCACCAGGGCGCCGGGCAGCGGGCGCCCGAACTCCTCGTCGTCGTCCCGATCGGCCCGGTCGTCGTCCGGGTCGGGCAGCGTCTCCGCCGCCGCGGTGACCACCAGCTCCCGTCCGTCGGGTGACCACGCCGTGAGCCCCACGCGCCGGCGGGGCCCGGGGCGGACGTCGCGGAGCCCGTCGCCGGGGACGATCTCCACCTCCGCCTCCGCCGCGGTGGAGATGAGCGGCCACAGAGCGGGGACCTCGGCGTCGCACAGGTCCAGCCAGACCCTGGCCTGCCGACGGCTACGGGCCAGCGAGTCCATGGCCCGGAACCAGCTGGTCTGTGCCGTGTTCATGTCCGCGTTCCAGCCGTAGCGCAGCCGGTCCCATTCCACCCCCGCCGACTTCCACCGCCCGCCCCGACCGGGGACCACGATGCGGGCGCGGAGCCGGTTGCCCAGACCCGGTCGCAGACCCCCGGCCCAGCCGTCGTCCACTGCCTCGTCGGCCACCACCGACAGTTGCAGTCCGTAGACCTCGGACTCCCCACTGGTGGACCGGGCCCCCAGTCCCCGCAGCGCGTCCTCGGCCCGTCGCCGCCACTCGGGCACCGGTTCGGCGCCACCCTCTCCTCCGGCGACGGCATCCGTTCCGGCGCCCGCGAACAGCATCAGCGCGGCGGCGTGCTTGCACCGCAGCGCCACCGGGCAGGTGCACGTGCTGAGCTTCGGCCTGGACCAGCCGCTCGGATCGGGGTGCCCGAACGCCACCTCGGTCTGATACCACGTGTTCCGCTGCCCTCGACCCGGGCCGAGAGCGTCCGCGACTGCGCGTTGTAGCTCACGTCCCGGATGGCGTCCGGGTTCGCGTAGCCGCGTGCGCGGCCCAGTGCGGCGGTGCCCACGAACCGCTCGATCTCGGACTCGGGGACCCACACGCTCGACCGCACGCACCCAGGGTAGGGGCGACCCACGACATCACGGCGCGGGAGAACTTCCGGGAGGGCGTTGACCCCCGACGCCCCGGGGCCTAACATGAAACCAAATGGTTTCATATCACACGCACGAGGTGGATCTCAGTGACGACGAGGTGGACCGACTGTTCCGGGCGCTGGCCGATGCCACGCGCCGCGACATCGTCCGTCGCACGCTCACCGACGAATCCTCGGTCTCCGAACTCGCCGACCACTACGAGATGTCCTTCGCCGCCGTCCGCAAGCACGTCAACGTCCTCGAGGAGGCCGGACTCGTCACCAACCACCGCCACGGGCGCGAACGTCGCATCCGGGGCAATCCCGAGGCGATCCGCAGGGCCCAGAACCTGTTGGACGGCTACGAGCGCCTGTGGCGAGGGCGCATCGACAGGCTCGACGCCCTGTTCGCCGACGACTGACACCACCCACAGACGCCGCCCACCGACACCCCCCACCAGATGCACCCACCAGATGCACCACCGCAAGGAGAGAGGCCGATCATGCCCGTCACATCCGTAGACAAGGACCTCGAGCGGTTGACGATGACCATCGTCGCCGACTTCCCCGTTGCCGTCCGCCGACTCTGGGACGCCTACGTCGACCCCCGGCAGATCGAGAAGTTCTGGGGACCGCCGGAGTGGCCGGCCACGTTCGCGCGGCATGATGTCTTCCCCGGCGGCCGCTCCGAGTACTACATGACGGGGCCGGACGGCAGCCGCAGTGGCGGCTACTGGGAGTTCCTGTCCGTGACCGAGGGCAGCTCGTTCGAGATCCTCGACGGCTTCACCCGCGAGGACGGCCTCCCCGACCCCGATATGCCCACCATGCGCGCGACGTTCGCGTTCGAGGAGACCGACTCCGGCGCCCGTCTGACCACCACGACCCACTTCACCAGCCTCGACGAGCTCGAACGGCTCATCGACATGGGCATGGAAGAGGGCACCCGGTCCGCGATGGCCCAAATCGACGACGTCCTGGCGGACCTGCGCTCCTTCGCCGCCGACCGCGCGACGGCGGCGCAGCTCCTGAGCGACACGCAGGTCCGGATCAGCCGGGTCCTGCGCGGGACGCCCCGGCAGGTATGGGAGGCACACCACGATCCGGAGCTACTGCGGCTCTGGAACTTCGGGCCCGACGGCTGGGCGCTGACCGCCTGCGAGCTCGCCTCGGCACCGGGCGAGAGGAACCGCTTCGAGTTCTCGCCGCAGGACGGCGCGGAGGGCGAGACCTTCGCGCTCACCGGCGAGCTACTGGAGTCCGAACCCCCGCACCGGGAGGTCTTCACGGAGACGATGGAGGGGATCGACGGCCCCCCGGCCCACAACGAGCAGACCCTCACCCCGGTCGAGGGCGGGACCCTGATGTCACTGGTGATCACCTACGCGAACAAGGAGATGCGCGACGCCATCCTGGGCACGGGCATGACGGACGGGATGGAAGCGGGCTACCGCCGGCTGGAATCGGAGGTCCTGTCCCACGCCTGAGACGCCACCGGACCGCATCCGCACGCATCAGAGCACCCCGCCCACCGAGAGGATCGCCATGCGCACACTCATCATCACCGCCTTCATGTCACTCGACGGGGTCATGGAGGCACCCGGCGGCGAGGAGGGCTACCGCAACGCCGGGTGGACCTACCGGAACATCGCCTTCGACGAGGCCGCCTACGAGATCAAGGGCCGCGAGCAGGACGAGGCCACCGCGCTGCTGCTCGGCCGCCGGAGCTACGAGGCGTTCGCACCGGTGTGGCCGGAGATGACCGAGGAGTTCGGCCGGTACAACGAGCTCCCGAAATACGTGGTGTCCTCCGCCCTGACCTCCGACGACCTCGCCGACAACTGGGGGGAGACGACGATCCTGCGATCCGTCGAGGACGTGGCCCGGCTCAAGGGGACCGAGGGCGGGCCGATCCTCGTGCACGGCAGCGCGACGCTCGGGCACGCCCTCTCGGACGCGGGACTGGTCGACCGCTACCACCTACTGGTCTTCCCCCTGCTCCTGGGCGCGGGGAGGCGACTGTTCAGCACGGCGGACATCGACGCCGTCCCACTGGTCCTGACCGAGCACGAGACCTACGGCAACGGCGTACAGAAGATGGTCTTCGACGTCGCCCGTCAGGGGCGCTCCTGACCTCCGGCGCCGCGGTACCGACTACTCACGATCCTCGAGCGCGGTGGCCCGCGGGTCCGGATCGGTGGTCGCGGCCCTGTCCGCGAAGAACCGTTCGACCGCCAGGACGATCCCCACCACGACCACGCCCGCGGCTATCGCGACCAAGACCATCGGCCAGTCCGACCCCGGCGCCAGCACGTCGGCCTCCTCGGTCTGCCACGGCCACAGCGCCCGCAGCGATCCGAGCATCAGGCCGGCCATGGCGACCAACGTCGGCTTGCGGAAATCCTCGAGCAGTCGATCGAGGACCTTGACGAACAGCGAGATTCCGACCAGCGCGCCGAGCGCGAACACCCCGAGGTATGCGAAGTTCCGGTCGTCCACGGCGCCGAGGGTCGGCGCGTACAGGCCCATCGCGAGCAGCAGATACGAGCCGGACACCCCGGGCAGCACCAGAGCGCAGATCGCCACCGCCGCGGCCACGAACACCAGCAGGTAGGACGGGTCGCTGATCGACCCGCTCGGCAGACCGGACAGCAGGAACGCCAGACCCGCGCCGACCACGAAGATCAGCCCCAGCACCCAGTTCCGGCCACCCGGGGTCGCCCGCGCCATCCCGAGAGGCACCGCGATGCTCGCCGCGACCATGCCGAGGAACAGTCCCCGCGCGATCTCCGGGCTGCCCTCGACGAAGCCCTTGAGTACCCCGGCCAGGGTGAAGACGATCGCGAGCATGCCCACCGCCAGCGGCAGCAGGAGCCACCAGTCCACGTGCCGGAAGGCCGCGGTCGTGCGTGCGCGACGGTCGGGGCCCAGGACGGCCGAGCGCATCCCGTCCACCACGTGGGCGCCGGAGTCCAACAGCCGCGGGTACACGCCGGTCACCAACGCGACCGTGCCGCCCGAGACGCCGGGCACGAGCTCGGCCATGCCGATCAACCCGCCGCGGAGGACGTTGCCGACCATCCCGAGCGGCCCCGGACGGGCGGGGACCGGCGACCTCGGATCCAGATCGGAGTCCGCGACAGGATCATGATGGACCGACTCCGCGGCGGCGCCGGGGGGCGTCCCGCCCGGTTCGGGAGCGGACGCGGGCCGTGGTGACTCGACAGACATCCCTCCACTTTCCCCGACAACCCGCCCCCGCGCCCAGTCACCACCCCGCGCACGGGCCATCACTGTGACCAACCCGTCATCTCGCGGCCGACTAGAATCGCCGAGGACCGGGGCACCGGGGCGACGATCCGGTGCGGGCCGTCAGGGGCGACGAAGGGAGCGCGTCATGCCGATGCACTACCCACCGCTGCCGGACGGCACCTATCGCTACGGCGACCCTCCCCGGCCCCTGCCCTCCCCGGTGCCGGGTCCCGACGGCACCCAGCCCGACACCACCCAGCCCGACACCACCCAGCCCGACACCACCCAGCCCGGGCCGCCCCCGCCGGACTGGCGACCGAACTCCGGCCCGCCGACGGAGGACGCCCCGCGGGACGGGCGCGGGAGCGGCAGGTCGGCGGCCGCGGCGATCGTGGGAGGGCTGGCCCTCGTCGTCGTCGCGGTCCTGGGTTTCGCCCTGTTCGGCCCCGGTTCCGACTCCGGGCGCGGCCCGGACTACCCGCTGCCACCCCAGGCGGCGCAGCCCCCCGAGCGCCCGCCGGGGGCCTCGTTCAGCGTCGAGGGGCGCTTCACCGTCATGTCCTCCCCGGGCGAGCCCGTCTCCGGCGACGGATCCGGCTGCGACATGCCCCTCACGCTCTCGGACATCGGCGAGGGCACTCGCATCACCCTCTCCGAGGGCGTGGCCTCCCCCATCGGCAGCACCGTCCTCGCCTACGACGGCGGCGACCTGTCCTCCTGCACGTTCACCTTCGACTTCGGCGAGGTCCCCGGCGGTGCACCGATCTACATGATCGAGATCCCCGGTCGCGGGCAGCTCCCCTACACGGAGGACGAACTCCGCGCGGGAGTCGACATCACCCTCGGCCGGTGACGAGACCGGGAATCCGGTGTCCGGCAACCCGTTGACCGCGGTGTGCGGCCTCCGTACACTTCCAGATGCCAACCGGACGCTTGTCCAGATCATCTGACCCGGGAGCCGCCGTGAACCGCCCGTCCGTCCTCACCCGAGCCGCCGGGGCCCTCGCGCTCGCGGCGATCACCGCCCTCGCCGGAGCCGTCTCCACACCGGCGGCCGCCGCCGCCACCGTCGAGTCGCCCTACGTCAACCCGGCCCCGGGACTGCGCAACGTCCTCTGGGTGGGCAACAACTGGGAGGGCACCGCGGATGCCGTGCAGCCGGACGGGGACTACCAGCGGATCGCGCGGATCAACATCATCCCGGACCGCAACGAGCGGCTGAAGGAGATCTACCGCGACCCGGCCCGTCTCGCCCTGTACCTCGGTATCCGCCAGATGGTCGGCGAGGGACACGACCAGTACGTCGACGACATGTACTCGACCAGGGACGGCCGGCATCTCATCGTGTCCCGGCCCAGCTTCGCCGACGTGGTCTCGATCGACATCGTCACGGGCGAGATAGCCTGGCGTTTCCCGGTCCAGGGATTCCGGGCCGACCACATGGCGGTGAGCCCGGACGGTACGCAGGTCGCGGTGAGCGCATCGACGGCCAAGGTCGTCCACGTCCTCGACACCGCCACCGGGCGCGAGATCGGGACCTTCCCCTCGGGCGACAACTCCCACGAGAACACCTACATCAAGGGCGGAACCCAGATCGTCAACGAGTCGATCGGCAACGTCTGGACGCCGCTCGACCAACCGTGGGCCGACGTCACCAAGGGCGAGCGGGTGCTCCAGTTCGTCGACGCGGAGACGCTGCAGGTCATCAAGCGCGTGGACCTGCGCGCCCGACTCGCTGAGGCGGGACGCCCGGAGCTGAGCATTGGTGTGCGGCCGATGACCTTCTCCCCGGACTACAAGTTCATGTACTTCCAGGTCTCGTTCTTCCACGGCTTCATCGAGTACGACATCGACGCGGACAAGATCACCCGGATCGTGGACCTGCCCATCACCCCCGCCGGCGACGTGCCCCGGGAGGCCCACCTGCTGGACTCCGGACACCACGGGATCTCCATGAACCCCCAGGGCACCAAGATCTGCGTCGCGGGCACCATGAGCAACTACGCCACTGTCGTCGACCGGGAGACCATGCAGCACGGTCCGCTGGTGTCGACCGGGCTCAAGTCCTACTGGGTCACCACCGACCTCACCGGTGAGCACTGCTTCGTGTCCTGGGCCAAGAGCGACAAGGTCAGCGTCCTGTCCTTCGAGACCGGCGAGGAGGTGGCGCAGTTCCCCGTGGGCCACCACCCCCAGCGCATGCGCATCGGCGTCGCCCCGGACGACTGGAGCGGCAACCCGGTCCCGCTGCCCGCACCGGGCAACCCCGCGCCCGTGTTCTCCTGACCGTGTTCTCCTGACCGCGGGCCCCGGGCGACGGCGGAGGTCGAGTCCGACGGGTGACGCGCACCGACGGCTATCCTGGGCCACCGGCGGACACCGAGGGCAGGAAGGGAGGCCGTGGAGGTGGTCAGAACCCCAGGGGCGGACGACGACGGCGAGTTCCCCGCCCCGGACGTCGAGCGCCTCGTCTCGGACATCGACCTCGCGCCGTTCCTCGGCCGGGCGGTCGACCCCACCGCCACCCCGCTGACCGACCCCGTCCCGGTCTCCGAGGAGACTCCCCCGCTGCTGGCGCTGCGTGATCTCCTCACCGACCCGCGGTTCCCCGAACTGTTCGCCCGAGCCCTCCGCGCGATCGACCCCGACTTCCGCGAGATCTTCCCCCGCGACGCCACCGGGGTGCTCGGCGAGTTCGTCCGCGCGATGTCGTGGGCGCTCGAGACCGTCGAGAACGCCCGCGGCGACCGCGCCGAGGTCGAGCGGGTGGTGGAGTTCGCCCGCCACCTGGGGGTCGACCACCGCAAGCTCGAGCTCTCGACCCGCCACCACGAGCGCTTCGGCGAGGCCCTGACCGACACCCTGCGTCACCTGGCCGGCCGCGGCTGGGACGACCGGCTGGCCACCACCATGGACACCGCCTACCGGGTGCTGTCCACGGCCCTCCGGGAGGGAGCGGCCGCGGGTCACGGGCCCGCGCGGGTCGGCGCCACCGTCGTGGAGGTACTCCGGCCGACCCGCGACGTCGTGGTGGTGAGGCTGATCTCCGACGTGATGCTGGACTACCACCCGGGTCAGTACCTCAGCGTCCTGACCCCGTACACACCCGGCGTCTGGCGCCGGCTGAGCCCGTCGATCCCCGCCAACCCGGCGGGCCAGATCGAGTTCCACGTCCGAGACGTCCCCGGTGGCGCGCTCAGCGGGTCTCTGGTCCGCGGCGTCGGGGTGGGCGACCGATGGGTCCTGGCGCGCCCACTCGGGATGCTCGACGTGGACCGCACCGAACCCTTCCGCGACGTGCTGATGGTGGCCGGCGGCACCGGCATCGCCCCGCTGCGCTGCCTCATCCTGGACATGATGCGTCACGCCTACAACCCCCGAGTGCACCTGTTCTACGGCGCCCGGCACCCCGGCGACCTCTACGATCTGCCGACACTCGTCGACCTGGCCGCCACCGCGCCGTGGCTCACCATCCAGCCGGTCTCCGAGTCCGACACCGACCCGTGGTGGGCGGGAGCGCGGCAGGAACTGCCCCGGACCCTGCACCGGAGGCAGACCGGGACGCTCGTGGACGTGGTGACCGGCTGGGGCTCGTGGGCCGACCGTCAGGTGCTGCTGTCCGGTTCGCCGGAGATGCTGCGGGCGACCGTCCGCGGGATGGTCGCGGTGGGCACCCCTCGGGAGAACATCAGCTACGACCGGCCCTGACCGCTCGTTCTCAGAGCACGACGCCGCGCGGGCGACCACACAGAGCGGCCCGCGCGCCCGGCCCCCTCTGGCGTCCTCCCCATTCCGCTGCCGGCTCCGGTAATCGCGGCGAGGGCTACCCACTAACCCCCACAAGTGTTAGCGTTTGCTCACATCGCGGATAGTTCGGCCCCTGCGCACGCTGCTGGGCCGGTGTGATGGTTCATCGCACCCATGCCCAGCGCACCCCGACCCCGCTTCGTTCCCGGTGGTACGACGTGCTCGACTCGTCAGAGAGAACCCCATGTCGACCCCGATTCTCCCCGCTTCCCCCACGCTCCACCGCTACTTGGCGCTTGTACTCGCAATGCTGCTCGCGGCCAGCATGCTCACCATCGCCGCGGCCGCGCCCGCACGCGCTGATCCGGCGAGCAACATCCTCAATGGCGTCACCTACACCGTCGACACCGACGGCGCTGGCGCTGGCGCCACCGCCACGGACTACAACGCCGGGTTCGGGTCGGTCGTGGTGATCCCCGACACCGTCTCGATCGGTGGCACCGACTACACCGTCACCGGCATCGGGCTCTCCGCGTTCGAGAACAAGCAGTTGACGTCGATAACCTTGCCCGACGGCCTCACCACAATCGGATTCCACGCGTTCTCCGAAAACCATCTGACGTCGGTGACCCTGCCCGACGGCCTCACCACAATTGGGGACGGGGCGTTCTTCGCAAATGGGATGACGTCGGTGACCCTGCCCGACAGCCTCACCACAATCGGGGGCCACGCGTTCTACTACAACCAGTTGCCGACGCTGACCCTGTCCGACAGCCTCACCACAATCGGGGAGTACGCGTTCAACGACAACCAGTTGACATCGGTAACCCTGCCCGAACGCCTCGCCACTCTCGGAGATGGGGCGTTCGGCTCCAATCAGTTGACGTCGGTAGCCTTTCCCGACAGCCTCACCACAATCGGGGACTACGCGTTCACCAGGAATCAGTTGACGTCAGTGGTGATTCCGCCCCGAGTTACCGCAATCGGTGCAAGCGCGTTCCGAGACAATGCCGATATGACGCGGGTGCGGTTTACCGGCCCGGCTCCGGCCACGATAGACGGGACCGATAGCGAGGACCCGTCTTTGGGCACCGCATCCGGATTGACAGTGACTTTTCCTGTCCGGTTTCTGGCGCAGTCAGCCGAGTCGGGGTACACCACTCCCGAATGGCTCGGCTACAGCGCGTACGCCGGCGGTCACGCGGTGTCCTTCGACACCGGCGGAGGCACTCTCATCGACCCGGTCACCGCGTGGGAAGACGAGCTGCTGACACTGCCTCCAAGCCCGACACGCGAGGGGTACACCTTCACCGGGTGGCACACCACGCCCGAGCTGGAGACCCTCTTCAACTCCGAGCTTCCCGTCACCGAGGACCTGACCCTCTACGCAGGATGGCAACCCGACAGCATCCCGACCGAGCCCGTGACCCCGGGATGGAGTTCCTCGGTCAGTGGCAGTCTCGGCTCTCTGGCCCTGTCCACCCCCGGGGCGTAACCCAAAGCTCAGGCCACGCATACCCGTAGCACCAACCTGAGGTAGGTCGACGGGCGCATCGCGGAACGGTCGCCGCCGGCACCTCGAGCAAACCCGGTGTTCGACCTCTTTGGATACACGCGCGCAACTCCTGCAGACGCCCACGAAATATCGTGATCGTCTGCAGGAGTTGCGCGCGTGAGCGGGCAGGGTCGTGCCAGGCCGGGCGGAAGGTCAGGCCTCCTCGGCGGCACCGCCGGTGCGCTCGCCGTCTCCGTCTTCGGTGTCGTCGTCTGCAGCCTCGTCGCCTGCGGCCGCGCCCTCCTCGACCCCACCGGCGCCCGGGTCCGCCGGTGGCGCGGGGGGCGTGGTCACGGTCGTGGAAGCCGTGGGCGGGGTCGGGCTCGCAGGCGTGGTCGCCGGGGTGGTCGGGCTGGGCGTGGTCGGGCTGGGTGTGGTCGGGCTGGGTGTGGGCGCCTGGCAGGGCTGGAAGACGCGGCGGAACTGATCCGGCACGCCCAGCTGCTCCAGCTGCTCGCGACACACATCGGACGAGGGCTCCGCCAGGAACTCCCAGGAGTCGCCCTGCCAGGACAGCAGTTCGAGGTCGCCGCCCTCGCCGCTGACCAGCAGGAACCGCCCGTCGCACTCGCGCACGGTCGTGTCGTCGCCCAGCTCCTCGGCCACGAATCCCGGGGAGCACCGCTCGGCCACGCCGGGCGGGCCGGTGGTGGTGGGTGTGGTCGGGCTCGGCGTGGTGCGCGGGGTCGGGGTGGCCGTGGCGGTGGTGGTCGTGGGTATGGCCACGGGTTCCCGGTCGCCGCCGGTGGCGTTGACCAGCCAGACGATCAGCCCGGCCACCAGCACCACCGCGAGGAGCATCGCGACGATCATCCACGGGGTCGCGCCCCCGCCACCGCCGTCGTCGTCCCGGTCATCGCCGCCACCGTCGGCCGGGGGTGGGACGTCTCCCGGCGGAGGCACGTTGGCCTGCGGGGGAATGTCGCCGGTCGGGTAGCCGCCGGTGGGGTAACTGCCCGTGGGCGCCGCCGCCGCGGGGCCGGCGGGGTACTGCGACCACGCGGTACCGGTCCCCTCGCCCTCGACCGGCGGGAGATGCTCGGTCGGCGGATCGGCGGGCGGCATCTGCTGCGTCGGCGGGTCCGCGGGCGGGATCTGCTGCGTCGGCGGATCCACGGATGGGTTCGGCTCGGTGGGCGGGTCGGCCTCGCCCCCGCCGCCTGCGCTGCCGTCGCGTGGCCCGGTCACTGTCCTGCCTCCTCGGCCGACCCCTCGATGGCCGACTCCTCGGTGGCCGGTGTCTCGGTGGCCGGTGTCTCGGTGACCCTGCCGTTGGCGAGCACCGGGATCGCCTTCCGGATGTCGGTCACCTCGTCGTCGTCGATCTCGAACATCACCAGCCCCGCGCCGGGCCCCGCCTCGTCGCGCACGGTCCCGTCCGGCCCGACCAGCATGGAGTGGCCCACGCCGGTGGGGGCGCCGCGCGTGACCTGCGCCCCCTCGGCCTCGGGGTCCGCCTGGCCCACGGCGACGAGGAACGTGGTGGCGTCCAGCGCGCGGGCCCGGGCCAGCAGCTGCCACTGGTCGATCTTGCCGGGGCCCGACCCCCACGACGCTGCGCAGATCGTCACCCGTGCGCCGGCGGCCGCGAGCTCGCGGTACTGGCCGGGGAAACGGATGTCGTAGCAGACGCTCAGCCCGATCCCGACGCCGTCGACGGTGATCACGCGGGTGGAGTCGCCGGGCTCGACGGTGTCGGACTCGGCGAACCCGAACGCGTCGAACAGGTGGATCTTGTCGTAGCCCAGGTGGAGCTCCTCGCCGCCCCCGGCGGGGCCGGTGACCAGGAGGGTGTTGCGGACACGGCCGCCCTCGCCGGGCGTGAACATGCCGACGACGACGAGGACACCGTGTTCACGAGCGATCTCGGCGACCCCGGTCGCCCACGGGCCGTCGAGGGGTTCGGCGATCTCGTCCAGCCTGCCGGCCCCGAAGGCGCGCATGGTGGCCTCGGGGAGCACCACGATCCGGGCCCGGTGGGCGGCCGCCTCGGACACCGCCTCGCGGACCAGTCGGAGGTTGTCGGCCGGGTCGCGTCCGGACAGGATCTGGGCTGCGGCGATGCGCACGGCGGTCCTCCTGGGGCTCGGGAGCTCTGGGGGTGGGGGCGGGTGGCCTCCGGCTGGGCTCTGGCCTTCCCCGACGTTACCCGCGCCGGAGCGCCCGGGCCGCCCTCGGTGCGGATCGCCGGGCCACGCGCGCACTCCATTCCCAGAGCATCCACACGGCCATCCCCACGACGATCGACGCGGCGAAGGACAGCCACGGGTGACCGGCGTCGCGGATCGGGGGGTAGACCAGGAAATGGGTGAGGTAGATGAACAGGGACGCCGCGGCGAGCGGGGTGAGCGCCCGTGCCACCGGTCGCGGCAGCCGCACCGACGGGATCCAGATGAGCGCGAGCAGCCCGGCCACCATGACCAGTTCGCGCCCCGGGTCACCGAACCACCCCGGCACGCACAGCAGGGCCACCGCCGAGCATCCGAGGCGCGGCCAGAGTGTCCCACCGGTGGCGCTGCGCTCGATGGCCCAGCCCAGACCGAAGAGCCACAGCACGGCCGGCGCCGAGTACCAGACCTGTGGGCCGCCACCGAGGTCGATCAGCCCGAACCTCACGGTGAGTCCGGCGGCCACGAGCGTGGCCGGTAGCGCGAGCGGCCACCGCCGGTCGAGGCGGCTCACCGCGGGGATCGCCATGAGCGCCGCCACCCCGAGCAGCGCGTAGACCACGGCCTCGATGAACCACATCTGCCACGGGTTCCACCAGCGGTCCTCCCACCAGGAGCGGGGGCCGAAGACGTTGGTGGCCAGCAGCGGCGAATACCAGTGGTACCGGGTGGTGAGAGGGGTGACGATCAACAGCCAGAGCACCGCCGGTATCGCGATCCGCCCGGCCGTGCGCAGGACCCCGCGGGCGCGTTCGCGGGCCTGCTCCGAGTGCAGCCGGAACCTGGCCAGCGAATACCCGGTCAGGGCCACCAGGACGTGGGCGCCACCGATGACGGCGATGGCGCGCGTGTGGGAACCGACGATCATGAGGATGAACAGCGCGCGCAGCACGACGGAGGTGTCCACCCGCGCCCAGGCCCGCCACGGTGCCCACCAGCGGGATGCGGGGGGAACGGCCGCCCGGGCCAGTTCGTCCAGTTCCCGGATCGGGTGCAGGTGCCAGTCACGCGGGAGGCCCGGCACCCGGTCCTCGAGCCGCGTGGACAGCACCACGTAGGTCAAGGAATCGCCGCCGAGGTCGACGAAGCTGGCGTCGGGGTCGATCTCCTCCGGGTCCAGGCCGAGGGCGTGGGCGATGAGCGCTCCGGGCGGTCCGGCGGCGCCCGCGGTCCCCGCCCGGTCCCGCGCGGCGACGAGCTCGCGCAGGGCCATCTGGTCGACCTTGCCCGCCGGGGTGCGCGGCGGCTCGTCCACCACCATGACCTCGACCGCCGAGGCGGGCAGTCCCGAGGACGACGCGGCGGCGGCGGCGAGTCCGCCGACCCCGGGGCCGGCGGCGGTCGGGGTGTCCGCGGGCTCGTCGTCGTTCCCCGCCCGGGTCACCACCACCAGCCGGTCCGCCTCACCCACACACCAGGCGTCCACGCCGCGGTCGGCGAGCGCGGCCTCGACCCGCCCGAGGTCGATCCGGTGGCCGAAGATCTTGGCCTCGCGCCCCATCCGGCCCACGATCTCCACCAGGCCGTCGGGGGCGATCCGCGCCAGGTCGCCGGTGCGTAGTTCGGTGAGCTCGGGACCGCGGCCCAGATCGGCGGAGTCGCGCGCGTACCCCATCATCACGTTGGGCCCGCTGTAGACCAGCTCCCCGGGGGCCTCGGGATCCGTTCCCCGCGGCCGGTCCACCCGGAAGGCTCCGCCGGGGATCGCGATTCCGATGGCCCCGGCCCGGCTGCGGGCCAGGTGCGGGGGCAGGTATCCCATCCGGGCAGTGGCCTCGGTCTGGCCGTACATCACCACCAGTTCGGCACCCCTGGACTCGAGTCGCCCCGCGAGCGTGCGCACCTTCTCCGGGGCCAGACGTCCGCCGGCCTGGGTGAGGTAGCGCAGTCGGGTGAGGTGGTCCAGCCGGTCCAGGCCGACCCGTTCGAGCAGTTCCACCGTGTGCGGGACGGCGGCGAGGGTCGTCACCCCGTGTGCACCGGCACGCTCCCAGAACTCCGGGCTCGCCACGGAGTCCTCGTTGAGCACCACGGACGCGCCCTCGAGCAGATGACTGTGGATCACCGACAGGCCGTAACAGTAGTGCGGGGGGAGGGTGGTGATTGCCCGGTCCTGCGGCACGATTCCCAGGTACTCCGAGATCGAGCGCGCGTTGGCCAGCACCGACCTCGACGAGAGCCGCACGAGCTTGGGCGATCCGGTGGAGCCCGAGGTGCTCAGCAGCAGTGCCAGGTCCGGATGGAGCTCGTGACGCGGTGGCGTGCGGTGCGCGGCGGCCGGGACGGCCCTGCCGTCGCCCGCCAGGACGTCCGGGCGCCAACTGTCGACGAGCCCGCGGGTCGCCGCCGAGTGCGGGGGCAGGAGGAGCACGACGTGCCCGGCCTCGTAGGCGGCGAGGTAGTCGACGAGGAATTCCACGGTGTTGCCCGCGACCAGGCCGATGATCCGACGGCCGGTCTCCACCGCCGGGTAGTCGCCCGCGCGGTCGGAGATGCGTCTCGCGAGGTCAGCATGGGTGAGGGTGGTCTCGTCGGCGATCACGGCCACTGCTCGACCACGGGCGGCGAAAGCCCTCGCGAGTCCCCCGACGCGCCCGGTGTGTCCTACCCGCACGAACGTCATCGGATCAATATATAAGGTAAGGATTACCTATAACAATTCGACCGACGTCGAAGGACACGGCGACAACGGTCCGTCCGGGCCGGGTTCCTGCGTGGTGGCGACTACGCCGACGAACCGGCGAACAGCGAGCGCAGCGCGGTGGCGATCGACCCGGTGAACCCTGAGAGCGAACCGGTACCCGGTTCCTGGGGGTCGGTGGGCTCCTGCGGGCCACCGTCATCGGAGAGGTCGAGACCCACGAGGACGGGATCGTGGTCGGAGGCCCGGTAGGTGTCCGGTGCGTAGATCATGTCCTGGGCGTCCTTCTTGAACTCCATGGAGTAGTCGATCAGGTCCGGCTCGTCGGAGTTGTTCGTCCACACGGTCACGTCGGTGACGTGCCCGGCGAGCCCGGCACTGGCCAGGGCGTGGTCGAGGTAGCCGAGCTGGCCGTCGAAGACATAGGAATACACCTCGGGGCCGACGTGCTGACCGATCGCGTCGACGTAACCGGCCTCGTTCAGGGCGAGGATCGGATCCTCCTTCGCGTAGGAGTTGAGGTCACCGATCACCAGCGAGTGTCCCGACGCCGCAAGCTGCGGGTCGTTCTCGAGCCAGTCCGCGAGTGCCCGGGCGGCGTTGGTACGCACCCTGTTGCAGTTGCCCTGGCCGTCCGGGTCCTCCGGGTCGCCGAGATCGGTGCAGGCCGAGCCCTTGGACTTGAGGTGGTTGACCACCACGGTCAGGTCCTCGCCGGAGGTGGTGTCGGTGAACACCTGGGCCAGGGCCGGTCGGTTCTTGCTGGTGACGAAACGGGGGTCGACGGTCTCGTCCAGGACCTTGAAGTCACCCTCGGGGGTCACGGCGGCGGGCTTGTAGATGAACGCCGTGGTGATGGCGTCGGTACCGAGCCGACCGGTCTCCAGCGCGCGGTAGGTTCCCTCGCCGACCCGGGCGTTGAGTGCGCCGACCAGGGCTCGGAGGGCGACGTCGTCGTTGTTCTCGATCTCCGTGAGCCCCACCACGTCGGCGTCGAGGCCCGCGAGCATGGCGACGATCTTGTCCTCCTGGCGCTCGAACTCGGTGGCGGTGAGGGCGCCGCGGGCGTTCCGGTCGTCCGAGCGCAGGGTGGTGAAGTAGTTGAGGACGTTGGCCCCGGCCACGGTGAGCGGTGCCTCGAGAGCCGGCGCCGTCGGACGGGGATTGGCGACGGTGTGGGTGGCGCCCTGCGTGGGCTGGACGGCCCACGCGTCGAAGCGGTAGTCGAGCACGCCGGTCACGCCGTCGAGGTGGTCACCCATGCGGAAACGGTGGTCGATCGTGAACTCCGCGCCGTCCGGATGGATCGCCGGGTCCGGGTTCTGGACGCCCCGGCCGTCGTCGATGATGATCCGGTCCGCCGCGTTGGCCTGCGCCAGCGCGCGCGCCTCGGGCGTGCCCGCCTCGAACTGGTTGGTGGGCTGGAACTGCCGGCCGGTGGAGACGGTGATCTGGCCGTAGCGGTCGTAGTTGAACGCCTCGATGATCGTCACCTGCTGCGGCAGCGTCACCCGCATGCCCTCGTACTGCTCGAGCGAGCCGCGGTCCGCGATCGGCAGGGAGACCTCGGTCGGCGCGGGGAGCACCTGGCCGGTCGAACACACCTCGCTCGAGGTCGGCCGGATCTGGGTCATGCCGAAGTACTCGGAGACCGTTCCGGTCAACCGCACCCGGTCCCCCACCGACACCGCGGGGGTCTCGGAGTAGACGAAGACCCCGTCCGACGTGGCGGCGTCGCCGTCCCCACCATCCTGCAGGTAGTAGCCGCCGAAGCCGCCGGTCTGCATGTCGCCCACCACGACGCCCTCGACGGTGGCGGACTGATCGGCCATCGGGGACTGCGCACCCGGTCCCTGGACGGCGCCCACGGCGGCGGCCGCGTCCCCGCACTCACCGGTGGGCTCCTCGACCGGCGGCTCCTCCTCGCCGGGGTCACCGTCCGGCCAGCTGCCGAGCCCGTCGACGGTGTCTACGGGCATCGAGGTCCACTGCGCGGCCGGGTCGAACACGTCCGACGGGTCGGTGTCCGGGACGCCGTCCACCGCGCGACGAAGAGTGCGGTCCAGGGTGCTCACGTCACCGCTGGTCCAGGCGGCGCCGGGGTCGAACCCGACCTGGCCTAACGAATCCACGACGCCGCCGTCGGTGGCGCGGAGGACGATCGCGTCGTCGCCGTTCCACAGTCCCGCCCCGGTGCCCTGGTCCACGGTGAACACCGCTCGCGAGCTGCCGTAGACGAACGAGGCGCCGGGCGCGAGGGTCCCGGCGAGGCCATCGTTCGAGGAGGTGGAGGTGGAACCGTTGTTGTACACCTCGACCAGGTACCCGGACAGATCGACGGGCGACTCGCCCGTGTTGGTGACCTCGATCGCCTTGTTGAACGAAGTGCCCTCGACGTATTCGGTGATGAGCAGCGTGTGCGCCTCCTGGGCGGAGGCCACGGGTGATGCGGTGACAGGCGCGAGTGCCGCTGCGAGGACGGCCGTCGTCGACAGTGCGACTGCCCGGCGGTGGCGTCTGGGGGTGGGGCGTTCCATCTGTTGGACTCCGTTTCGGGGTGGCGAACCCGGCCACGCGGAGTCACATCAGGGCGATGCCACGTCCCGGCCCGGGGCGAGGTCAGGCTATGGCCACGAAATGATGCGCAGACGGTGCCGAGGAGACGCCCGGGTGAACCCGGCCCGGCGTTCTGGCGACACCACTCGCACGGGACCGGCGATCACCGGGTCAGCGGTGGTCGTCCCGCTCGCGCCGGGGCCGCCACACCACGACGGAGGTCGATCTGGGCACGTGCACGAGCTCGCCCCTGGACCGGCCGGCCGTACCCGCCGCCCGCCGGAGCTCGGCGACCTCGTCCATCAGCTCGGAGACCCGACCGCGCAGGGCGTCGACCTGGTTGGTCAGCTCGATGATCCGTTTGATCCCCGCGAGGTTGACCCCCTCGTCCTGGCTGAGCCTCTGCACCTCGCGGAGCAGGGCCACGTCGCGCAGGGAGTAGCGGCGTCCGCCCCCGGTGGTGCGTTCGGGCGTGACGATCCCGAGTCGGTCGTAGGTGCGCAGGGTCTGGGCGTGCAGTCCCGAGAGCTCCGCGGCGACGGAGATCACCAGGACGCTGTCATCGGGGCCCAGGTCCCCGACGTCCCGCCGGGGGGTCATGCCGACCCGGCCCAGCCCGACCGTGGATCGAAGCCCGCCGCCCGCAGCGCGTCGTCGTACGCGGCGAGCTCGGCCTCGGCCATCCCGGCGGGGGGCGTGGCCACCCGGAGGGTCACCTTGAGGTCCCCGGTTCCGGACTTGCGTGCGATGCCGCGGCCCCGGACCCGCAGGATCTGGCCGTCGCGCGACCCCACCGGGACCTTGACGGTCACCCGGCCGGTCAGCGTGGGCACCGACACCTGGGCCCCGCGCACCAGTTCCGGGTAGGAGACGGGCAGGTCCACCAGCAGGTCGGCACCGTCGCGGTCGAACACCGCGTCCTTCTGCACGGTGACGGTCACGTACAGGTCACCAGAGGGCGCGCCGCGGAACCCTGCCTCACCCTGGCCCGAGAGCCGGATGCGTTGGCCGTCCTGCACGCCGGCTGGCACCTTGACGTTGATGGTGCGGGCGCGGTCGGTGACCCCGCTCCCGGAGCAGTCCGGGCACGGGTCGTCGATCTTGGACCCCGTGCCGCCGCAGTCCGTGCAGGGCTCGGCGAACGCGAACGCCCCCTGCGAGCGCTGGGTGACCCCGGCGCCGTGGCAGGTGCCACAGACCTTGGGGCTGGTCCCGGGACGGGCACCGCTTCCGTGGCAGGTCAGGCACGGCGAGGCGGACGAGAGCCGGATCTGCACCGTCTCGCCCAGGGCGGCCTCGCGGAACGACAGGGTCAGGGCCGTCTCGACGTCCTGCCCGCCCTGCGGCCGCTGCGCCCGACCGCGGCCCGCTCCCGCTCCCGGTCCTGTTCCGCGGCCCTGGTTGAACAGGCCGCCGAACAGGTCGGAGAACCCTCCGGCGCCGCCGGCACCCGCGGGACCACCGAAGATGTCGCCGATGTCGAAGTCGCCGCCGCCGGTGGTGGTGGTGAACCTGCTCCCACCGGGAGGCGCGAAGCCGCCGAATCCGCCCGAGGAGACCTGGGCCCGGAACTCGTCGTACTCCTTGCGCTTGGCGGGGTCACCGATGACGCTGTTGGCCTCGCCGACCCGCTTGAACTTCTCCTCGGCAGACGTGTTCCCCGGGTTCTTGTCCGGGTGGTTGTCGCTCGCGAGCTTGCGGTACGCCTTCCGGATCTCGTCCTGGCTGGCGGACTTGGAGACGCCCAGTTCGGCGTAGTAGTCCTTCTCGACCCATTCGCGCTGACTCACCAGACGCCTCCTTTCCTCATCAGCTCGTACTCTTCTCAGTTCCTACTATTTCACCTCGGCCGCCGGTGTGCGGATCAGCGGACGGTGACCATCGCCGACCGCAGGGTCCGCTCGCCGTGGCGGTAGCCCTTGCGAAGGACCGTGCCGAGCACGGGCTCGGAGCCCTCCGACTCGTCCTGCACCGCCTCGTGGACCGCCGGGTCGAACGCGTCGCCCTCCTCGCCGAAGGCCTCGACGCCCTGGGAGGTCAGGACCGCGTGGACCCTGTCGGCGAAGACCTTGAGCGGCCCTTCCTCCAGGTCCCCGTGCGCCCGTGCCCGCTCGAGGTCGTCGACGATCGTCAGCAGCTCGGTCAGGACCGAGCCCTTGGCGGTGTCGATGATGGCCTGGCGGTCCCGCTCGACGCGCCGGCGGTAGTTGGCGAACTCCGCCGAGACTCGCTGCAGATCCGCGGTCCGCTCGTCGAGCTGCGCCTGGAGCGCCGCGGTGGCGTCGTCGGCGGGCGCATCCCCTGCGCCCACCGGGCCGGTGCCGTCGGTCGGGGCCGGGTCGTCGTCGACGATCTCGCCCTCCACCGTCTCGTCTGCTTCGGCCCCGGCCTGTTCGTCGGCCGCCTGCGCGGCGGCCACGTCCTCTGCGTCACCGCCGGCCCAGGCGGCCTTGTCCGTCTCCGGACCGTCCGCGTGTGGTGTGGTCACTGGAACTCACCTCGGGGGGTCTCGTCGTCGTCGGGCGCCGCTTCGACCTCACCGGTCTCGACGTCGGTCGCACCTTCGGCCACGATCTCGGCCTCGGGCGCCACCGGGTCGTCCTGGACGAACTTCTCGTCCACGGCCTCCTCGTCGGTGGCGTCGGGGTCGCCCGGATCGGGCACTCCGTTCGGGTCCGTCACTTGTCGTCCCCCTTCGGCTCGTCCTCGTCCACGACCTCGGCGTCGACGACGTCGTCGTCGGCAGACCCGCTGGTCGCGCCCTCGCCGGCCTCGGCGCCCTCGGCGGCGGAGGCCTCGTAGATGGCCTGGCCGACGGCCTGGGCCTCGGTGTTGACCTTCTCCACCGCTGCCTTGATGGCCTCGACGTCAGAGCCCTCGAGCGCGGTCTTGGCCTCCGCGATCGCGGCCTGGAGGGACTCCTTCTTGTCCGCGGGGGCCTTGTCCTCGTTCTCCGCGACGAACTTCTCCGTCTGGTAGATCGTGGACTCGGCCTGGTTGCGGGCGTCGGCCTCCTCGCGGCGCTTGTGGTCCTCCTCCGCGTGGGCCTCGGCGTCCTTGATCATCTGGTCGATCTCCTCCTTGGACAGGCCCGAGCCGTCCTGGATGATGATCGTGTTCTCCTTGCCGGTGCCCTTGTCCTTGGCTGTCACGTGGACGATGCCGTTGGCGTCGATGTCGAAGGTGACCTCGATCTGCGGCACGCCGCGCGGCGCCGGGGCGATACCCGCGAGCTCGAACGAGCCGAGCAGCTTGTTCTGCGCCGCCATCTCGCGCTCACCCTGGAACACCTGGATCTGCACCGACGGCTGGTTGTCGTCCGCCGTGGTGAAGGTCTCCGAGCGCTTGGTGGGGATGGTCGTGTTGCGCTCGATGAGCTTGGTCATCACGCCGCCCTTGGTCTCGATGCCCAGCGACAGCGGGGTCACGTCGAGCAGGAGCACGTCCTTGACCTCACCGCGGAGCACGCCGGCCTGCAGCGCGGCACCCACGGCCACGACCTCGTCCGGGTTGACGCCCTTGTTGGGCTCCTTCCCACCGGTCAGCTCCTTGACCAGGTCGGACACCGCCGGCATCCGGGTCGAGCCGCCGACCAGCACGACGTGGTCGATGGTGGACACGGCGATCCCGGCGTCCTTGATGACGGCCTGGAACGGCTTGCGGCACCGGTCGAGCAGGTCCTGCGTGATCCTCTGGAACTCCGAGCGCGACAGCGTCTCGTCGAGGAAGAGCGGGTTCTTGTCCGCGTCGACCGTGATGTACGGCAGGTTGATCGAGGTGGACTGTCCGCTGGACAGCTCGATCTTCGCCTTCTCGGCCGCCTCACGCAGACGCTGGAGCGCCATCTTGTCCTTGGTGAGGTCGATGCCGTTCTGAGCCTTGAACTTCTCGACCAGCCAGTCGACGATCCGCTGGTCCCAGTCGTCGCCACCGAGGTGGTTGTCGCCCGAGGTCGCGCGGACCTCCACGACGCCGTCGCCGATGTCGAGCAGGGAGACGTCGAACGTACCGCCACCGAGGTCGAAGACCAGGATGGTCTGCTCCTTGTCGCCCTTGTCCAGCCCGTAGGCCAGGGCGGCCGCGGTGGGCTCGTTGACGATGCGCAGGACGTTCATCCCGGCGATCTGGCCGGCGTCCTTGGTGGCCTGACGTTGGGCGTCGTTGAAGTAGGCGGGGACGGTGATGACGGCGTCCGTCACGTCCTCACCGAGGTAGGATTCGGCGTCGCGCTTGAGCTTCTGCAGCGTGCGCGCGCTGACCTCCTGCGGGGTGTAGTTCTTGTCGTCGATCGAGTCCGACTTCCAGTCGGTGCCGATGTGGCGCTTGACCGAGCGGATGGTGCGATCGACGTTGGTGACCGCCTGGTTCTTGGCCGGCTGACCCACGAGGACCTCGCCGTTCTTGGCGAACGCGACCACCGACGGGGTCGTGCGCGACCCCTCGGCGTTGGCGATCACGTTGGCCTCGCCGCCCTCGAGGACGGCGACGCAGGAATTGGTGGTGCCGAGGTCGATACCGACTGCACGTCCCATGATGTTCTCCTTCTCTCCGCGCTCGTACCGCGCGGACGGGGTGGTCGTGAAAACTCTGGTTGTTAAGCAGACCCGGCTCAAGGCTCGGATCAGTGACTCCACACTGCCTGTCGGCGGTGGCGTCGTCAACCCGAGTTGAGTCCGACTCGCTGAGGTTTGACGCCTTCTACAACCCGGGAGGCCCCACATCAATTCCCGGAGTGATCCAACTCACACAATTATGTGAGCCCACCCGACTCAACGGGAAGAGTGGCAGGGAGAAGACGAACGACGAACGACGACGACGAGGTGCGGCCGCCTGCCCCGGACGGATCAGATGACGCGCTGCACCAGACGGCACCCTGCGCTAGATGACACCCTGCGCTAGATGACACCCTGTGCCAACATGGCATCGGCGACCCGGCGGAACCCGGCGATGTTGGCGCCGGCGAGGAGGTCTCCCGGGACGCCGTACTCCTCGGCGGTCGCGGCGGTGGTCGCGTAGATGTTGGTCATGATGCGGTCGAGCTCGGAGTCGACCCGCTCGAAGTCCCACTGGAGGCGGCCCGCGTTCTGCCGCATCTCCAGGCCGCTGGTGGCCACGCCGCCGGCGTTGGCGGCCTTGGCGGGACCGAAGAGGATGTCGCTCGCCTGGATCACCTCGATCGCCTCCTCGGTGCACGGCATGTTGGCACCCTCGGCCACCACCCGGCATCCGTGTGCCGCGAGAGTCCGTGCGGCGTCGCCGTCGAGCTCGTTCTGGGTGGCACACGGCAGCGCGATGTCGCACGCGACCTCCCACACCGGGCGGTCCTCGACGAACTCGCAGTCGCCCCTCTCCCGGGCGTAGACGGAGAGGCGTTCGCGACGGACGTCCTTGACGTCGGCCAGCAGGTCGAGGTCCAGGCCGGCCTCGTCGAGCACGTACCCGGAACTGTCCGAACAGGCCACGACCTTCGCGCCGAGCTGGGTGGCCTTCCTGGCCGCGTACAGCGCGACGTTGCCGGAACCGGAGACCACCACGCGTGAGCCCTCGAGGCTGAAGTCGGTCTCGCGCAGCATCTCGCGGACGTAGTAGACGAGTCCGTAGCCCGTGGCCTCGGTCCTCGCCCAGGATCCCCCGTAGCCGATCCCCTTGCCGGTGATCACTCCGGCCTCGGTGCGGCCCGTGACCTTGCGGTACTGGCCGTACATGTACCCGATCTCGCGGGCGCCCACACCGATGTCGCCGGCCGGCACGTCGAGGTCCGCCCCGATGTGATGGGCGAGTTCGGCCATGAACGACTGGCAGAAGCGCATGACCTCGCCGTCACTCCTACCGTGGGGGTCGAAGTCGGAACCGCCCTTACCTCCGCCGAGCCCGAGGCCGGTGAGCGCGTTCTTGAAGACCTGCTCGAAGCCGAGGAACTTCAGGGTGTCCTCGTCGACGGACTTGTGGAACCGCAGACCGCCCTTGTACGGGCCGAGGTCGGAGCTGAACTGCACACGGAACCCGCGCTGGACCTGGATCACTCCCGAGTCGTCGACCCACGGCACGCGGAAGGACACCACGCGCTCGGGCTCGATGATCCGCTTGAGGATGCCGCCCTCGACGTACTCGGGGTGCTGCTTGACCACGGGAGCGAGTGACTCGAGCACCTCGTGCACGGCCTGGCGGAAGAGTCTCTGACCGGGATTGCGTCGCACCACGGTCTCGAGCGCCTCGTGAAGTGCGGCGTCGGCGTCGGACATGGGACCTCCGGTCTGCGGGTCACTCGAACTGGGCGACACATCGGACTGCTGTCACAGGGATGGCACCACGGCCTCGGGCCGCGTCATCGCCGTGCCGCAGCCTAGCTCCAGTCCGGGCGGATCTCCGAGTCAGCCCGCGGCGGACCCCACCGCGGACTCCCCGGGCCGAAACCCGTCGCCGAGGCGGATCCGGCTCTACGATCTACGTCTGCGGACCCGGCCGGTCCCACCGGCGAGAGGACCACCACCTTCATGCGACACCTGACCCGCCCGCGCCTCTGGGGCGTCGGTGCCCTGCTCACCGTCGCGGTGGTCACCGCGCCCGTCGCCGCCCAGGCCGATCCCCGGGACGGGACCCCGGCGTCGGACGACTCCCGCGCGACGAGTGCCACCGAACACGACTCCCTCGAGGGCGCGCTCGCGGAGCTCGGGGCCACCCGGGGGGATTTCCGGGAGCAGTCCGCGCTGGCCGAACGGCTGTCCGCGGCCTCGGACGACTACACGGTCCGTTTCCCCACCGCCTTCGCCGGCGTCCGCATTGTGGGGGCCACCGGCCAGGTGGCGGTGGTACACGGCGCCGACGGCGTGGATCTGCTCACGCAGGACGCACGTGCCCGCGGGTTCACCGTGCGTTCCGCCCCCGCCCCGGCCCGGGAACTGGACGAGACGGCCGACCGGGTGCAGGCCTGGGCGGATTCCCTGCCCCCGGGACAACGGGACGCGGTCACCACGATCGACGTGGACCCCTCCACCGGCGACGTCACGGTGGTGGTGGAGGACTCCGCGGCCGTCCCCCGACCCCCGGCGGACCTCGGGGCCGGCGTGCGGTCCGCGGGGTTCCGGCCCGCCCAGGGCTCGGTCGGGTCGTCGACGGCGACCCTTCCCGACGCGCCCCCCACCACCCAGCCCCCCGCCACGCTGCTCCCGGATTCCCTGGTGGGCGGGACGCGGGTGTTGGTCAGCTCCCCCTCCGGCCCGTACGCCAACTGGTGCTCGCTCGGTTTCAACGGGATCCGCGACGGGCGGGTCGTCAACATCACCGCGGCCCACTGCAGTTCCTTCACCGACCCGGCGACGTCACGGCCCGCCTTCCTCCCGGGGACTATCTCGGAAGGGTCCTCGCCCCCCAGGCTCGGGGCGTTCACGGCCGCTGAGGCCGACGAGGCCCTCGACGCGGCGCTGATCACCGTCGACCCGGAGGACCAGCCGCGCTTTCGCAACTCCCACGTCCTCGGGGCCGGCGCCCTGCCCCTCGCGCTGTCCGGCACCCAGTCGCCGGTCGTGGGTCAGGTCCTCTGCAAGTACGGCCAACGCACCGGATACACGTGCGGGAAGGTGTCCGGCGTCGACTCGGCATTCCCCGGCGGCACCACGAACGTTGAGATCGACCTGTGCGCGATCTCAGGAGACAGCGGAGGGGTGGTGTTCTCCGAGACGCGGGCGGTGGCCGTGACGAGTCTGTCCAACGCCTTCGACAGCAGAGGCCAGCCCTACCCGAGCTGCCAGGACGCCCGCACCGACCTCGCACGTATCGGAGCCGTCCCCATGATGGTCGGCGTGACGGTCGGGTCGATCGCCGCCCGCTTCCCCGGACTACAGGTGGGCGCCTCGTGACACACGAATCCCACTAATCACACGTGTCACACTGGACTCAGTAATCACATCTCCGTAATCTTGGCCGCGACTGGTCGACCTGAAGTCGTCCACCCGTGCATTACGGAAGGCCATCATGCGCACCACCTCCACGCTCGCAGCCCTCATCGCCACCGCGGCCCTGGTCGTCACCGCGACGCCCGCCGGAGCGGCCCCGACGCCGACCCCCGCGGCCCCCGCGCCCGCGGCCACGCAGACGCTCCCCTCACTCGACGACGCCCTCGGACCGCAGCTGAGCTCCCTGGTCGAGGCACTGCGCCGGGATCTCGGACTGACCCCCGAGCAGTTCCTCGACCAGGCCGGGATCGGCGAGCGCCTCGCCGAGGCCCGACCCCGCTGGGAACAGGCTTTCCGCGAGTCCTTCGGCGGTGTGTGGTTGGACGAGGGCGGTACGGGACTGGTGGGGGTTGTCGCGGGCGAGGCCGGGGACGAACTTCGCGCCGAGGCCGCGGACGCCGGGTTCACCGTGCAGGACGTGGCCATGACCACGGAAGAGCTCGCCGCCCGCGAGCGGCAGGTGAGCGGGATCGTCGAAGACCTCCCCGAGGACCTCGGCGCCCTGGTGACCGGCGTGCGGGTGGACCCCACCCGCAACGCCGTGGTCGTCGAGACCCGGGGCGGGGAGGCGGCGCAGCTGGGCAACCTCACCGCGCAGTTGAAGGACCTCGCCGTCATCGACATGACCGAGGCCCCGGACCCCGCCGGGGACACCGCGCCGTTCGGGAGCGAGGGCGGCGGGACCCAGTCCGACGGCGAGCCGACCATTGACGGGATCGTTCCCGCCACCCCCCGCGCCGAGGCGGAGGCCGGAGCCGGCGGCGATTCCGGTTCCCTCGGCAGCCTCGCCTTGCTCAACCAGGCCGGTGTGATCCCGGAGGGCCCGATGCGCACGATCGTCGAGCTGCTCGCCGGGCTGACCCCGGGGACCGGCTCCGTCATCGACGGGATGAGCCAGACGATGGACAACCCCGTCACCCCGGTCCCCGAGAATCAGACCCGCGCCGACGGTCCGGCGCCGACCGGGCCCGTCATCGGCGGCACCGCCTACGCCGTCGGGGTCCCGGGCGGGATCCTCGAGTGCTCCACCGGGTTCAACGGTGAACTCGACGGCAAGCCGGTCGTCGTCACCGCCGCGCACTGTGCCGGCGCCGACGGCACCCGCGCCGCCCTGGCCGACGGCGAGGAGTTCGGCACCATGACGCGGACCACGAAGGACCTGATCGACACCGCGCTCGTGGCCGTCGACCCCGAGTTCGCCGACCGCTTCCGCACCAACCTGGTCGGCAGCGGACCCGACACCACGCAGGCGATCACCGGTACCGCGGACCCCGTGGTCGGGCAGAAGGCCTGCAAGACCGGATTCCGCACCGGCTTCTCCTGTGGCACCGTCTCCGAGGTCGGCGCGATGATCGACGTGTCCGGGTCTCGCACCATCGCCAACGCGTTCACCGTCGACCTCTGTGCCCTGCCCGGTGACAGCGGAGGCGTCGTGTTCTCGGGCGACAAGGCCCTGGGGATCTCGAGTGCGTCCAACGTCGCCGAGACCGGAACCTGCGCGAACGCCGACTCCGTGGCCCGCGAGAACGGATATGCTCCGCGACTGTCGGCGGTCCCGATCACCGACGTCCTGGCCGCGCATCCCGGGCTGACCCTGCGCACCAACTGAATCCCGACGACCCGCGGGCCCCGTCCGGCGAGTCGAGTCCGCTCCGCTAAGGGCGACCTCAACTCGTGGGACGGGGCCCGCGTGGCTTACCTTTAACGACAAGTCCGTCGACGGGCACCCCTGGGGTCGTCAGGTGCTCGTACGTCGAGAAGTGCGACGAAAGGCCGCGAACCATGTCAGGCGTGACCATCACTCTCGGGACGATCGGTGTCCTGGTCTCCATCTTCGCTTGGGGGTCGTTCTTCGGGGGGATCGCCCGTATCGTGCGGTCCATCCGCCTGGGCCAGAAGGACGGGTTCCAGCGCTGGACGCCGGTGATCCCGCGTCTGAAGACACTCATCGTGGAGTTCATCGGCCACACGAGAATGCTCCGGAAGAAATCGGTGGGCGTGTCCCACTGGCTGGTGATGTTCGGCTTCATCCTCGGCTCGGTCGTGGCCATGGAGGCCTACATCCAGACCTTCAACCCCGAGGGCCACTGGCCGATCATCGGCGACACCGCCGTCTACCACTTCATCGACGAGTTGCTCGGGCTCGGCACCGTCATCGGCATCATCGTGCTGATCATCATCCGGCAGCGTTCCATGCGCCGAGGGCTGAACCGTTTCACGGGTTCGGATCGTCGTGCGGCCTACTTCGTCGAGGCCGTCGTCCTCATCGAGGGCCTGGGCATGATCATGGTCAAGGCCGGCAAGATCGCGACCTACGGCCACGCCAACCCCGCGACCGACTTCTTCACCATGCAGGTCGCCACACTGCTGCCGTCCAGCCCCGAGATGGTCTCCGCATTCGCCTTCGTCAAGCTGATGTCCGCGATGATCTGGCTGTACGTGGTCGGCCGCAACATCACCTGGGGCGTCGCCTGGCACCGTTTCGCGGCGTTCGTGAACATCTACACCAAGCGCGAGGACGACGGCCGTACCGCGCTGGGCGCCCTCAAGCCGATGACCATGGACGGCGAGGCGCTGACCATGGAGAAGATCGAGGAGCGCACCGAGGCCGACGAGGACTTCGAGCCGGTCCTGGGCGCAGGCGCTATCGAGGACTTCTCCTGGAAGGGCTGGCTGGATTTCTCCACCTGCACCGAGTGTGGCCGCTGCCAGGAGCAGTGCCCCGCCTGGAACACCGGTAAGCCGCTCAGCCCCAAGCTCATGATCATGGCCCTGCGGGACCACGGCGCCGCCAAGGCTCCGTACCTGCTCGCCGGTGGCAAGACCACCATGGGTGAGGAGACCGGACTGGTCGACGCCGACGGGAATCCCGACGAGAAGGCCCTGGCCAAGATCCCCGAGGCCGCCCGCCTCGAGGCCCAGCGCCCGTTGATCGGACACACCACGGCCGACGTCTCGGACGACCCGATGGCCGCCGGCATCATCGACCCGGAAGCCCTGTGGTCCTGCACCACCTGTGGCGCCTGCGTCGAGCAGTGCCCGGTGGACATCGAGCACGTCGACCACTTCATCGACATGCGTCGTTACCAGGTCCTCATCGAGTCTGAGTTCCCCACCGAGCTCGCCGGCCTGTTCAAGAACCTCGAGAACAAGGGCAACCCCTGGGGTCAGAACAACTCGGGCCGCGACGACTGGATGAAGAACCTGGACTTCGAGATCCCGGTCATCGGCTCGGACATCGAGGACTTCTCCGACACGGAGTACCTGTTCTGGGTGGGTTGTGCCGGTGCGTTCGAGGACCGCGCAAAGAAGACCACCCAGGCCGTGGCCACGCTGCTGCACACCGCCGGTGTGAAGTTCGCCGTGTTGGGCCAGGGCGAGACCTGCACCGGCGACTCGGCACGACGGGCGGGCAACGAGTTCCTGTTCCAGATGCTCGCCGAGCAGAACATCGAGACCATGAACAACGCCTTCGACGGCGTGCCCACGGGGCAGCGCAAGGTCGTCGTGACCTGTGCCCACTGCCTCAACGCGCTCAAGAACGAGTACGGCGAGTTCGGCGGCGACTACCAGGTGGTCCACCACACCCAGCTGCTCAACCGCCTCGTCCGGGAGAAGCGTCTCGTGCCGGTCGCCCCGATCGACGGCGGCGTGACGTACCACGATCCGTGCTACCTCGGCCGTCACAACCAGGTGTACGAGGCGCCGCGTGAGCTAATGGACGGCTCGGGGGTGACCCTCACGGAGATGCCCCGCCACGGTCAGCGGTCCATGTGCTGTGGCGCCGGTGGCGCGCGGATGTGGATGGAGGAGACGGTCGGCAAGCGGATCAACGTCGACCGTGTCGATGAGGCGTTGTCCACCAAGGCGACCAAGATCGCGACCGGCTGCCCGTTCTGTCGCGTCATGCTCTCCGACGGCGCCACCGCGCAGACCGACGGCACCGAGCTGGAGGGTCAGGTCGAGGTCGTGGACGTGGCCCAGCTTCTGCTGGAGTCCGTCACCCGCGACGGCCTGCCCGAGCCCCGCGAGGCCGCGTGGCTGGAGCAGCCCAAGCGGGAGCAGACCGCAGCGGAGAAGGAGGCCGCCGAGGCTGCGGAGGCCAAGACCGCGGTCGCCGAGCCCACGGAAACCGAGGCCGAGCAGGTCCCGGACAACCCCGTGATCGACGAGGGTGAGGGGGCGGAGGTCGCCGCCGCCGGTTCCGCGGGCTCCGTCAGTGCCGCCGAGGCCGGTCCGTCGGCCGCCGACTCGAAGGGCGCGCCCAAGGCGGGCGGTCTCTCGCTCGGTGGTGGCGGGAAGGCTCCGGGCGGACCCAAGGCACCCGGAGGGGCCAAGGCGCCCGGCGGAACCACGGCACCTGGAGGAGCCGAGACCGGCGAGTCCGCGACCGAGGCACAGTCGGCGGTCAAGGACGCCGAGCGCACGGAGGAGACCCGGGAGGCCGCCGCGGGCACTCCGCCGGCCACCACCGGTGCACCGAAGGCCGGAGGACTGACTCTCGGCGGCGGTGCCAAGGCACCGGGCGCACCCAAGGCACCGGGCTCGGCCAAGGCACCGGGCCCGACCAAGGCACCAGGTGCCCCGAAGGCGGCTGCCCCGGCCGCCGCCGGGCCCGAGGCCACCGAGTCGGCCGCGGCGGAGCCCGCCGGCGACGCGAGCGGAGCCGCCGAGCCCGCCACCCCGGCCAAGCCCGCCGTGGGCCTCGGCCTCAAGGGCGCGGGCAAGGCGCCCGGCGCACCCAAGGCCCCGGGCACGCCCAAGGCGCCCGGTTCGGCCAATGCACCAGGTGCCCCGAAGGCGGCTGCCCCGGCCGCCGCCCCGGCGGACGACAAGCCTGCGAAGCCCGAGCCCGAGCCCGAGACCGAGTCGGAGACCGGGGCCGAGGAGCCGAAGTCCGACGCCTCGGCCACCGAGGCGGACGCCCCGGCGGCACCTGCGAAGGGCGGTTCGATTCCCCGCTCGACGAAGCCCGGCGGCTACGGGATCTCCCTGGGCTGACCTCGTGTAGTTGCCCGTGCGGCCCGTGATCGGAACCTCGATCACGGGCCGCAGGTCATTTCCGGGTATCGCTGTCAGCAGGGGTGATGCGCTTCCTGGACCTGGTACACCGGGGTGGGAACACCCTCCATCCTGGCTTTGAGTTGCAGGGACAGGTACTTCGAGTAGTGGCGGGACTGGTGGAGGTTGCCGCCGTGGATCCAGAGCTGGTCGACGTTCGTCGGCTTCCACATGTTGCGTAGTTCACCTTCCCAGGGACCCGGGTCCCGCGTGGTGTCGGAGCCGTATCCCCAGACCTTGCCCACCTGATCGGCAACATCCTGCGACACCAGATCGGTCAGCCACTGATTCATCGAGCCGTAGCCGGTGGCGTAGACGATGACGTCGGCGGGCAGAGTCCGCCCGTCGTCCAGCTCGACCGCGTCCGGCCGGATCCGCCTCACCTGTCCGCGCGCCAGTGCGACCTCGCCGTCGATCACCAGCTGGCTCGCACCGACGTCGATGTAGTACCCCGACCCGCGCCGGAGGTACTTGAGGAACAGTCCGGACCCGTCCTCCCCGAAGTCCAGCTCGAATCCGGCCTCGCGGAGCTGCCCGTAGAACTCCGAATCCTTCTCCGCCATCTGCTCGTAGACGGGGATCTGCACCCCCGGGAGCAGCCGGTAGGGCCAGGAGGCGAAGAGCATGTCGGCCTTCTCCGTCGTCACGCCGGCCTCCAGCGCGTCCTCGGAATACAGGGGCCCGAGCGCCAACGACATGAGCGACTCGCTCCGCGCTATGTGAGTGGAGGAGCGCTGCACCATGGTGACTTCTGCTCCGTGGTCCCAGAGCGCGGCGCAGATGTCGTGGGCCGAGTTGTTCGAGCCGATCACCACGGCCCGCTTGCCCTGCACATCCCCCTCTCCGGTGAACTCGGAGGAATGCCACTGATCCCCGGCGAACGAGTCCGCGCCCTCGAAGTGCGGGATGTTCGGGTAGCCGGAGACACCGAGTGCGAAGACCAACTGGGTGGGTCGGAGTTCCACCTTCTCACCGCGTCGCTCCACCTCGACCCGCCACGTCCCGGATTCTTCGTCGAAGTCCGCCTTCAGACACCGCGTACCGGACCAGTAGTCCAGCTCCATGATGGCGGTGTAGTGCTCGAGCCAGTCCCCGACCTTGTCCTTCGAGGGGAACACCGGCCAGTCGTCGGGGAAGGGGATGTACGGGAGGTGGTCGTACCAGACGGGGTCGTGGAGGTGGAGTGACTTGTAGCGCTTTCGCCACGAGTCGCCGGCCCGCTCGTTCTTCTCGATGACGATGGTCGGCACCCCCAGCCGCTTGAGCCGCGCGGCGAGCCCGATTCCTCCCTGACCTCCGCCGATGATCACCGTGTACGGCTGCTCGGTGTATCCGAGGGTCTCCTGGCGTTCCTTCTTCTTCTCAAGCCAGGTCTTGCGACCCCGGCTGATGACGTGTTCGACGCCCTGGTCCCGGGTTCTGCGCTTCTTCTCCTCGTGACCCTTGAGCTCCTGCATCGTCGTCAGGAGGGTCCAGGCCCGCCCGTCGCGCAACCGGAGGTGGGCCCACCCTCGGCCGGCCGCCGTCTCGAAGGTCACCCACGATTCGATCACCTCGCCGGACACGCTCGCGGGTTCGTCGAGCGACCAGGCGGAGGGGGAGACCGCGGGAAGCTGGGACTCGAGCATGCGGCGGATCTGCTCGCGCCCCTCGAGGGTCTTGAGGTTCCACGTGAAGGCGACGAAGTCGCGCCAGTAACCCTCGGTGTCGAACAGCTCAGCGGCGCGATCGGCCTCTCCCGACCGCAGGGCCTCGTCGAAGGCGGCGAGCCACTGCTCGACCGCGGCGTCCGCGCTCACCACGTCGTCGCCCACACCCCCGCTGTCGGTGGCGTGCCCGCCCCGGTGGGCTGGTACGTCGGTCGTCTGGGTCATATCCACTCCTTGGTGTCGTGTAGCTTTTCAATGACGTAGATCACACTTTCTTCCCCAGGGGGTGGCAATGTCGTTGCACCCGGCCCTGCGGTTCTCCGACCCCCGGGCCTTCGCGGAGCGCTCCATCAGGGCCCACGGGATCGCGCTCTCCGGTGGCGCGACGTCCGACCTCGACTCGCGGGTCCTGCGGGCGTGGAGGCGCAGCGGAGCTGCCGGGATATCACCGGATCAGGAACTTCCCGCCCGCGTCCTCGCCCGAGACGAGATCGCGACCGCACGCGAGAGGACCCCCCTGCGCCACATCGCGACGGAAGTGGTGGCCTCGGTCGCGGATACGTCGGCCGCAGGCCGGCATCTGGTCGTCCTGACCGACTCGCGGGGCTGTCTGCTGTGGAGGGCGGGAAGCCCCCAGGTACTCCGCCGTGCGGACTCCATCGCCTTCGCGGAGGGCGCGGACTGGTCAGAGCGGGGAATCGGTACCAACGGCATCTCGCTCGCCCTCGAGACCGGGACGTTGACGCACGCCACCGCGGGCGAACACTATGTCCGGGCCCATCACGGTTGGACGTGCACCGCGAGCCCGGTGAGGAACGCGCAGGGCGAGATCGTCGGCGTCCTCGACGTCTCACACCCGATCCGCTTCTCGAGCTCTGAGACCGCGTCCCTCGTCCGTTGCGGTACCCGACTCGCCGAAACCCTGCTCGCCACCGGTCCGGGAGGGCCGGGCCCGGGGGACCCCCACCCGTCCGGTTCGGCAGCTCGTCCCGGCCCCGGCGGGCATCCTGACACCGACGCCAACCCCGTGACCGAGATCCGTCTGCTCGGATGGCGGCCGTCTGTGATCCGTGCCGATGGATCGACGATCGCCCTCACCCCGCGGCGGGCCGAGCTCCTCGCGCTCCTGGCATCCCGGGAGGCCTGGACGGCCCGGGCGCTCTCCGAGGCGCTCTACAGCGACAAAGGCGCCACTGCCACCGTCCGGGGCGAGGTCCGGAGGTTGCGTCAGCTCACCGGGCTCTCAATCGATTCACAGCCGTACGCCCTGGCGTCGAATGAACGACGATGTGTGGATTTTCTCTCGGTGGAGCATCCCGACGATCTGTTGCCCGACTCGGAGATCCCCGCCATCATCGACCTGCGGTACGGGATCTGAACCGCGGGTCGGCTCGGCCGGACCCGCCCCCGGCCGAGGTGGCACAATGAGCAGTCATGACGCCTGAGACCCCGGGACGCGAGCTCCGCCCACCGCGCACGCTCGACCAGTCCTCCAAGCTCAAGAACGTCCTCTACGAGATCCGTGGCCCGGTTCTGGCGCGAGCAAACCAGCTCGAGTCGGAGGGTCACCGGATCCTCAAACTCAACATCGGCAACCCAGCCCCCTTCGGGTTCGAGGCGCCGGACGTCATCATGCGCGACATGATCGCCGCGCTCCCCCACGCCCAGGGTTACTCGGAGTCCAAGGGCATCCTGTCGGCCCGCCGCGCGATCTTCACCCGCTACGAGCTGGTCCCGGACTTCCCGCAGCTGGACGTGGAGGACATCTACCTGGGCAACGGGGTGTCCGAGCTCATCACCATGACGATGCAGGCGTTGCTCGACGACGGCGACGAGGTCCTCATCCCGGCCCCGGATTATCCGCTGTGGACCGCCATGACCTCACTCGCCGGTGGCAAGCCCGTCCACTACCTCGCCGACGAGGAGAACGACTGGAACCCGTCGCTCGAGGACATCGCCTCCAAGATCACCCCGCGGACCAAGGCGATCGTGGTGATCAACCCCAACAACCCCACGGGGGCGGTCTACTCCCGGGAGGTCCTGCAGGGAATCGTGGACCTCGCCCGCGAGCACAGTCTGCTGGTCCTGGCGGACGAGATCTACGACCGGATCATCTTCGACGAGGCCCAGCACACGTCCATCGCCACGCTCGCCCACGATCTGCTGGTCCTGACCTTCAACGGCCTGTCGAAGACGTACCGGGTGGCGGGGTACCGGGCGGGCTGGATGGCCATCACCGGCCCCAAGGCCCACGCGGCCGGCTTCCTTGAGGGTCTGGAGCTGCTGGCCTCGACGAGGCTGTGCCCCAACGTTCCCGCACAGCACGCCATCCAGGTGGCCCTGGGCGGCTACCAGTCGATCGATGAGCTGATCGAACCCGGCGGCAGGCTGCACGAGCAGCGGGGCATCGCGTGGGAGAAGCTCAACTCGATCCCAGGCGTGAGCTGCGTCAAGCCGATGGGCGCCCTGTACGTGTTCCCCAAGCTCGACCCGGAGGTGCACGAGATCCGCGACGACCGGCAGTTCGCGCTGGATCTGCTCGAGCGCGAGCGCATCCTGGTCACCCAGGGCACCGGGTTCAACTGGCCGGACCCGGATCACTTCAGAGTGGTCACGCTGCCCGCCGGCCGCGACCTGGCCGTGGCGATCGAGCGGATCGGCAACTTCCTGGCCTCCTACCGCCAGTAGCGGGCGCGGCGCGGACCCGTTCTATCCGGCGGCGGTGACGTCAGCGACTCCGCGGCCGAGGGCGCGGTAGGTCCAGCCGGCCGCGCGCCAACTGTCGGCGGGCATGCAGTTGCGCCCGTCCAGCAGGATCCGCCCGCGCGCCACCCGGGTCACCGCCGCCGGGTCCAACTCGAGGAACTCCGCCCACTCGGTGGCCACCAGCACCACGTCCGCGCCCTCACACGCCTCGAGCGCGGACTCGGCGTACGCCAGCGTCGGGAACAGCGCCCGCGCGTTGTCCAGCGCCTGCGGGTCGTACACCACCGCCTGCGCCCCCTTGAGCGAGAGCATCCCCGCCACGTTCAGTGCCGGGGAGTCCCGCACGTCGTCGGAGTTCGGCTTGAACGCCGCCCCCAGCACCGCGACCGTCTTACCGATCAGCATCCCCCCACACGCCTCGACCGCCAGATCGACCATCCGCTCACGCCGCCTCATGTTGATCGAGTCGACCTCCCGCAGGAACGACATCGCCTGATCGGCCCCCAACTCGCCGGCACGGGCCATGAACGCCCGGATGTCCTTGGGCAGACACCCCCCACCGAAACCCAACCCGGCGTTGAGGAACCGCCGCCCGATCCGCGAATCCATCCCGATCGCGTCCGCCAGCACGGTCACATCCGCGCCCGCGGCCTCACACACCTCCGACACGGCGTTGATGAAGCTGATCTTGGTGGCCAGGAACGCGTTCGCACTGACCTTGACCAGCTCCGCCGTGGCCAGATCCGTCACGATCACCGGACAAGGGTCCGCCTCGAGGATCGGCGCGTACGCCCGCTGCACCACCTCCTCGGCCCAGCCGCCCGGCTCCCGAAGCCCCATCACGATCCGGTCCGGCGTCAGCGTGTCCTCGACGGCGAAACCCTCCCTCAGGAACTCCGGGTTCCACACCACTTCCACCCGCACCCCCTCAGTCGCGCGGGAGTCGGCGATCTCCTGCAACCGTGCCGCCGTGCCCACCGGCACCGTCGACTTGCCCACCACCACCGCGTCCGAGGTCACCAGCGGCGCGAGCCGCGCCACCACGTCCTCCACGAACGAGGTGTCCGCGGCGAACTCACCCTTGCGCTGCGGGGTACCCACCCCGATGAAATGCAGGTCCGCGAACTCGGCGGCCTCGGCGTAGTCGGTGGTGAACCGCACCCGACCGGCCTCGACCTGGCGCAGGAGGATCTCCGGCAACCCCGGCTCGTAGAACGGCACCTCACCCCGGCGCAGCCGCTCGATCTTGGCCTCGTCGACATCCACCCCCAGCACCTCGTGACCCAACTCCGCCATACACGCGGCATGGGTGGCACCCAGGTACCCGGTCCCGAACACGGTCATACGCATAGCGCAGTTCTACCGTCCCCGGACGACGGCGCGGAAACGCCCGGGTGAACGCCGGACGAGCGTCCTGCTGCGGGGCCCGGGTCAGCGGAAGTTCAGGTACGCCTTGGAGGCCGTGGGGCCGCGTTGACCCTGGTACTTGGACCCCGTGGCGGCGGTGCCGTACGGGACCTCGGCGGGGCTGGACAGCCGGAACAGGCAGAGCTGGCCGATCTTCATCCCCGGCCACAGCGTGATGGGCAGGTTGGCAACGTTGGACAGCTCCAGCGTGATGTGACCCTCGAACCCCGGGTCGATGAACCCGGCGGTGGAGTGCGTGAGCAGCCCGAGCCTGCCGAGCGAGGACTTGCCCTCGAGTCGGCCCGCCAGGTCGTCGGGCAGTGCCAGGCGTTCGAGTGTGGCGCCCAGGACGAACTCGCCCGGGTGGAGCACGAACGGGTCCCCCTCGGCGGGTTCGACCAGCTCGGTGAGCTCGTCCTGCTGTTGTGCCGGGTCGATGTGGGTGTAGCGCGAGTTGTTGAACACACGGAACAGGCTGTCGAGGCGGACGTCGATACTCGACGGCTGGATCAGCGAGGCGTCCAGTGGGTCGATCGTGAGCCGCCCGTCGGCGAGCTCGGAGCGGAGGTCACGGTCGGATAGCAGCACGGTCTAGAGGGTATCGCGACCCCCCGGCGAGCAGTCGGAGCTGGGTCCCCAACTCCGTGGCGGTGGTGCACGCCTCGGCGAAGGGCAGCCGCTCGCGGTGGATGCGTCCGTCGCGCCCGACGAGCTCGATGTCCGCCCCCGCGCGATCGATGCCGATGAGCAGCGGACGCTCTGCCGGCAGGCACCGGCACACGCGCAGGGCCATCCGCGGCACCACCTGGCAGCGTGGGTCGTTGAGGTGGTCCAGCCAGTGCCCCTCGAGATCGGCGAAGGGGTCGGGGCCGGAGGTGGCCAGGTCCTCGGGCTCGATGTCCGTCACGCCGTCGTCGTCGGTCAGGACTATCCGCTCGGCGCGGAGTCGGACCAGGGCGACGCCGGTGCCCACGTCCAGCAGGACGGGGTCGGGGAGGTCGCGGGCGATCTCCCCGGCGGTGCTGCGCTGGGCGCGCACCCCGGGCAGTTCGAGGAGACCCTCGACGACGACGATGCGACGACAGCGCCCCTCGGCCGCTCCCCCGACGATCTCGTCCAGGACCTCGAGCCGCGCCCGCAACCCCACGGAGCCGATCGTGGCCGCGTCGGCCACCGGGAGCGCGATCCAGAGGTCGGCGGTCTCCGGCACCTGGTGCACCAGGCTCACCTCGGAGGCGGACTCTCCGGACGTGGCGGAGGAGAGGCCCAGGGCGGCGCGGGAGCACCGGCGCAGCGCCGAGCTCACTCGTTCCGCGGGCTCGGGGACGGGGCCCACCAGTGATCGCATGCCTTCTCCTCGGAAGTCTCTCGGCGCACAGTTCTCGTACCCGCACCGTTGTCGTTCCCGCACCGTCCCGGCACCCCAGGGAAGGCGCCGGAACGGTCCGGGGCGGGGACGTGACTACCCGCAGCGACTAACTTAGGTAAGGCTTACCTCTAGCGCAAGACTTTCGGGGGAATTGCTCCGATCCGGTTCACCCGGCGAGGGCCTTCAGCTCCCGCCGCACATCCTCGGAATCGCGACAGACCTGCGCGAACGGCACTCGGACGACCTCTCGGAACCCGGACGGGGAGCCCGACTCGAGATCCACGCCGAACCTGTCGATCCCGACGATCCACTGCCGGGTGCCGGCGATCTGGCGACCGGCTCGCAGCGCGAGTCGCGCCGCCAGACCCGCCTCGGAACCCAGGCGACGCAACCACGCCTGCTCGTCGATGCCGATCGGGTCGACCGCCGCCGCCGCGAGCTCTCCCCGACCGATCATGTAAGCCCCGTCGGCACACAGATAGGAGATCTCCAGCGGTTGCAGTTCGCTCAAGCGCAGTGATCCGGCCTGCCCGTCCGGGCCCGGACCGCGGCCGTCCGCGGCGACCAGTCTGCGCCGCCGCGACCCCGAGGACGCCGTGACGATCCCCGAGATGGTGACGACTCCGCGAACCACCGCGCACTCGTCGTCACATGGTGTCTCACGGCCTCCCGCACTCCGGCTCCCGGTCCGCGGAACACCCGCCGACGGCCCACCGTCGAGCGCGAAGGACGGCCCCCCACCAGGCCGGCGACACCGGCCGGTACACACCGTGTCGACGATCTCGACCGACGCCGACCCTCCGGGAGAGGCGACGCCGGCGGGCTCGCCCACCCCACGGGTCATACCGCCGACGTCCACCACCAGCACGATCACTCCGTCGTCGCGGACCCGCGCCGACCGCAGCGGCCTCGTCAGCAACCCCGCCCCGACCGTCCCGGAGGCACCGCGCGCCAGGACGGTCCGCACACGATCGGCGATCGGCCGCTCCGTCACGTCGTCCATGTCGTGCCTCCTGGCAGGGTTCGGGCCCGCCGGCCGGACACCCGGCGCATGAAACGGACTCTCCTCCCTTTCAGCGTCACCGGAGGACGGTTCGATACCCGATCCCACCCCGCATCGAGCGTGAAACCCGCCACACCGCCGGCCGCTGCCGGCCCGACCAGACCACCCGCGCCGACAGCGGATATGCGCCGACCACCGCTGACGTGGTGGAATCGAGGGCATGGACGAGTTCAGGGAAGAGCCCTCGAAGTACATCTGGCGCTGGACCATCTGGTCCTGGGTGTGCGTGGGCGTCGCCGCTCTCATCGTGCTGTTGGGACTGACCGGCGGCGGATCGCCCACCCCGTGGATCATCGGGGCGATCGCCGTGGCCGTGATCGGCGGCGTCGCGTTCGGGTTCGTCCCCCGCGAGTCGCTCGGCCGGCCCCGCAAGCCCATGACCACCGGGGCCCGGCGAAAGGCCGCCCGGAAGGGACCCCGGAACGACTGACGGCCGGACCGTCCGTGCTAATCTGAACCGGCCTTCGGGCAGCATCGCCGATGTAGTTCAATGGTAGAACTTCTGCTTCCCAAGCAGACAGCGCGGGTTCGATTCCCGTCATCGGCTCCACGACCCGAGGCCCTCCCCACACGGGGAGGGCCTCGGGTCTTTTCACTGCGTCGTGCGCCACGAGCCTACGAGGGCCTCATGCGTCCGGTCCGGGCCGGCCCTGGTCGGTCCGGGCCGCTCCCGCCCCGGACGACCCGCCCTTGCCGTTCTCTCCACGGCGCCGGAGGAGCTGGAAACCGGGGATGCCCGCGACGGCCTCCAGGCACTGCTGGGCCACCTCGAGGATCTGATGCACCTCGGGGGCGACGGTGTCCAGGGACGCCAGGACCGGCATGACGTCCTGCTCGAGTGTCCTGCCCAGGACGGGGAGGTGGTCGATGAACTGGACGACAGCCCGGATCTCCTCCGGCTCGACCGAGGACAGGACCTCTTCCGTGATCGGTTCGAGCATCGCGACGGTCTTGTCCGCGTAGACGAGGACCTCGGTGATGCGGGAGGCCACCAGCCTCGCGAGCTCCGGGTCGAGCTCTGCGTCGATGAGCAGCGCCTCCACCACGGGCCTGACGGGCGCGAGTGCGGATTCGGCGAAGTCCAGCATCGGCACGACCCGGGTCACGAGCCCGCCCGCGGAGGTGACGAGACCGTCCGCCACGTCGACGGTGGATCCGACACGGGTCACGACACCGTCGGCGGCGTCCACCGTCGAGTCGACCCTCAGGACCACCTCGTCCGCGGTGTCGACGGTGGAACCGACCCGGGCGACGATCCCGTCAGCGGACTCGACGGTGGAGCCGACCCGGGCGACGATCCCGTCAGCGGACTCGACGGTGGAACCGACCCGGGCGACGATCCCGTCAGCCGAGGAGACCGTGCGGGCGACGTCGTCGACCACCAGGTTGGCCCGGGCGACCGTGGCACGCACCCCGTCGACGGTCTCCGCGGCCGTGACCACGATCTGGTCGATCGCGGCGACCGTCCGGTGCACCTCGTCCAGCAGGCGCTGTACCCGCTGGACGATCTGCTCGACGTCCTCCAGCAGCGCCATGACCCGAGCGGGCAGCAGGAGGAACTCCCGTGCCATCGACAGTTCCCACTCGACCACCCTGAACGCGGTCTGGAGAAGGGACGACGGGGAGGGGACCCGGACCTGCATGTCAGCCATGGATCGATTCTGCCCGAACCGGACGTCCGCCGAGCCCTGTCGGCAAGACACAGGCCACGCCGGGGAAATAAGAGCGATTCCTCACCTTGGACGGATCGCTGACGACGCACTAACATCTGTTTTGTTACCGGCGAGTAGGTTGCGGTGCGCCAGAAGCCACCGCTTCCGACCCGCCCGGCCACCTCCATTGCCACGACACCGCACTCCGATCGGAGAAGACCGTAATGGGTCACTACAAGAGCAACGTCCGCGATCTCGAGTTCAACATGTTCGAGGTCCTGCGCATGAACGAGGCGCTCGACGCCGGCGAGTTCGGCGACATGGACACCGACACCGCCCGGGGCATCCTCGCCGAGGTCGCCACGCTCACCGAGGGCCCGGTCGCCGAGTCCTTCGCCTCCGCGGACCGCAACCCGCCGGTCTTCGACCCCGAGACCCACTCGGTGACGCTCCCCGAGGACTTCAAGAAGTCGTTCCGGGCCTGGTTCGACGCCGGGTACTGGTCGATGGGCCTGCCCGAGGATCTCGGTGGCATGCCGGCGCCCCGCGCCATGGTGTGGGCCGCGGGCGAGATGATGCTGGGCGCCAACCCTCCCGCGTTCATGTACGGCGCCGGCCCGTCCTTCGCCGCCGTGCTCTACGAGAACGGCACCGAGGAGCAGAAGAAGTGGGCCGCGGTCTGTGCCGAGCGCGGCTGGGGCGCCACCATGGTGCTCACCGAGCCGGACGCCGGATCCGACGTGGGCGCCGGCCGCACCAAGGCCGTCAAGCAGGACGACGGCTCCTGGCACATCGAGGGCGTCAAGCGGTTCATCACCTCGGCGGACTCCGACGACATGTTCGAGAACATCTTCCACCTCGTCCTGGCCCGCCCCGAGGGCGCCGGACCGGGCACCAAGGGCCTGTCCCTGTTCTTCGTCCCCAAGACCCACTTCGACTTCGAGACGGGCGAGCTGGGTGAGCGCAACGGTGTCTTCGTCACCGGAGTCGAGCACAAGATGGGGATCAAGGTCTCCACCACGTGTGAGGTGACCTTCGGTGGGCACGGCGTGCCGGCCAAGGGCTGGATCGTCGGCGACGGGGAGCTCAACCTGGGCATCCGCCAGATGTTCGACGTCATCGAGCACGCCCGCATGATGGTCGGCACCAAGGCCATCTCCACCCTGTCGACCGGTTACCTCAACGCCCTGGAGTTCGCCAAGGAGCGCGTCCAGGGCGGCGACATGGCCGAGATGGCCGACAAGAACGCCCCCCGCGTGACCATCACCCACCACCCGGACGTGCGCCGCGCGCTCATCCGCCAGAAGGCGTTCGCCGAGGGCCTGCGGGCGGTGTACATGTACACCGCAGCACACCAGGACGTCTCGATCGCCGAGCGCGTCTCCGGCGCGGACGGCGAGCTCGCCCACCGGGTCAACGACCTGCTGCTGCCGATCGTCAAGGGTGTCGGCTCCGAGCGGGCCTACGAACTGCTCACCGAGTCGCTCCAGACCTTCGGCGGGTCGGGCTTCCTGCAGGACTACCCGATCGAGCAGTACATCCGCGACGCCAAGATCGACTCCCTCTACGAGGGCACCACCGCGATCCAGGCGCAGGACTTCTTCTTCCGCAAGATCGCCCGCGACCGCGGCACCGCGATCGGCCATGTGTCGGCGCAGATCAAGAAGTTCATCGAGGCCGAGGGGCCCGCGGAGCTGGCCACCGAGCGTGAGCTCCTGGCCACCGCGCTCGCCGACGTCGAGGCGATGGTCGGCACCTGCTTCGACCACCTGCTCGCCTCGCAGGAGGACTCCACGCACCTCTACACCATCGGTTTCGCGTCGGTCCGCCTGCTCATGGCGTTCGGTGACCTCATGATGGGGTGGCGCCTGCTGGCCGGCGCCGAGGTCGCCCTCGCCAACACGGACGGTGCGACGGGCGACGACAAGGCGTTCTACGCCGGCAAGATCGCGGCGGCCAAGTGGTTCGCGAACAACGAACTCCCGCTGATCACCGCCACCCGCGGGATCGTCGCCGGACTCGGCAGCGACCTCATGGAGCTGGACGAGGCCGCGTTCTGACGCACGCCTGACCGACTCCCCGCGATCCCCGGGGGTTGTGCGCTGTGTTCGGTCCCGACACGCCGCACAACCCCCGGGGATCGGTGCGTTTCGGGCGCATACCTCGCTCCGTGGCCTGGTGCCCCGGTGGGGGGTCAGTTCCCGGGCAGGCCCGGGATACGGATCTCCGGCAGGCCCGGGATGCGGATCGCGTCGTCCGGGACGGGTGGCACCGGCGGGGGCGGCTCGTCGGGGCTGGGCGTGGGTTGCTCGACCCGGCACTCGATCCGGGCCCGGGGGGCGTAGGTGGAGGACACGGTGTCGGTGCTGACGGTGTCGCCACCCCGCTGGACCACCCGCGTGACCCGGGCCGTGTACCCGACGGCGCCCGGATCCGGGGTGCACCCGGCGGCGGTGACGACGCGCGTCTCGGGGCGCCGGATGTCGGCCCGGGGTGCGGTCGAGACCCGGACCGTGTACTCACGGGTGCCCCACAACCGGACGGTCACCGAGTTGCCGCTCCCGGAGGCGTCGATCACCAGTCCCGTCCCCTGCTCGTTGCGGAAGCCCACGTCCGCCGACGCGGTGGCGTCGCGCCCGGCGGGGAACTGTGCCCCGTCGACGCCCCGCCCCGTCCGGACCAGCCCCTGCGCCCCGGACTCGAACGCGGCGTTGAACAGGGCCGTGGCCACGGCGTCCGCGGAGACGTCCCCGGAGACGGTGCCGGCGACCTCCGCCATGGAGAAGGTCCCGCCGGCGGGGATGAAGTGTCCGGCGAGGGAGGCGATCATCGACTGCGCCCGCCCGCTGGCGCCCACGGCGACCGTGAACTCGCCGACTGGCTCCCGGATCCCGGCCCTCTCGGCCTCCTCGGTGGTCAGTTCGGGATCGCGGCCCACGTAGGTGACGGGGAGGACGCGGGGTCCCTGCACGTCCGTGAGCTGGCCCGGGAGGGCGCCGAGCAGCGGGCCCCACGAGACGGTGCGACCCCGGACCGCCGGGACGACAGAGGCGGACGACCCGCTGAAGGAGAACGTGGCGTCCCTGCCCTCCTGCTCGGTCTCGGCCATCAACGGCTCCAGGATCCCCTTGGCCGCATCGGCGTCGAACCGCGGCTCCAGCACGTCCCCCTCGCGGACGAAGGTCAGGTACTCGCCGATCCGGTCCCGGGGGAACGGGATCGGCACCGCCTCGGGACTGTCGGGCTCGACCATCTCCAGTTCCCGCTCGGCGGGAACCGCCCGATCCCGGCCCGGTGGCGCCGGCGGGGCCGGCATCCTGGTCGTGATGGTGGTGACGGGCGGCTCCGTTCCGTCGTCGCCCATCTCCGAGGCCAGCAGTGTCAGTTCGCGCTCGGCGGCGGGCTCGGCCACGTCGCGGATGAGCGCCCGGACCTCGTCCGCCTGCGTCTCGGTGGGGGTGAAGTCCACGACGAGGTCGACCCCGTCGTCGTTGAGCCAGTGCTCGAGCACCGCGTCGCGCGAGGCCTCGATCCGGACCCGCTGGCCGTCCAGGGGGATCGCGGAGCGGACCTCGGCGCTGTCGAACCAGATGGCGCCCTCGCGGGGTTCGAAATCGGCCTGCAGCGCGAGTTTCTCCAGGAAATCGGTCAGCCGTGCGTCCGGGATGACGCTGGCGATGCCCACCTCGGTGGACCACACCAGACTGACCAACCGTGTCAGCGGGTTCAACGGCTGCTCGCCCGCCCGGTCGAGGGTCCCCTGCCAGTCCACGGACAGTCCGACCGCCTGCGGATCGAGGGTGGTGGACACGACCCCGGCCCGCAGGTCCACCTCCTCGTCGACCTTCGGCCCCAACTCCCTGATCAGGCGCTGTTCGGCCTCAGCCGTCTGCATCCCGCCCACCTGGATCCCGGCGACCTCGGCCCCACGCGGCACCCGGCCGATGCTGTGGACCAGATCGAAGCCGTACAGCACGGACAGGCCCATGAAGACGCCGACGCCCGCGTAGATCCACCGCGTGCGCACCCGGTACCGGTGCCGATCGGCGGCCGCGGGCTGCGGGGCGGCGCCGTCGATCGAGACGGGCCGCGCGCGGCCGTCGTCGTCGACGGCGGTGGACTCGTCCATGCGTTCTCACCCCTCCTCACCAGCGGGGACCTTCGACCCGGTGGGGCGCCGGCCGGGGACACCCCACCCGAACCACTGCCATAGTCCACTATGGCGGACCGCTACCGATGAGTGCAGCCCCCGCGCCGTGCGCGGGGGCTGCACTCGTCAGACGGCATCAGCCGTGATGGCGTCCGTTCAGCGTGCCGGGTTCACCGTTCGACGATCGCCGTGACGCCCTGACCACCGGCCGCGCAGATGGAGATGAGCGCCCGGCCCGAGCCCTTCTGCTCCAGCAGCTTGGCCGTGGCGGCCAGGATGCGGGCACCGGTGGCGGCGAACGGGTGGCCCGCCGCCAGCGAGGAGCCGTTGACGTTGAGCTTGCTGCGGTCGATCGACCCGAGCGCGGAGTCCAGCCCCAGACGCTCGGTGCAGTACTCCTCGGACTCCCAGGCCGCGAGGGTGGCCAGGACCTGCGAGGCGAAGGCCTCGTGGATCTCGTAGTAGTCGAAGTCCTGCAGGGTCAGGCCGTTGCGCTCGAGCAGGCGCGGCACCGCGTAGGTGGGGGCCATGAGCAACCCGTCCGGGGTCCGGCCGTCGTGACCGTGGACGAAGTCGACCGCCGCGGTCTCGGAGTCCACCAGGTAGGCGCGGACCGGGAGCTTGTTCTCCTCGGCCCAGGCCTCGCTCGCCAGCAACACCGCGGAGGCGCCGTCGGTGAGCGGGGTGGAGTTGCCGGCCGTCATCGTGGCCTCGGTGCCGTGGGCCTCGGCGTCGCGCTTGCCGAACACCGGCTTGAGCTTCCCGAGCTTCTCCTCGGAGGAGTCGGGACGCATGTTGTCGTCGCGCGGCACCCCGAGGAACGGGGTCACGAGGTCGTCCTGGAAACCGGACTCGTAGGAGGCGGCGAGGTTGTGGTGGCTGGCAGCGGCCAGCGCGTCCTGGTCCTCACGGGCCACGCCGAGCTCACGGGCGGTGATGGCGGCGTGCTCGCCCATCGACAGACCGGTGCGGGGCTCGGCGTTCTGCGGCTGCTCGGGGACCAGGGCCTGCGGGCGGATGTCGCCGAGCAGCTTGAGCCGGTCGACGGTGCTCTTGGCCGAAGTCACCTTGATGAGGATCTTGCGCAGATCGTCGTTGACGGCCAGCGGGGCGTCCGAGGTGGTGTCGGTTCCGCCCGCGATCCCGGCGTCGATGCGGCCGATGACGATGGCATCGGCGACCTGGATCGCCGTGGCCAGGCCGGTGCCGCAGGCCTGCTGCACGTCGTAGGCCGGGCTGGATGAGTCGAGGACCGATCCGATGACCGACTCGCGGGTGAGGTTGAAGTCGCGGGCGTGCTTGAGCACCGCACCCGCGGCGACCATGCCGACGCGCTTGCCCTGCAGGTGGTAGCGGCTGGCGAGACCGTCGATCGCGGCGGTGAGCATATCCTGGTTGGAGGCGTCCGCGTACTTGCCGTTCGATCGCGCGAACGGGATTCGGTTGCCGCCGACGATGGCGACCTTGCGGGGGCTGGTGGTCACGTGTGTCACTCCCGTGTGTTCTCGGTATCCGGTGGCCCGTAGCGCGGCCCGACTAGTATTGTTACTCAGCAGTAAGTTACTTGTCGACCGGTACTACCGCACCTCTCCAGGAGATGATCGCCATGGCACAGGGCAACCTCGACCTCTATTCGCAGTTCGTGACCTCGGCCCCCGGGTCGTTCATCGCCGGCAAGGTCGGCCTCCCCCAGCCCGAGCAGCTCCGCCGGCACGAGGTCGGACAGCCCGCTCTCCACGGCCCCGTGCTGGTCGGTGGCGAGGGCCGCCTCGTCGAGCCCGTCCGCGCGATCCTCGAGTCGGACTACGAGCTGGCCGGCGCGGACGCCGAGGGCAAGTTCGCGGGCCTGGTTTTCGACGCCACGGGCATCCGCCGCACCGAGGACCTCAAGTCGCTGTTCGAGTTCTTCAACCCCCTCGTCCGCCGCGTCGCCGCCAGCGGCCGGGTGGTCGTCCTCGGCACCACCCCGGAGGAGACCGGTTCGGTCGAGGAACGCATCGCCCAGCGTGCGCTCGAGGGCTTCACCCGCTCGCTCGGCAAGGAGATGAAGCGGGGCACCACCGTCCAGCTCGTCTACGTCTCGGCCGACGCCGACACCGGCGCCTCCGGCCTCGAGTCCACCCTGCGCTTCATCCTGTCCGGCAAGTCCGCCTACGTCGACGCGCAGGTCTTCCACGTGGGTGCCGGTGCCGCCACCGCCCCCGCCTCGTGGGAGCGCCCGCTCGAGGGCAAGGTCGCCGTCGTCACGGGCGCCGCCCGCGGCATCGGCGCGGAGATCGCCTCCGTGCTCTCCCGGGACGGCGCGCACGTGATCTGCTGCGACATCCCCGCCGCCGGTGAGTCCCTCTCGGCCACGGCCAACAAGATCGGCGGCACCTCACTGCCGCTCGACGTGACCGCCACCGACGCCGCCGAGGTGCTGGCCAAGCACGTCCAGGAGCGTCACGACGGCGTCGTCGACATCCTCGTCCACAACGCCGGCATCACCCGCGACAAGACGCTCGCCGGCATGGACTCCGCCCGCTGGGACTCGGTCATGGCCGTCAACCTCATCGCGCCCGAGCGGATCACCGCCGAGCTGGCCGAGAAGGGCGTCCTCACCGAGGGCGGCCGCGTGGTCGGCGTCTCGTCGATGGCCGGCATCGCCGGCAACCGCGGCCAGACCAACTACGCCTCCTCCAAGGCCGGCGTGATCGGGTTCGTCAACGGCGCCTCGTCCGAGCTGGCGTCCAAGAAGGTCACCGTCAACGCCGTGGCCCCGGGCTTCATCGAGACCCAGATGACCGCCGCCATCCCGTTCGCCACCCGCGAGGCCGGACGTCGCATGAACTCCATGCAGCAGGGCGGGCTGCCGGTCGACGTGGCCGAGACCATCGCCTACTTCGCCAGCCCGGCCTCCTCCGCGGTCACCGACAACGTGATCCGCGTGTGCGGCCAGTCCCTGCTGGGGGCGTGATCGGGGTGGATCAGACCGTGGAATACACCACCCTTCCCGCCATTCCGAACCTGCTCGCCCAGTACGGCAAGGCGGCGATCGGCTCCGTGCCCGTGGTGGGTGCCAAGCGCGACGGCACGTCGATGCCCGACAAGGGTGTCGAGGTGGAGGGCGTGCGCGTGGACCCGGCCAACCTGGCCGCCTACGCCCGGGTCTGCGACCTGAGGTTCGGTGACGCCCTGCCGCTGACCTACCCGTTCACCCTGGCCTTCCCGCTGAGCATGCAGCTCATGCTGGACCCGGCCTACCCGGTGCCGGCCATGGGGTCGGTGCACCTGACCAACGAGATCGAGTCCCGCCGCGCCCTGCGGGTGGGAGACGAGCTCTCCGTCCGCGCGCGGGCCGAGAACCTGCGGGAGCACCCCTCCGGGTTGTTGCTGGACATCGTCACGGAGATCCGTACCGGTGACGACGACGAGCCGGCCTGGATCCAGCGGTCGGGCCTGCTCTCCAAGCGCAGGACGTCCCTGACCCCGCCCAAGGACGCGCCGCGCCCGCCGAGGCCCGAGCCGCCCACCGCCGCGGAGATCGGCGACCCCACTGTGGTCAGGCCGGTGTCCGAGTCGCTGATCGCGGAGTACGCGTCGGTGTCCGGTGACCGCAACCCGATCCACGTCTCCAAGGTGGGGGCCAAGGCCTTCGGGTTCCCGAACGTCATCGCCCACGGCATGTGGACGGCCGCCACCATGCTCGGCGTGGTCGAGGGTGCGATCCCCGAGCGGGCGCGGTACTCGGTGGAGTTCGGCAAGCCCGTCGTCCTGCCCGCCAAGCTCGGCGTCTACGCCCGCCGCGGCGCGGGTACGGGCGACCCGGCCTGGTCGCTGACGGTGCGCAACCCGCGCAAGCTCGGGACGGTGCACGCGACGGCCACCATCGAGGAGCTCTAGCTCCCCGCCCGACTCGCACACCGGCGCTCCCGCGCCGACCGAACCCCGGCCATCCGCCCACCGACGGCGGGTGACCGGGGTTCGTCGTCGAACCGGTACCGCGCCCCGCTCTCTGTGCATATGGTCTGTGTCACACCGCAAGTCGACACCCGATACATAGGGAGCCACCGTGCCACTGACCCCCACCCCCCGCTCGACCACTGCCCGTCTCCGTGCCCGTTCACTCGCCGGGGTGGCCGCAGCCGCTGCCGTCGCCCTCACGCTTCCCGCTGTAGCGAACGCCCAGTTCGGATCCCTCGGGTCCGGATCGGCGGGCTTGGTCGACACAGGTTCCGTGCCGCCGGACGTCCTGTTCCCGCCGGAGGTCGGCGTCGGTGCGGGAGAGGGTGTGGAGGTCGTGGAAGGCCCTGGGGTCGCTGTCACCACGGTCCTGGATCAACTCAACATCCCGTGGGACGTGGTCCGGACCCCCGACGGCACCATCCTCACCGGCGAGCGCGGCGGCCGCATGGTGGCCCAGCTCCCGGGCGGTGCCCGTCGGGAGGTGGGGATCGACCTGACCGGACTCGTCCACCAGTCCGAGAGCGGCCTGGTGGGTCTCGCCGTGGACGCCGGCTTCGCCCAGAACCGAGAGATCCACGTCTGCTGGTCGCGAGATGCCGGCGGGACGCGGGACAACCGGGTCACCACGTTCCGGGCCGCCGACGACTGGTCCGAGATGACCAGGGTCCGTGACACCCTGACGGGGATGCCCCTGGGCGCTGAGGGCATCCACAGCGGCTGCCGCCTGCTCACCGCCCCGGACGGGTCGATCTACATCGGCACCGGAGACACCTACAGTGCGACCGGCCCGCAGTCCCTCGAGTCGCTGGCCGGCAAGACGTTGCACATCAACCCGGACGGCTCGCCCGCTACCGGCGACTCGGTGATCCACACCATCGGCCACCGCAACGTCCAGGGCCTGGCGATCCAACCGGGGACCGGGCGCCTCTACTCCGCCGAGCACGGCCCGGACGTCGACGACGAGGTGAACCTCCTCGAGCGCGGTGCCAACTACGGGTGGAACCCGAACGTCGACGGGAGCTACAACCAGAACGTCCCGATGACGGACACTGCGGGGTTCCCGGACGCGGTGGAGGCCGTGTGGTCCTCGGGCGAACCGACACTGGCATCCGCGGACATCGAGTTCCTGCAGGGCTCCGGGTGGGGCGAGTGGGAGGGCGCGTTGGCGATGGCCAACCTCAAGACCCAGAAGCTGGTCCTGCTCCGGCTCTCCGACGACGGACGGTCCGTCGAGGACGCCGCCGTTCTCCTGGAGGGCGAGTTCGGTCGTCTCCGCTCGCTGATGTCCGAGCCGGACGGCTCACTGTTGGTGACCACCTCCGATGCCGACAACCAGGACGAGGTCTTCCGCGTCAGCCCCGCAGCGCTGTAGCAGGGTTTCGCTCCGCGAGGTGCCGTCCGGCGGGTGACTAGAGCCGAAGCACCTGCCGGGCGGCGTCGGCCAACGCGATCGCGTACCCGGCTCCGTGCCCGGCCGAGTGGGTGGCCAGCGGGTGCAGCTGATGGAGGGGCACCCGCTCGCGCCAGCCCTCGCGCAGCGGGTGCTGGTCCTGGTATCCGCGCAGGATCTCCTCCAGGTGCGGCGCCCCGAACAATGCGAGCATGGCCAGGTCGGTCTCGCGGTGCCCGCCATGGGCGGCGGGGTCGATGAGCACGGCCTCCACCCCGGGATGCCCGTCGGCATCCGCGCGAGCGGATGTCCACAGCACGTTGCCGGTCCACAGGTCGCCGTGGAGGCGGGCGGGGGCATCGTCGGGGTGGTCCAGCTCGCCGACCGCGATCCGGTCGCAGGCCCGCTCGACCGCGTCCAGCTCTGCGCCGCCCAGCACGCCCAGGTCCACGGCGATCGCCACGAACGGTCGGACGCGCTGCTCCGCGTAGAACTCACCCCAGGAGGGCGTGGGCCTGCACTCCTGGGGACGGTTGCCGATGAAGCACCGGCCCGCCCAGTCGCCCGCGGGCGCGCCCCACGCGGCGGCCCCGGCCTCGTGCATCCTGGCCAGTGAACGCCCGAAATGCCGAGCCGCTCGCGCGGTGGCGCGACCGGCGGGGATCCTCTCGAGGGTGATCTCGTCGTCGTCGACCCCCAGTACCTCGACCACCCGTGGTCCGCCGGGGGCCGCGGCGAGCCAGTCCAGTCCCGCGGCCTCGTGGCGGAAGAAATCGGCGCCGTGGCGCGACCCCCGTTTGACGAAGCGCTCGGGGCCACCCGTGTCATTCACGCGGGAACCTCCTGTCCGTGATCGGTGTGTCTGCGATCGCTCCGGCCCAGCAGTGGACCGGCCATCACCGCGATGAGCACCCCTCCGACGACCATCGGGGCCACCGTCCAGCGCATCCCAGCGTGCTCGGCGATCAGTCCGACCAGGGGCGGGGACACGAGGAAGCCCATGCGCATGACCCAGTTGAGCACGGCCAACCCGGTCCCCGGGGTCAACCCGGGCACGGAGTCCGCGCCGACCATCGCCCCCGGGATCACGGTGGCGATGCCCCATCCGGCCAGTGCGAAACCCGTGAGCAGGACCACCAGGAGTGCGGGACCGGTGAGGGCGAACGAGGCGAGCAGCGCGGCGCCCGACCCCACCACCACACACAACCCGCCCATGCGACCGACGCGCGCCGCTCCGACGCCCTCGACCAGGCGATCACCGGTGAACCGGCCGATCAGCTGGGCACCCTGGACGGCGATGAAGCCCAGACCCGCCAGCCCGGCACCGGCCGCCGCGACATCGCGCAGATAGAGCGCCGACCAGGTCTGCGCGAAGTCCTCGACGATCTCGGCGCAGCAGGCGAACAGACCCAGCGCCACGAGTAGCAGGAGCGGCCTCCCGCCCGGGATCCGGCGGTACGGGGCGTCTCGCGGTGGGGCGTCGCGCGACGGGGCCTCGCGCCGCGGGTGATCGAGGTCGCGACCGTGCTCGTCCTCGGCGGCCGGTCGGCCCAACCGCAGCGGCAGAGCGGCGAGCGCGGCGAGTGCGCACACCAGACCCGCGCCGACCATCTGCCCCTCCACCGGCACCCCGGCACCCGCCGCCACCGAACCACCCGCCGCACCGAGCACCGCCCCGAGAGACCAGACGGCGTGAAACCGGTTGATCAGCGACGCGCCGTGCCGGACCTGCACGCGGATACCGTGGGCGTTCATCGACACGTCCGTGATGGCATCGGCCACCCCGAACAGCAGCAGCAACCCGGCGAACACCGCCACCACCGGCGAGAACCCGAGAAGCGCCGCCACCAGGGAGGCGACGACCATCATGGCCACCGCCACGGCCCCGTCCGAGCGCCTGCGCATGAGGGCGGGCGAGAACAGCCCGCCCACCAGCGCACCGGCCGGGTAACACGCCATCGCCAGACCGAACCCCGCCGGCCCCAGGTCGAGCGCGTCCTTGAGGTCGGGCAGCCGGGGCACGATCGCGCCGAATATCGCGCCGTTCGCCGCGAAGAGCAGGGCGGTGGCGGCCACCGGGCCACGGGCGTGGCCACGGGCGTCTGTCCCGCGTCCGCCGGACTCCGCCGCCCCTCCCGTCGAGATCACGACCGACAGAGTACGTCCCACACCCACGCCGGTAGCGTTGGCTGCGGTAACGGGCGGACGGGCGGGCAGGAGCGCGATATGTACGGGGTGACGGCAGAGATCGAGGCCAGGGACGACAGCCGCCACGTGGTGTGCAGCGTGCCGCTGCCGGTGGCGCCGGACGTGGTGTGGGACGCGGTCTCGACCGGCGAGGGCATCTCCTCGTGGTTCGTGCCGTGCGCCCTGGAACCGCAGGTCGGCGGTCGGATCGTGCAGTTCGCCGACCCCGGTGCCCCCGATCCCACGACCGGGCCGGAGGCCGCCGCCGAGGCGATGCTCACCGCGACCGTCGGCGAGATCACGGTCTTCTCGCCCCCCTCCGGCAGCGCACCGGGGGAGTTCACCTTCGAGGAACGGGACTGGATGGGTGAGGGGATCCCGGTGCCCCCGTGGACGACCTCCTGTGAGGTCGTCGACGACGGCGAGGGCGGCACCGTGCTGACCCTGCGGTCGGGGTTCGCCTCCGGCGGACAACTCGCGGAGGAATCGGTCGACGGCAGCGTCAGCGGGTGGAGCCAGTCCCTCACCGTGCTGGCCCATCGCCTCACCCACCGGCCCGCCGACGGCGTGGTGACCGTCCACGCGGCCACCGACCCCGTCGCGGCGTCGGTGCCCGACGTGTGGTCCCGGGTGCTCGGGGCCCTGGTGGCCCCCGCATCCGGCACCGGCACCGGCGCCGACAGCGGTAGCGGCGCGGTCGCCCGGTCCGGGGAGGTCGGGGGCATCGTCGCGACGGAGTCACTGGCCTCCGCCCTGATCGTGCTCTCCGCCCCGGTGGACGGGGTGATCGAGCTCTACGTGTTCCCCGCCGGGGACACGCCCGAGGACGCCCAGGGCAGTGCCGCGGTGGCCGTACGCGCGTACGAGTACGTGGACGCCCCGGGCGGCTCCGGCTCGCCCCTCGGCGCCGCCGCCGTCGACGGGGTCGAGCCGACCTGGGACGCCGAACGCTGGCGCCGGTGGCTCGACGGGCTGGTCGCGGGCTGAACCGGGGGTAGCGACCGAACGGCGACGAAACATCACCGTCTGGTGCGACGATGTCCACCGAGACAGCAGTACTGTGGCCGGAGCACGAGCCGTGAACCGACCACGAGCCGGCACACCGACGAGGAGCACCATCCGTATGGCGGACACCAACGACACCGTGACCATCGCGACCGGCGAGGGCACGTCCGGCACGACCCTGCTGGGGATCGGCGCCTACCGTCCACGTCGCGTGGTGAGCAACGAGCAGATCTGCGAGACGATCGACTCGACCTCCGAGTGGATCTACGAGCGCTCCGGCATCCTCAACCGCCACGTCGCGGAGCCCGACGAGACGATCGTCTCCATGTCCAGCGAGGCCGCGAAGAAGGCCGTGACCTCCGCCGGCATCGACCCCGAGGTCGTCGACGCGGTGATCGTGTGCACCTCGACCAACTGGACCCAGGTGCCGCACGCCGCCCCGCAGGTGGCCACCGACCTCGGCCGCAACGGCATCGCCGCGTTCGACCTGACCGCCGGTTGCGCGGGGTTCGGCTACGGCCTGGCCGTGGCCACCAACATGATCCGCGGCGGTGGCGCACGATACGTCGTGGTGGTGGGCGTGGAGAAGATGAGCGACGGCATCGACTACTCCGACCGCAACACCTCGTTCATCTTCGGTGACGGCGCCGGCGCCGTCGTGGTGGGCCCGTCGGAGACCAACGACATCAGCCCGGTGGTCTGGGGTTCCGACGGCGAGAAGGGCGACGCCATCCGGCAGACCAAGGACTTCAAGCAGTACGTGGACGAGGTGGACGCCGCTGCCGCCGACGGGCGTGACGAGGCCGTGATCCAGCCGTTCCTGACGATGGACGGCTCCAAGGTGTTCCGCTGGGCCGCCGTGCAGGTCTCCAAGGTGTGCGCCCAGACGCTGGAGACCGCGGGCGTGACCGCGGAGCAGATCCAGGCGTTCATCCCCCACCAGGCCAACGGCCGCATCAACTCCGCGATGGCCAAGCACCTCGGCCTCTCGGAGTCCGTGGCGATCGCCAACGACATCGAGCAGACCGGCAACACCTCGGCCGCCTCGATCCCGCTGGCCATGGAGGCCATGCTGCGCGACGGCGAGGCCGAGCCGGGCCAGGTCGCGCTGTGCATCGGCTTCGGTGCGGGCCTGTCCTACGCAGGCCAGGTCGTGCGCCTGCCGGCCGCGCCGCCCGCCGCCTGACAACCCGCCCCCCTCGCCGCCTCTCATCCAGAGGCCCACCGCGGCCCCGGCTCACCCGAGCCGGGGCCGCAGCTGCCCCTCATGGACAGGTGTTCATGAGACAGTGCTCTCATGCGCACCTCCCGTCTCCGTCGCCCGGAACGCACACCCGTCCGCGTCGCCGCCGTGGCGGCCACGGCCGTCCTGCTGACCGCCCTCACCCCCACCGGCGCGGCCCAGGCGGCCCCGGGCATCCCCGCCGCTCCCCCGTCCACGGGGTCCTCCGCCGAGCAGGCAGCCGGATCCGCGAACACGCTCGGGCAGAACGTGGCGGGCCAGGTCAGCGGCACGGGAATCGGCCCCTCTGTCCTGACGGGACCGGGCACGGGTCCGGCACGCTACGTGGCGTTGGGCGACTCGTACGCCGCGGTCGGCCGGGTGGCCCCGGGCTCATGGGGTGCCGGGCCGGTCGCGTGTGTGCGGACCGACGACGCCTATCCCACGGTCGTGGCGCGGGAGCTCGGTGCGGGCACCTTCGTCAACGCCACCTGCGGTGGGGCCGTGGCGGACGACTTCAGCGAGACCGGGCGAACCGGGGCCCCGCCGCAGTTCGACGCCCTCGACGCCCGGACGGATCTGGTCACGATGACCATCGGCGGCAATGACGCGGGATTCGCGGCGGTGATCCTCGCGTGTGCACTACGGCCGAACGTCGCACCAGAGTTCCTCCCGGCCGTCGATGCCGCCACCGGGACGATCACCGAGGACTTCGACACCACCACCGGGTGCGCTGACGTGATCGACCGCCAGGCCGCGCAGGCACTGGAGACCCTCGACGGGCGTATGGACTCCGTGTACGCAGAGATCGCCCGCCGTTCGCCCGACGCCCGCGTGGTGACCGTGGGGTACCTGTCCGCGATGCCCGACGACCAGACGGTGGTGGCCTCCCCCGACTGTGCACCGTTCCTGGCGATCTCCGAGGCCGAGCGGGACAAGGTCCGCGGGTTCCAGGAGAGCATCAACCGCGTGGTCCGGGACGCAGCCGAGCGCAACGGGGCGACCGTCGTGATCCCCGACGAGCCGGGACACTCGATGTGCACTCCCGCCGAGACCCGCTGGGTGGATCTCACCGGCCTGCAGACCGCATCCGTGCCCGTGCACCCCACATCCGCCGGACACGCTCATGTGGCCGACCGGGTACTCGCCGCGCTGGCTCAGGGGTAGCGCACCCTCCTGCAGCCACTGCAGCCACCGAGGACCGAAGCGCATGTCCAGGGCGTGCGTCCAGGGCGTCGGTCCAGGGCGTGCGTCCAGCGGTCGCCGGCCCCGTGGAGCACAGCGGAGTTCCTCGGAGGCGCACCGGCCAACGGCGCCGCGTTCCACCCCACTGCCCTGCGCCAGCAGGCCATGGCCGACGCAGTAGCGGCGGTGCTCTGACGCGGTCCGCTCCCGGGCCCAGCCGGCCTTAGCCAGCTGCCCCGCCACAGCCGCTCCCGGCGATGAACTCCAGCGTGTACCGAAGTTCACGCGCGAGTTCATCGACGGGAGCGGCTGTAGTGCAGGAGTACATGCGCTGGAGCGGATGCTCGAAGGCGGGTGCGGGCGCGCGGGCGCTCACCCCTCGAACAGCCCCTGACCGACGTACCCACCCTCGGGCGCGCCGGGCGGGAGCGCGAAGACCGCCGACCCGATCGGGACGGTCCAGGTGTTGAGCGCGTCCTGCTCGGCGAGCCGCCGCTGGACCGGCACGAACGTGCGTACCGGGTCGGCCTGGTAGGCGGTGAAGATCAGCCCGCTGTTGCTGATCTCGCCCCGCTCGGGTGGGTCGTCGTAGTTGTACGGCCGCCGGAGCATGGCCTCGCCGCGGTCGCGCTGCCGGGCCCGGGCCATGTGCGACTCGGGCGGGATCACCGGCAGCCCCACCTCGTCGAGGGCCTCGAAGTCGGCGGGGTCGTGCTCGGCCGTACCGGTGAGCGGGGCACCGGTACCCAGCCGTCGCCCCATACTCAGCTCGCGCGAGGTGCGGTCGATCTCCTCCCAGGTGTCCATGGTCATGCGGATGCGCCGCAGGACGAGCGAGGACCCGTCTCGCATCCAGCGTTGATCCTGCCCGTCTGGCGAGCTGCCGTCGGAGAACAGGATCTGGTCGATGTCCACGTCCTGCTCGCCGGGGTTGACCGTGCCGTCGATCTGTCCGAACAGGTTGCGCTGGGTGCGTCCGGTCGGGTCGGTGCCCACGGCCTTGCGGAACCCGCGCTGCGACCACCTCTGCTCGGCCACCCCTCGCACGCCGGCGGCCAGGACCCGGGCGGCGTGCGAGACGATCAGCGGGTCGTCGGCACAGATCTGCAGCAGCAGGTCCCCTTCTGACCACCGCTGCTCCAGCTGGTCGATCTGCGGGAACGGCGGCACCTGCCGCAGCCACGACGGCCGCCGTCCGGGCATCCGCACCGCGTCGAAGAACCCCGGGCCCATGCCGATGGTCACCGTGAGCCGAGCCGGGTCCTGCGCCAGCTCGGGTTCGAGGTCGGCCAGTCCGCCCCGGCCCGAGGTGAGCCGGGCGGCGTCCTGGGACCAGGCCCGCAGGACGCCCTGGATCTCGGCGCGGGTCGCCCCCGGCGCGATGTCGAACCCCACGAACGCGGCGTGCGATTGCGGCGGCGTGGTGATGCCGGCCTGGCGTGCGCCGTGGAACGACTCGGTGGTCGCCCCCACGACGCGCGAGTCGGCGACGGTCTTCCAGTCCGGGACCGCGTTGTCGTCGTCGTCCAGGGCCGCGCGCCCGGCGTATCCGGCGGCGCCACCGACCGCGCCACCGACCAGGCCACCCCCGACGACGCCACCGACCACGGCTCCGGCACCGCGGGTGAGCACCGACCGCCGGGACAGCCCGCGGGAGGCGTCGTCAGCCATCGTGGCTCATGCCCCCGGTGCCGCCGTTGTTCATGCCGGCGTCCCCGCCGACGTCACCGCCGTGGTCGCCGCCGACGTACTCCTCCTCGCCGCCGGAGAAGTCGCGCGCGGAGACGGTGACGTCCTGCTCGGCCCCTCCGGAGAACTCGAGCGTCAGCGTGATCTGCTGGCCGGTGGTGATGGGCAGGTCCAGATCCATCAACATGATGTGGTTGCCGCCGGGCTCCAGGATCAGCTCGCCACCGGCGGGGATCACGAAGCCGTCCTCCTTCTCCTGCATCATCATCCCGCCGCCGCCGGGGACGGTCTCGTGCAGTTCGGCGCGCGCGGCGAGCTCGTCGGAGACGCCGGTCAGGTGGACGTCGGTCTCGCCCGGGTTGCTGATGGTGCCGAAGACCCCGGTCATGCCGGAGTCGGTGGCCTTGGCCCAGCCGTCCTCGACGGTCACGACGGTGGTGGTCTCGGCGGCGGTCTCGACGCTGGTGGTCTCGTCGGAGGCACCGGCGGAACCGGTGGACTCGTCGGTGGAGCAGGCCGTCGTCGCCAGGGCGAGGGTCAGTGCGGTGGCCGCTGCGAGGGCGGCACGGGTGTGGGAACGCATGGGTGTGTCAGTCCTTGGTGTGGTGTGTGAGGACGCCCGGCAGCGCGTGGCGCGGGCGGTGCGGGCGGTGCGGGAGTTGGGGTCACACAGCCACGGGCGGTGCCCGGGTACCTCCGCGGGACAGGAGGAACTGCTCGCGCGGGGCGCCGGCGTCGTAGGAGGAGACGAGCGGGGCGACGACGACGAGGTGGACAGCCCCCAGGAGCGGCGTCACCCGCGCCGCGACCCAGGCAAGGGTGCCGGACAGGATCCCCACCAGGGCGAGCGTGAGGGCGATGGCGGCCAGGTGGGCGCCCAGCATCCCGGGGGTCAGCAGGGTCGCCGGGGAGGCGACCGCCCCGGATCCCGCACCATCCGTGGCACCGTCCATGGCGGCACGGACGAGGGCGGGATCAGTCAGGTGGTGACCGAGCGCGGCGTGCGCGGACCCGCTCGCCGACGGGTGCGTGTGCCCCGATGCCAGGACGAGGTGGACGATCCCCTGCCCCGCGATCAGTCCCGCCGCGGCGATGAGCATCGGCGGCCGGTGCCGGGCGATGGACGCGGCGGCCGCGCCCACTGCGGCGCTCGCGGCCGCGACCAGCAGGACCTGGCCCGCGCCCGGGGCAGCAGCGCCCGTTCCGGCGGCCAGCCCGTGGGCGGCGATGCCGAACACCGCGCTGACCACCGCTACGACGATCCCGACGAGCCCGGTCACCACGGGTGGGACCTCGGCTCGGACGCGGTCGGCGGGCATGACCCGATTCTAGTTCGCGGGCACGGGGCGGACCTATCCGCTGTGGGCGGGCCCACTATCGGAGGGTTCCGGGCTCAGTTCGACACAGTGTTCAGTTTGATTCTGTGTTCAATTCGACACAGTGCTCAGTTTGACTCTGTGGCCAGCTCGATCCGGGCGCGTTCCTCGTCGGCCAGACCCGCCTCGATCCGGGCGAGCATGTGAGGGCGCATCTCGGGCAGGTCGTCGATCGCGAACCACCGGACGTCGGTGTTCTCGCCGTCGGCGGGGTGGGGGTCGCCGTCCAGGTAGGTGCAGGCGAAGGTGTGGTCGAGGTACTGCGCGCGGTCGCCGTTGGCGTAGGTGACCATCCGAGAGACGCCGATGGACGCGACGCGGTCCACGCGGATGCCCACGGCGGCTTCCTCCCGCGCTTCCCTGACCGCCGCCTCGGCGGGATGCTCACCGGGGTCGACTATTCCGGTGACGGGGGTCCACCAGCCGTTGTCGGCGCGGCGGACCAGGAGCACGCGGGCTCTTTCGGGGTCTCGGATGACCGCGGTCGCTCCTGCGAGCCAGAGCGGTGCGGTGCCCACGTGACGGCGGAGCTCGAGGACGAAGTCCGGGATGGTCATGTCCACGATCGTATCCGGGGGTTGAAATGGCGGATCCCCCGCCGACCGTGTGGTCGACGGGGGATCGCCGGAGAGCTATCCGGTCGCTGACTCAGTCAGCGTGGATGGGGCAGAACCTCAGTTCTGCTCCTCCTCGGGCTCGCACTCATCCTGCTCCATGGAGCCGTTGTTCTTGAGGAAGTCGATTCCCTCCTGCGGCAGGTTGCAGACGATCCCCACGTCGATCGAGGGGAGCGGCGGCAGGTTGACGCCGCCGGAGACGGCGAGGCCGATGCCGATGCCGGCAGCAGCGAGCGAGCCGACTGCGAGCAGGCTTCCGGCGTCGACGGAGCCGGCCTCGGAGGAGCCGGCCTCGCCGAGCGAACCCTCGATGATGACGTCGCCCGAGTCGGAAACCGATCCGAGGTCCGAGGAACCGGCCGTGATCGCGTCCAGGATGCCCTCAAGCGAGCCGCCGTCGAGCGAGTCCGAATCGGAACCGGTCTCACCGAGCGAGCCGTCTGCCAGCGAACCGGCATCCGAAGCGGTATCAAGCTCATCCGAACCAGCATCAGAACCGGTGGTGAGCTCGTCCGAACCGGCATCCGAACCGGTGGTGAGCTCGTCCGAACCGGCATCCGAACCGGTCTCACCGAGCGAACCGTCGGCCAGCGAACCGGCATCCGAAGCGGTATCAAGCTCATCCGAACCAGCATCAGAACCGGTGGTGAGCTCGTCCGAACCGGCATCCGAACCGGTCTCACCGAGCGAACCGTCGGCCAGCGAACCGGCATCCGAAGCGGTATCAAGCTCATCCGAACCGGCATCCGAACCGGTGGTGAGCTCGTCCGAACCGGCATCCGAACCGGTGGTGACGTCCTCCAGCGATCCGTCAAGATCGTCGGAACCGGCGTCCGAACCGGTGAAGATGTTGGTGAGCGAGCCGGCGCCGAGCTCATCCGAACCGGCATCGGAACCGGTGGTGAGCTCGTCCGAACCGGTCTCACCGAGCGAACCGTCGGCCAGCGAACCGGCATCCGAAGCAGTGCCGAGCTCGTCCGAACCGGCATCCGAACCGGTTCCCAGCTCATCCGAGCCAGCGTCGGAGCCGGTGCCCAGCTCATCCGAGCCGGTGCCGAGCTCAGAAGAGCCCCCGCCCTCGATGCCCTCCAGCGAACCGGTCAGCGGGCTGTCGGCACCGGTCGAACCGACGAAGAGGTCGAGACCGAGGTCGACGGAGCCGCCGAGCAGCTCAGTGCCGAGACCGAGGTCGAGGAGCTCACTCTGAGCGTTGGCGACACCCGGCATGGAGCCGAGCGCGAGTCCGGAGGCGGCGATGACGGCGATCATCCGCTTGGTGTTCTTCATAGGAATTGCCTTCCTGTTGTTGGTGACGACCCAGCGACCCGGGTTCCCCCCTTGTCGCCCGGTCCGGCGCGCAGCCCTGGGGCCACCCACCGTCGGATCGTGTCACCACCCTATCGAGCAATTTTCCGGACTTGTTACACGAAGTCTCGTTTAGGCACAGGTAATACCCAGCCGCGTCTGTGCCCCCAAGCCCCGAGGTCCGGACGATCACCGCTGCTGGAGCGCCCCTACCCTCCCACCACCTCGGCTTATGCAAACCTTAATAAATAAGCTCCGGTTCATACTGTACTGCTCGCGGGTTCAGATAGTGACGTTGATCACTTCCCAATAATTCTGAGCCGACTCGCCGTCGACAACCCAACCCCGGGGCTCCCACTATGAGTGAATGTGAGGCTACCCTCGGATAAATCCGACCCCGATCCAGGAGCGACATGACACCGAACAGCACCGGAGTTCAGTTCCCCACCGACTCGTCCGGGAACCGCTCGACCGGGCGGCTGGCCAAGCAGGTCGTCGCCGACGCGCTCGCCACAGTGGACCCGTCAGCGGCCGAGCGGGTCCCCGCGATCAAGGATTGGCGCAAGGGCTACATCCAGCCCTTCACTGAGCTGGTCAGTGTCGGCGTGGCCGACTCCGCCACGTGGGACGGAGTGGCCAGGGCGGCCCTCGACGCCCTGCAGTCCAGGATGGTCGGTGTCCACGAGGTCGACGGGCGGACGGTCGAGACCCCGATGTCGGACTACCTCGCCGTCGTCACATCCCGATCCACCCCGGGCACCGAGACGATCCAGGGCACGGCGACCCCCGCCCGCGAGCTGTCCATCCCCTACCGCGGCGAGGAACTGACCGGCGCGGACCTACGCGACCGGCTGGACCAGTGGGTCGACGCCGGCGTGATCGAACCCAGCTGCGCGGACGCCCTCAGACTGGTGCAGGACAACCCCGAGTGGCTCTCGCTGCCCGGCCGGGCGATGCTCGTCCTTGGCCTGGGCTCGGAGATGGGCCCCGCCGGCCAACTCCTCAAGTGGGGCGCCGACGTCCTGGGCGTGGACCTGCCGTCGAGCCCGGTGTGGGACCGGTTCCGCGATGAGTCCTCCACGTTCGCCGGCAGGCTCCACATCCCGACCGACGCCGACGGCCGGGCGGGCATCGACCTGCTGACCCAGCTGCCGGAGCTCGCCGCCTGGGCCCGGGCCGCCGCCCCCGCCCCGCTCACCGTGGGCAGCTACTTCTACGCCGACGGCGGGACCCACGTCCAGCTCTCGTCCGCGGCCGACGCCCTCGTCGTGGATCTGTTGAAGGACGGGACCGCCGACGCGCTGGCCTACCTCGCCACCCCCATGGACACGTTCGTGGTCCCGTCCGACGTGCGGCAGGCCTCCGACGCCGCGCTCGCGGCGCGCAAGACCACCGACATCAAGAAGGTCTTCGGCACCCTGACCCGCGGGAAGCTCTTCCGCCGCAACTACGAGCCAGGCAGCGGCCCGACGGTGCACGACGCGCTGGTCCCCCAGCAGGGCCCCAACTACACGCTCGCCAAGCGGGTCCAGCGCTGGCGCGCCACCACCGCGTTCGCGGACGGCCACACCGTCTCGGTCAACGTCGCCCCCGCCACCGACACGCACTCGGTCACCAAGAACAAGATCCTCGCGGCCACCTACAAGGGGGCGCATGCTTTCGGTATCGAGATCTTCCACCCCCCTACCTCCTCTGCCCTGCTCGCCGCCCTGATGGTGCACGACCTCAACGTGGGTCGGCCGGACGTGGCCGTCCAGTGGGAGCACGAGTCCTACGGGGCGGCCTCGGGCGGACTGTGGCGTCAGCCCTACCTGCCGCGGACCGCCCTGCCGGTCGCCGCGCTGCTCGGTACCGTCAAGAGGTAGCACCCGCCGCGACACAAAGGACCCCGTCATGCCGAACCCGTTCTCCAAGGGCTGGAACTACTTCAAGGCCTCACTCGACAAGAAGGTCGACGACAACGCGGATCCCAAGATCCTCGTCCGCCAGGCCATGGACAACGCCCGGCAGCAGCACAAGTCGGTCTCCGACCAGGCGGCCGCGGTGATAGGCAACGCCAAACAGCTCGAGATAGCGATGGCTACCAAGTCCCGGCAGCTCGACGAGGTGCAGGGGCAGATCCGGCAGACCCTGCAGGTGGCCGAATCCGCGCGGGCCGAGGGCGACTCCGCCAGGGCCGCCCAGTTCGACACGCAGGCCGAGCAGCTGGCGGGCCGTTTGGTCACGCTGGAGCAGGACCTGGACAACACCCGCCAGCTGCACGGACAGGCGGTCCAGGCGGCGGAGCAGGCCAAGCAGGCGGTGAAGGAGTCCGATCAGCGGCTGCGCGAGACGCTGGCCCAGGAGGATCAGCTCCTGCTGCAGGCCACCCAGGCCGAGATGCAGCACCGCACCGTCGACTCCATGTCCTCACTGGAGGGCGCCGGCGGCGGGAACTCACCGACGTTCGACGAGATCAGGGCCAAGATCGAGGGGCGCTACACCACGGCGCTCGGCAAGCAGGAACTCGCCGAGGCTACCGGCGGCCCGTCGACCGCCCAGCTCGACGCCGCCGCGTTCACCCGCGAGTCGGAGGGCAAGAGCAAGCTCGAGCAGATTCGCGCGTCCATGGGCCTGAGCGGTGGCGACGCGGCCGTGGAGGGCTCCGGCTCACCGGCCGGCACGGACCGCCAGCTGACCGAGGGCGAGGCAGGCCCCGGTGACGCAAGCGACGGGGATCCCACCGAGCACAGGACCCCGACGGACCCGGAGGAGGCGACTCCGCAGCCGGGCGCCTCCGACCTCTCCGGCCCCACCCTGCCCCGGGACACCAGGGAGTAACGGGTCGCGCGCGGCGGGGTGCGCGAACTATCGTCGTGAGGTCGCCGTCTCGGGTCAGTTCGACGGTCGCATCCCGTCCCGCTCGACCTAGGAGCCCCGTGTCCCACCGCCGCTCGCCCTCCGCACACCGCTCGTTCGCGCCGGGGCTCTCCCGGGCGCTCGTCCCGGCCCTGGCCCTCGTGCTGCTCGGGGGTACGGCGGCACCGGCCGTCGCGCAGTCACTGCCGGGCTCGTCGGGTTCCTCGGGCAACATCGGCTCGATCAACGACGTGGGCGGCAGCGTCGACCCGTCCAGCGCTGGCGCCGGTTCGGCGACCATCGGTTCGACCGGGTCCACCGGGACGAACTCGCTGGCGGGTCTCGGAACCCTGCCGCCGCTGGGCACCGGGTCGCAGAACACCCTGGCCACCCCGCCGATCGGGATGGAGGCCGAGCCGGTCACCGTCTCCGAGGTCCGGCACAGGGAGATCGGTGACCCGCGCGTGGCCGGTGGCGACACCCGCTTCGAGCGCTGGTGGATCGCGTCGGAGTCCATGAACCGCGTCCTGCCGGTGGAGATCTGGCGGCCCGCCTCGGACGCCCCGGCGCCGATGCTCTACCTCCTGGACGGTGTCGACTCGCCGTCACCCAGCGGGTGGCTCCTGCCGGGCAACGTGCAGGACGCCTTCGCCGGAGAGCACGTCACCCTGGTCATGCCGGCGCGCGCCGACGGCTCGCTACATGCGGACTGGCAGAACGACGACCCAGTCCTCAGCCGCAACAAGTGGCAGACCTTCCTCACCGAGGAGCTCCCGCCGCTGCTCGAATCGGGCGAGCTCCCGTTCACCGGCACGCGCGGCGTGGCCGGCCTGTCGATGGGAGCGGCCAGCGCGGTGACCCTCGCCGAGCACCGACCGGACCTGTACTCCGCCGTCGGAGCGATCGCCGGGTGCTACACCGCCCGCGATGACCTCGGATTCCTGCTGGCCAAGATCGTCACCGAGACCCGGGGCGGCACCATCTCCAACCTGTGGGGTCCGCGGACCGACCCGGCCTACGCCGAGAACGACGGAGTGCTCCACGCCGAGGAATTGCGCGGTAAGACCCTGTACTTCGCCACCGCGACGGGTATGCCCGACGCCACCGAGTGGGACCGCAACGGCCGCGATCTGCTCCGGTTCACCCAGGGCACCGGGCTGGAGATCGCCACCCACGCCTGCACGGTCGAGATGGACCGGCGACTGGACGATCTCGGCATCCCCGCGCGCGTGGACTACCTGCCCACCGGCCTGCACAACTGGGACAACTTCGGCCGGTTCATCGCGCCGATGCGCGATACGCTGATGCCGGCGCTGCGCTGACAGGCCTGTGGCGCCTCACCGCTCGCGAGGAGACGCCATGTCCACCACGCCCACGGCCTCCGGCCATCTCGACGACTCGGGTGCGGTCGTGTTCTCCCGCCGCCTGCCCGTATCCCGTGAGCAGGCATGGGCCGCCGTCACCGACCCGGCCCGCACGGCCCGGTGGATCGGCCCGTGGTCGGGCGACCCGGCGTCCGGCACCGTCCAGCTCACGATGACCGCCGAGGAGGGCGACCCCGTCGACGGGGTCGAGGTGGTGACCTGTGACGCGCCGACCCTCCTCGTCGTCAGGACCGGCGGCCCGGACGGGTGGCTTCTCACCGTGAGGATCGAGGGCGACGACGACGAGGCCGTCCTCTCCCTGGAACAGGACATCGCAGACGCCGAGTCCGCATCCGACATCGGTCCCGGTTGGGATTTCTACCTTGACCGGTTGGTCGAGGCGGAGGCGGGCAGGGATCCGGACGCGCTGCGCTTCGAGCCCGACTACCACCCCGGCCTGTCCGGTTACTACCGCGATCTCCTGGGCGGCTGACTCCGCCGGGCACCAGTTCGACCCCACCGGCGCAGGTGAAGGCGCCGTGTCGGACCCCCTTGCTACGGTTTTCCCATATCGAACACACGAGCGATCGGGTGGCGCACCGGGAAGGGGTGAGGCAGGTGGCGACAGAACGCGGGTCCGGGATCGGGGCGGCCGGGATGGCCGCTCTCGACGCGCTCCGGGCCGAGAACCGCGCCGCCGCCGCCCGACTTCGGGCCTGCCACGAACTCCTGGAACTGTGCGAGGAGGAGCAACTGGTCCGCGACCTCGAGGCCGGCTACTACGATCCCGACGGTCCGGAGCGCCCGCGCGACCCCGCAATACTCGACCCCTTTGTCGTCGCCTGCGCGGAACTGGTGGCAGCCTACGGCGTCCACCACCACCGCGCGTCGGCGATGCTCTCACTGGCCAGGGACCTCGTGACCGGGTTCCCGGCGATCGTCGAGGCGATGGAGTCCGGCCTACTGGACGAGCGCACGGCGGGGATGCTCGTCCGACAGATGAGGACGGTCGACCCCTCCGTCCTGGACGCCGTTCACCGCCTGGTCGTGGACTGGTTGCTGGACTCCATCGAGTCGGGCGAGCGGCCTGGCCGAAACGCGATACTGGCCAAGACCGACAGCATCATCGCGGCCTTCGACCCGGAGGGGGTCCGGGCCCGGTGCACCGCCGCGGCGCGTGAGCGTCGGGTCAGCGTGCGGCGCGGGGTTGACGGCATGTCCGAGCTGCGTGCTCACCTCACCTCGACCGAGGCGACAGCGATCCACGACGTGCTGGAGGGCGCCGCCCGTGAGCGGCTCGACCGCGCCAAGGAAGCCCGCATCGACGCCGTCCTGCGCGGCACCGGGCAGCCGTACGATCCGCACGCTCGTACCCGCGCCGAGCATCGCGCTGACGCGCTGGTCGACGCGATCCTCGGCACGGGCGACCAGAGCGACGGGCCCGATCATCCCGGGACCGCCCCCGCGCCGCGGATCCGTCCGACCATCACGATCCTGGCCCCGCGCACACCGGGCGAGGAACCGGAGGTCTACCTCCCGCGGGGTGGGCCGGCGTCGATCGACGCGCTCATCGCCCTGCTCGCCCGCAGCGTGGGCGCGCACATCTCGCTACCCGATCCCGAGGCCGGAGCCGCGGACTCCGCCGCCGGTGCGCGCCGCTACCGGATCAGCGCGGAGCTCGCCCGCCGGATCCGCCTCCGTGACGGCACCTGCCGGCACCCCGGCTGCTCGGTCCCCGCAGAGGACTGCGATGTGGATCATGTCGTCCCCTTCGACCACTCGGACCCGGGTCACGGCGGACAGACAGTGGAGGCCAACCTCATGTGCCTGTGCCGAAGCCACCACAGGTTCAAGACCTTCCACACCTGGTACTACCAGCTCCTGCGGGACGGGACACTGGTGATCGCCACCGAGAGTGGCCACACCATCACCACTCACCCCGACGGCCCCCTGGCACAGTGGCGGGACCGGACGAGAAACGGATCCGAACCGCCTCCCGAACCCGGCTCCGCCGAGCGGCCCTGGCTCCGTCCGCGGCCCCTCAGCACCTACTGGTACCGGCGAGCGTGCCGGCTCGCGGCCGAGCGTCGCGAGAACGCGGCGGCGGCGCGTGACGACGGGCCGGACGTCCACGACCACGACCCTCCGCCCTTCTGACGACCCGACTCAGCGGTGCTTGAGTAGGACTGCGCGGATCCCCTCGTGGAATCCGTCGCGCAAGCGCACCCGCTGGGCCTCGGTCAGGGTGAACTCGTTGAGCATCTGGCACGCGAACTGCAGCAGCGGGCGGTCCACCACAGGTGGGAGCACACCCCCGGACAGCAGGTGCGCCTGGTCACGCTGGTCCTCGGTCGCGGCCTGCTCGTACCACCACATGGCGTACTGCTGGCCCACGTCGAACGGAGTCTGCTCGCCGGAGGAGGTCCACACCTCCTCGGACAGGGGGACGAACTTGGACCGAAGCGGGCGGCGGTGCGGGGCCATCATCGACGGGCTGGGCCGGGAGGAGCCGTTTGTCGCGGTGCCCGGCGTCGGTCCCGGTGTCGGTGGCGGCCCCGGAGACGGCGCCTCCTCGGCCGGTGGGGTCTGGTCGGACAGGGTCCGGGCGCGCGTCCGTGATCGGGACTGCTGGTCCCGGGGCTCAGCTTCCTGCTGCCCTTCGCCTCCCTGGCCGGCCGGCGGCGGGGTCACATCGGACGGCCGCGGGCCGGGCACCGCTGTCTCGACCCCGTCCGTGTCCGTTCCCGCGGCCGGGGCGCCACCGCCGACTCCACTGCCCGTGCGTGCGCCGTCGGACTCGGTGAGTGCCGCACAGTCCTCTTCGTCGGCCGCGAGTTCCTCGGCGTCGGCGGCCCACTCCTCGTCGGCGATCGTCAGTTTGGTCTCGTCGGCGACCGAGGTGGCGGCGGCGCGATCGGACCGGAGGTGCACCTCGACCATCCCCACCGACTCCTCGCCCTCGGGTTCGGGCTCGTTGGCGTCGTCTCCCGGCGTGGTGGGCCGCACCGTCGTCGTCCGCACCTTCGGCGGGATCGGACCCTCGAGAACCCTGATCTGCATGGCGTCATGGAAATCGGTCCGTGGATCCAGAACCGTGGTGGTATCGCAGGCATGTCGCAGCGCCGAGGAGATGGAATCCCAGCCGAAGCCCACCAGATGCATCCGCACGCCGGATTCCACGGCCACCCGCACCCCCGGGATCATGTCCGCGTCCCCGGTGACCAGCACCATGTCCGCGCACTGACCCTTGTAGGCGGCCTGGATCATGTCCGCCACCAGGAGGGTGTCCACGGCCTTCTGGGTCCGGCGGTCGCCCCATTCGATGAGCTGCCCGGCGCGCAGCTGCACGCCCTCGATCACCCGGAGGGTGCGCTGATAGCGGTGCGGACCGGAGTCCGGGATCCCGTCGTACCAGTTCTGTCGCTGAACGGGCTGATCCACGAGTCCGTGGGCTACCTGATCTAATCGGTGTACGACCGTGGCCAGGGATATCTCCAATTGGCCACGCGCACCCTCCTCCCATGAGTTGTAAAAGCTAGCCAGTAGATATGACGTATCCACGAGGACCAGAGTCCTTTGCAGCATGATGATCACTACCAATCAGTCTGTATACGTTGGACTTCCAGCATGCCGCAGGGCGGACGACCCCGCAGAGGCCCGCCGCCGAACACCGAAGGACTCTCACCATGTCGAACCCCAACACGACCCCGCCCGAGCTCACCGGCAGGGTCGTCCTGGTCACCGGAGCCGCCCGCGGGCAGGGCCGGGCCCACTGCGAGGCGTTCGCGGCCGCAGGGTGCGACGTGATCGCCCTGGACCTGTGCCGCGACATCGAGACCGTCCCCTACCCGATGGCGAACCCGGAGGACCTGGAGGCCACCGCGGACGCCGTCCGTGCGCTCGGTCGGCGGTGCGTGACCGGGCAGGTGGACGTGCGGGACCTGCCGGGCATGCAGAATATCGTCGACGCGGGGGTGGCGGAGCTGGGGGGACTCGACTTCGTGGTGGCGAACGCGGGAGTCTCGCCCGAGCCCACCGCCTCGTGGGAGCGCACCGAAGAGGAGTGGGACACCACGCTCGACATCAACCTCAAGGGCACCTGGGTCACCACCACCGTCGCGATCCCCCACATTCTGGCCTCCGGCCGGGGCGGAGCAGTGGTGATCGTCAGCTCGATGGTGGGCCTGCGCGGCGCACCGTTCACCGCCAGCTACACGACCTCCAAGTGGGCGGTCCGGGGCCTGGCCAAGTCCCTGGCCGGTGAGCTCGGCTTCTCGGGGGTGCGGTGCAATTCGATCCATCCCGGCAACGTGCGCACCCCGATGATCGACAACCCGTCGATGATCGCCATGATGACCGGCGGCGAGGGCGCCACGCTCGAGGACGCCGCGGAGACCTTCGCCGGTATGAACCAGATGCCCGAGCCGTGGGTGGAGGCGTCGGCCATCGCGTCGATGGCCGTCTACCTGTGCAGCGACGCCGGCGCGGGCATCACCGGCGCGTCGATCCCCATCGACCTCGGCGGCAGCGAGAAGTTCGGCACCTGACCGGCGCACAGACGACACACGCCGGCCCGCCTCTCGCGTAAGAGGCGGGCCGGCGTGTGTCGGGCTCTACCCGGTTCTGATCGCTCAGGTCGTGGGAGCGACCGGACGCGGCACGCTCACGGTGGACCCGGTGGCGGTCCACACCAGGGTCCAGAAGATGTCGACGATGGGCTGGATCGCCTGGAGGAAGATGTCGTTGACACTGCTGCTGCTGCTCATGATGGGTCCCCTCGGTGGTTCGTACTGACGTACGTACGTCTGGTGTTCTCGTATGCTCTGTTCCCCGCCACGGCCGGTCCGAGCATCGCTCGTCAGACCGCCAGTGGCACGTGACAACCTGTCTGTCGTCATCAACCACCCCGACGTTACACAACCGTGACATCGTAAGCACGTTCGTCGTCGTCACGCCTCCACCGGAGAGCCCGGGAAGCGACGATGACGCGGCACCCATACATGTTCCCATGTGACTGTTGCAACTAAACCTACCTACGGGACCGTAACTTACGATACCGTAGGTTCATGGCTATCACCGACATCCCGGAATTCGCACACCTCTCCGAGGCCGACATCGAGGCTCTGGGCGACGAGCTCGAGCAGATCCGGAAGGACATCATCGGCTCCCTGGGCGAGCGGGACGCCACGTACATCCACAACACGATCCGCTTCCAGCGGGCCCTCGAGCTGAGCTCCCGCGCACTGCTCATGGTCGGTTCGCGCAACCGCACGGCGTGGGCGATCGGCGCCGGCGCACTCGGGCTCTCCAAGATCATCGAGAACATGGAGCTCGGGCACAACATCATGCACGGGCAGTGGGACTGGATGAACGATCCGGAGATCCACTCCACCACGTGGGAGTGGGACATCGTCGGCACCGCCGAGCACTGGAAAGCCACCCACAACTACATCCACCACAAGTACACCAACATCGTCGGCATGGACGACGACGTCGGGTACGGCGTGCTCCGGGTGACGCGCGACCAGCGCTGGCACCCCTTCTACTACGGCAACCTCGCCTACAACGCGGCCCTCGCGCTGCTGTTCCAGTGGGGCGTCGGCATCCAGCACCTCGAGCTGGGCAAGGTGGCCAAGGGGCGCGACGACCGCCGCGAGACCATGAACAAGCTCGGGCTCTTCGCCAGGAAGGCCGGACGCCAGCTCGCTAAGGACTACGTCTTCTACCCGGCCCTGTCCCGCAAGGGGTGGAAGTCCACGATCACGGCGAACATGGCCGCCAACGGCATCCGCAACGTGTGGACCAACGCGGTGATCTTCTGCGGCCACTTCCCGGACGGCGCCGAGAAGTTCACCAAGAAGGACGTGGAGAACGAGACGCGGGCCGAGTGGTACCTGCGGCAGATGCTCGGCTCCGCCAACCTCACCGGTGGGCCGGTCGTCGACTTCCTCTCGGGAAACCTGTCGTACCAGATCGAGCACCACATCTACCCCGACATGTCGTCCAACCGCCTGGCCGAGGCGTCGGTCCGGGTGCGCGAGGTGTGCCGCAAGTACGACCTGCCCTACGTGGCGGGCCCGCTCCCGGTGCAGTACTTCAAGGCGTGGAGGACGATCGCCAAGATGTCGCTGCCCAACCACATGCTCCGTCGCACTGCGGACGACGCCCCGGAGACCCACTCCGAGCGCATGTTCGCGGATCTTCCCAAGCCCCTCAAGGCACAGGGTGAGGGCCAGCGGGCCGGTCTGCAGACGGCTCTCGAGTACACGCGTTCGCGCCGCTCCCGCAAGGTCGCCCCGGCGGCCTGACCCACCGGGTCTCCCACACTCCACGCCCCGACACCGAAACCGGTGTCGGGGCGTGGTGTTGTTTCCCCGCCTCCGGCACGTTTCCGGCGATAGGCTGACCCCCTAGTCGGCGCCAGGCGTCGACGGCCCGCGCTACAGCGGTCGAGCCTCAGCCACGTGTACGACGACGACGGGAGCCACCATGGAGGACCGGCGCATGCTCATCGCCGATTCGGCGATCGAGGTGGTGGCCAGGGACGGCGTCCGCGCGCTGACCCACCGTGCCGTGGACTCCGAGGCCGGCCTGCCCTCAGGCTCCACCTCCTACTACTGCCGGACCCGCGCGCAACTCCTCTCCCTCACCGTCGACCGGCTCACCTCGCTCCTGCGTGGGTTCGTCGAGGTCTCCGGGATCCAGGAGCTGGCCTCCTCCGACGCCGACGACGTCCTGTCGATGCTCACCCGCATGATCGAGGGCCTCCTCGCCGACTACCGCGGCGAACTCGCGGCCCGCTCCGCGCTGATCATGGAGCTCACCGGCAAGGACGACACCACCGACCTCGTGGCCGCCCTGCTCGACCCGAGCGACCTCGCCGGGCCGCTCGACGCTGCCGGCCTGCGTGATCCCGCCGCGGCCGCCCTGGACCTCCTCGCCGTGTACGAAGGACTGCTCTGGGAGCGCACCGTCGGACGGTTGGCCGGCACCGAGGTCGACCACGAGCACGACGCCCATCTGCTCGGTTCCGCGCTCTCGCGCCACGAGCACCGCGGCGGACGCCTCTTCGGTCTCCTGCGCTGACTCCCTCTACCAGTCGTCTGAGACGGACGGTCGGTTCCGTCATGCGTGTCGCCTCACCAGCGTCACGGCCGTCCAGCACCCCGTCGTACCCCCACTTACCCTTACCTATGTAGACGTACAGGCTTCTCACAGACTAAGGTCGGTTCGCAGACGCACCCCTCACCACCCCTCCCGTGCTTTCGCGTCGCGATCTCCGTTGCCGCCACCCTGGCGACACTCCGAGACCATGACCGTCGACAACCACTGTGCGGCTTGAAGTGTGCACCGTTCAGTTGCAGCCCCGTACGGATCAGAACGGTGAGGGACGCGTCCTCCGGCAGCCTCAGGCCGGGCCAGATCTGGCGCTACACGCTCCGGTTCCGTGAACTGAGGCACTGAATTAATCAGTTTGCTTTGATATCTGAGGAAACTGTGTAATAGTGATCAGCGTCACTGATTCACACCGAATCGGACGCCCCTCCCCTCGGGCCGCTCGGCCCCCGCACCAGAGAAGGACGGTTCATCATGAGCCAGGCAGCTACCTACCTCTTCACCCTCTTCGCCCTCGTCGGGGACCGCTTCGAGGACCGCAAGGACCGCGGCGCGACGGCCGTGGAGTACGGCCTGATGGTCGGCCTGATTGCGGTTGTGATCATCGTGGCCGTCACCGCACTGGGTGGCCAGCTGGAGACCCTGTTCGACAACATTTCGGATCGGCTTCCCTCTGGCGCCGCAGCGGCCTAGAAGTCCGAAGCCTGACTTCCGGCGCAGCACCCACCGCATGTGGGCGCTGCGCCGGAGTCGGTTCCCCCCTTCCCCCTCGAGGACAAACCATGACCAGTCCCCTCCGTGACCGCGGAGCCGCGGCCGTGGAGTTCGCCCTGGTCGTCCCGATTCTGCTCACGCTGGTGATCGGGATCATCGAATTCGGCCGCGCCTACAACATCCAGACCACGCTCTCCAACGCCGCCCGTGACGGCGTCCGCGTGATGGCACTGCAGAACGATGTGACCGCCGCGAAGTCCGCGGTAATCTTCGCGGCTTCCGGGCTCGACATCCCCGATTCGCAGATCACGGTTGACCCGATCAACTGCGCGCCCGAGGATTCGACACCTACCGCCACGGTCACGGTCAACTACCCGTTCGAGCTGCTCAGCGGGTTCCTCCCACTCGACGACTTCACCCTCACCGGCAGTGGGAGCATGCGATGCAACGGCTGAGTGGCGATCGCGGAGCCGTGAGTGTCCTCGTGGCGTTACTAATGGTCCCGCTGCTCGGCTTCGCTGCCATCTCGATCGACATCGCAGCTGTCCACTCCGACCGTCAGAAATTGCAAATGGGCGCGGACGCCGCTGCCCTCGCGATCGCACAAGACTGCTCCAGGAACAACTGTGAGACCACCCGAGCCAGAACCACTGCGGGCCAGCTCGTCGACATGAACACTTCACAGGCCGACAACACGGTATCGGTCGACCTCGTCGCCTCGGCCGGGAAGGTCACCGTCGATACATCCGGGACCCGGGAGCACCTGTTCGCCCCAGTACTGGGGATCGACGAATCGGAAGTCGGCGCCACCAGCACAGCAGGGTGGGGCTCTCCGATCAGTGGAACTGCTGCGCTTCCGCTCGCTTTCTACGTGTGCGAGTTCTGGGCACAGACCGGCGGGGGGAAACCGTCGGACACGGTCGAGCGGACTATCGACTTCGCCAAGACCTCGAACACCGATTGTCCCGTGCCTCAAGGAAATCTGGTCCCCGGAGGGTTTGGCTGGCTCGCTCCGAATGCAGGGACGTGCCAAGCGTTCAGCCGGATCGGCCAGGAAGTGCAGGGCGCCCCCGGCAACAAGGGCGGCACGAGTTGTATGTCGTCCCTTCACAACAAGACGATTCTCCTGCCCCTCTTCGACCAGTACCGAGGACAGGGAAACAACGCCTACTACCGCGTATACAACTACGCGGCCTTCACGATCACCGGATATCACCTGTCCGGCGCGCGCTGGAACAGCCCGTGCAGCGGCAATGAACGGTGCATCAAGGGCTACTTCACTGAGTTTCTCGATCGCTCGGACGACTTCCAGTACGGGCCGAGCACGCAGAACCTCGGTGCCAGCGCCGTCTATCTCCTCCCAGACAATTAAGTGAGCTGAAGTGAACCGTCGTCTCGTAGCAGTGCTCGCCGCCGTCCTCTTGGCGCTTCTCGGCGCCGTACTCCTACTGCGCTACGTCGGCGCGGCGGACGAACGGGCGATGGCCGACCTCCAACCGGTGAGCGTCCTGGTCGCGATCGCGCCGATCGCCGAGGGGACCCCCGCCTCGGCACTCGGCGAGTTGGTCGAGGAGCGCGAACTTCCTGCCGCAGCGGTGGGCCCGGGTTCGGTGACCGATCTGACGGAGCTCGGGACCATGGTCGCCGCCACCGACCTCGCCACCGGGGAACAGTTGCTCTCCGGACGCTTCGCGTCGCTGCAGTCCCTCCAGCAGTTCGGCGGCATTCCGGCCCCCGAGGGCTTCCACCAGGTGGCGGTCCCCCTGGACTCCTCGCGAGTCGTGGGCGGCACAGTCACCCCAGGTGACACCGTGGGAGTGTTCGCCACGATCGGTGAAGAGACGCACCTGATGCTCCACAAGGTTCTCGTCCTGCGAGTTCAAGGTGGCCTGCCGTCCTCGGGTTCGAACGAGGAGACCTCCGACGATCCCGCAGACGCTCCCGTGTACGAGGGAAGTGTGCTGGTGACCCTGGCTCTGACGGCGCCGGACGCCGAGAAGGTCGTCTTTGCCGGCGAGAACGGCTCCATCTGGCTCTCTCTGGAGGACGCCGAAACCCCTCAGGACGGCACCCGCATCGTCAACCCCGGGAACGTGTACCGATGAACAACATCCTGCTGGCTACTGACTTCGTCGACCTCCGCGACCGGTTCCGGGCCGCCACCGGCCAACCAATACCGGCACTGCCCCCCGGACCGCTTCCTGCGGGCCCCGCACAGTTGTTCCAACTGCTAGAGGACGGAGCGGTCCCCGAGGTCGTAGTGATCGACGAGCGCTCCGGGACGGAGGCGGCACTGGAGCTTGCGACCCGGCTGAACGTCGAGTGCCCCGGTATCGCCGTGGTCTTGGTCAGCGATCGGGCCGCCGAGCTGGGCCTTGGCGCGATGCGGGCGGGGGTGAGCGACATCGTCCCCACCGAATCAGACGAGGACGAGATCCGTCAGGCACTCGATCGCGCCCTCAGGGTCACCCGGCAGCGCTCGCCCGCAGGGCAGGGGGACGGCGCCGACCCCGGCCAGGGCTCGCAGTCTGGCCGGGGCCGGGTGCTCAGCGTGGTCTCGCCGAAGGGCGGGGTGGGCAAGACGACGATCGCCACCAACCTCGCTGTAGGACTCGCTCGATCCGAACCGCACTCCACGGTCCTGGTGGACCTGGACCTGCAGTTCGGAGACGTGGCCAACGCGCTCAATCTCTCGCCCGAACACACCCTCGTGGACGTGGTGCAGGGGGTCGCCGCCCGCGACTCGATGGTCCTCAAGACGTTCCTGACGCAGCACGAGACCGGTTTGGCCGTTGTGTGCGGCCCACATTCGCCGGCCGAGGCGGACCTGGTGGGAGTGGAAGAGCTCACCCACCTACTCCAGACACTGGCGTCGGAATTCCGGTACGTCGTGATCGACACCGCCCCGGCGCTCACCGACCACACCCTCGCGGCGCTCGATCTGACCGACGACCTGGTCCTGCTCACCAGCATGGATGTTCCCGGGGTGCGGGGGCTACGCAAGGAACTGGACATCCTTCGCGACCTGGGGATGGCGTTCGAACGCCGCCACGTGGTGGTGAACTTCGCTGACACCCACTCGGGTCTTACCCGGTCAGACGTAGAGGCGACCATCGGAACAGGCGTAGACCTGGTCCTGCCTCGATCACGCGCCGCTGCGGTCTCCATGAATCAAGGCGTCCCGCTACTGCTGAGCGAAGCCCGCGATCCCATGACCAAGAAGCTGCGACACCTGGTGGACCGCTTCACCCCCGCCCCCATGAGAGACCCCCGACCCGCGAAGGCCACGGCCGGTCCCGGCTTCGGCGGCCGTCACCGACTTCGTCGAAAAGGTGCACAATGAGCCTGAGCGACCGCCTACGCGCCGCCCGTGGTGAGAGCCCCGCACTGGGATCTGACACCTCTCCCGCGACCGCGGCGCCCTCTGCAGGCGCAGAGGACATTGCTGCTCAGCCAGCCCCGACTGCCCCCGGGGCCGCCGCCAGGCCCGCGCGTGTCTCACAGGCCGCAAAGCTACCGGCCCCCTCAGCCCCACCGTCCCCCTCGGCGCAGCCGGAGCCCGACGCGCTGATCGCACTCAAGGATCGCGCGTCCGCTGCGCTGTTCGAGCGGGTGGGGGCCAGGCTCAACAACCCGTCTCTCACCGAGGATCAGCTGCACGCCCTGGTGCGTACAGAACTCAACAAGGTCGTCGAGGACGAGACGGTTCCCCTGACCGCGGAACAGCGGCAGCGGCTCATCAGCGACATCCAGGACGACGTTCTGGGGCACGGCCCTCTCGAACGACTCCTGGCGGACCCCACTGTCACCGAGATCATGGTCAACGGCCCGGACATGATCTACATCGAGCAGCGCGGCCGCCTGACCCGGAGCGCCGCCCGCTTCACATCCGAGGAGCACCTGCGACAGGTCATCGAGAGGATCGTCTCTCGGATCGGGCGGCGCATCGACGAGTCCTCGCCCCTGGTCGACGCACGTCTGGCGGACGGATCGCGCGTCAACGCCGTGATCCCCCCGCTGGCGGTCAACGGTTCATCTCTGACCATCCGAAAGTTCTCCAAGGACCCCTTCAAGGTCAACGACCTGATCGGGTTCGGCACGCTCACCCCGGAGATGTCCGAACTCCTACGGGCGTGCGTCCAGGCCCGGCTCAACATCATCGTTTCCGGCGGCACCGGAAGCGGTAAGACCACGCTGCTCAACGTCCTGTCCTCGTTCATCCCCGAGTCCGAGCGGATCGTCACCATCGAGGACGCGGTCGAGCTGCAAATGCAGCAGGACCACGTGGTCCGCCTAGAGGCCCGGCCCGCGAACATCGAGGGCAAGGGTGAGATCAGCATCCGCGACCTGGTGCGTAACTCGCTGCGTATGCGCCCCGACAGGATCGTGGTGGGCGAGGTCCGCGGCGGAGAGACCCTGGACATGCTGCAGGCCATGAACACCGGCCACGATGGGTCACTGTCGACCGTGCACGCCAACTCCCCCCGCGACGCGGTCGCGCGCCTGGAGACCTTGGTGCTCATGGCCGGGATGGACCTGCCATTGCGGGCCATCCGGGAGCAGATCGCCTCTGCCGTGGACGTGATCATCCAGCTGACCCGATTGCGTGACGGCACCCGGCGGGTCACGGCGGTGACCGAGGTCCAGGGAATGGAGGGCCAGACGGTCACTCTGCAGGACGCGTTCCTGTTCGACTATTCCGCGGGCGTGGGACCCGACGGGAAGTTCCTCGGCAAACCGGTCTCCACCGGGGTGCGTCCGCGCTTCACCGACCAGTTCGCGGAGATGGGCATCACCCTCTCGCCCCGGGTGTTTGCGGTACCCACGCCCACCGGGAACACCGGGAAGAACCGATGAACGGTTCGGTCGGCCAGGTCCTGGCCTCCCCGGCTGGTCTCGGGGTGGCTTCGCTGTCGCTAGCGCTGCTGATCGGTACGTTCCTGCTCTTATCCCCGCGCCCGGGCCGCGTCCCCCGCGCCCGTCGCCGGCCGGGCATCCATGAGGGTCCCGGGATCATCTCGCGCACGGCGACGGCAGCCACCACGGCCATCGACACCACCCTGAGCCGCCGTGGCGCCCCGGGGGCCGGCGCGTTGGAACGGGCCGGGGTGAAGATGAGCCTGCAGGACTTCGTCTTCCTGGTGGGGATCGCCGCCGTGGTGACGTTCGCTCTGGGGTTGGTCGCGGTAGGACCGGTGACGGGTCTCTTCCTGGCCGCACTCACGCCGATCGCAGCCAAGTTCGCGCTCGACATCCGAGCGTCTCGTCGGCGGTCAGCTTTCGCCGACCAGTTGGACGACTCCCTGCAGCTGATGGCCAGCAGTCTGCGAGCCGGCCACAGCCTGCTGCAGGCCCTGGCCTCGGTGGCCCGCGAGGCCGAGGAGCCCACCTCGGAGGAGTTCGCCCGCATCATCAACGAGACCCGCGTCGGCCGCGATCTCGCGCCCGCGTTGGAGGAGACCGCCCGCCGAATGGGCAGCGAGGACTTCGAGTGGGTCACCCAGGCCATCGCCATCAACCGCGAGGTCGGTGGCAACCTTGCCGAAGTCCTCGACGGCGTCGGCCACACCATCCGGGAGCGCAATCAGATCCGCCGCCAGGTCCAGGCTCTCGCCGCCGAGGGCAAGCTCTCGGCCTACGTACTCATGGCGCTGCCGTTCGGAATTTCCGGATTCCTGTTCATGACGAACCCCGAGTACATCTCCAAGTTCACTGAAGGCCTACTGGGTTACACCCTTATCTGCGTCAGCGTGGTCCTGCTAGTTGTGGGTGCACTCTGGCTGCGCAAGGTCGTCAGCATCAAATTCTGAAGGCCAATCACGTTCTGAGAGGAGCACGCCGTGGCACCGATCGCACTGCTGGCCGTCCTGACCTTGGCCGGCTCGGTGTTCCTGCTGAGCTGGGCCGTCTTCGCCGGCCCCGGGCGCGTCCGCCAACGCACGGTACTCAACCTCCACCGCGGGATGCACCCCGAGCAGGCCCCGGAGGCCGACCTCCCGGGCGAGGAGGATTCCAGCGGCTCGCTGTCCACGATCGCGCGGAAGCTGACCCCGGCACCGTCGATCCGGATGCTCGACAGACTGCTGATCAAGGCCGGCAGGCCGCAGGGCTGGCCGCTGGACAAATTGCTGGTGGCCAAGCAGGTGCTGGGTCTCGGGGCGGTGGTGCTGAGCCTGGCGTTCGTCTCCAGCACCACCGGCGCGCTGCCGCTGCTGCTGGCACTGGCCGTCACCCTGGCGTGCTACTTCCTCCCGGAACTTCTCTTGCACAGCCGCGGGCAGGAGCGCAGTCAGGCCATCCAGCTCGAGCTGGCCGACACCCTGGACCAGATGACCATCGCGGTGGAGGCCGGGCTGGGCTTCGACTCCGCCATGGCGCGGGCCGCGAAGAACGGCAAGGGTCCACTCGCTGACGAGTTCTCACGCACGCTGCAGGAAATCCAGGTGGGCCAGCTTCGCCGTCACGCCTACGAATCGCTGGCCCGCCGGACCGATGTCGCGGACTTGCGCCGCTTCGTCCGCGCCATCATCCAGGCCGACGCCTACGGCATCTCGATCGCCGACGTCCTGCGCACACAGGCCTCCGAGCTACGGAGCAAGCGCCGCCAGCGTGCCGAGGAGAAGGCGATGCAAATCCCGGTCAAGGTGATCTTCCCGCTGATGCTGTGCATCCTGCCGGTACTGTTCATCGTGCTCCTCGGCCCGACCGCGATGAACATGATGGAGGCCTTCTCCTGATGCCCGTGATAGCCGCGTGCCCCTGACCGCCGCGCCCCTGACCATCTTGCTCACCGCGGTGGTGTGCGGGGCACTCGCCGCGGCGCTGACCGGGTGGATCCGGACCATCGCCGAGTCCGACTCCCTCTGGCTGCGTAGCGGCGTCCACGTGGCCCTGGCGGCCGCCGTTGGGGCCGGGGCCGCCGCGCTGGCCGAGAACGTGCCCGAACTGGTCGCCTTCGCCGCGCTGGCGGTGGCGTGTGGGCTCCTCGTGGCGATCGACCTGGCCGTGCACCGACTACCCGACCTCGTCGTCGTCCCCATGTACCCGATCCTGTTCGCGGCGCTGGCCACGTCGTCCGCGGTGACCGGCGACTGGGGCGCCCTCGGGCGCGCCGCCGCCGCGGCCCTGGCTCTACTCGCCTTCTACTTCACCCTGGCGTTCATCAACCCCTCTGGGCTGGGCCTGGGCGACGTCAAACTGGCCGGCGTGCTGGGGGCGTTCCTGGGCTGGCTGGGCTGGTACTACGTGCTGGTCGGAACCCTGGCCGCGTTCGCGATCAACGCGGTCGTCGCTCTCATCCTGCTCCTCAGCCGTAGAGCCGACCGCCACACCGGCATCGCGTTCGGTCCCGCGATGATCGCCGGTGCGGCGGCGGCTGCGTGGCTCTCGGTCGGCGGCTGACTTCCCTTGGCACGCCGCAGCCGAGCCTAGCGCGGGTCAGCCGACGCTACCCGCGTCAACGACCCCGTTCGTCTCGCCATCACCCTCATCGGTGCTCTGCGCGCTGCCGAACAGCGAACCGAGTGAACCGGTAGCAGAGCCACCCTCGTCGGGTTCATCTACGGGATTCGGCGTCCACTTGGCGGCCGGGCACCCGTTGATGTCCGGGACCACTTCCGCGCGCCACGTGGTCCCGTCCTCGAAGGTGTAGTCGACACGGACGCCGCCCGGCTCGTTGAGCTGCGCCCGGGTCACATAGAGCCAGCTCCAGTCTCCCGAGTAGTCAGCGATGTAGCCGGGAACACCGTTTCCGTTGATGTCGACGAGTCCGCCATACGAGGAGTCGTCGAATACCGTCGTGTTCGAGTAGAACGGCGAGCCCCAGGAGATCTCCCACATGTCCTGCTCTTCGAAGTAGTTGACGTCGCAGGGGTCCGGAAGGTCGATCTCGGTCTGTGCCTGAGCGGGAACCGCCAGCGCAGCGGTGGTGAGCAGTGCCGCTGCGGATCCCGCCAGAAGCCGGGTGAGAGTGGGGTGCATCGTGGGTCTTCTTCCTGAACGATAGGGGCGGGCCGCGGCCCACCCTAAGTGTGATCTAGGACACACGCTACCGCTGTTGTCGACCCGTTTCCCCGGAACCGCCCTCTCGGCGAACTCTCGACTAGTCCGCGATCGCCTCCAACGGCTCGGTCTTGGCGGCCCGGTGCGCCGGCCACAGCGAGGCCAGCACACCCACGAACGCCGAGGCCACCAGCACGATCCCGATGGTCCCCCACGGGATGGTGGTCTCGCTCAGCCCGCTGTCGGCGAGCACGGAGACAAAGGCCCAGCCCAGGTAGACGCCCACGGCCGCGCCGACCAGCGCCCCGAACACCGCGATCTGAGTGGATTCGAGGTTGATCACCCGTCGGACCTGGGACCGCTGCATCCCCACGGCCCGGAGCATGCCGATCTCCGTGCGCCGCTCGATCACCGACAGCGCCAGGGTGTTGACAATGCCCAGCACCGCGATCACCAGGGCCAGACCGAGCAGGGCGTAGATGATCGTGAGCAGCTGGTCGATCCCGCCCGACTGGACGTCGATATACTGCTGCTTGCTCTGCACGGTCGCGATGGGGATGTCGGTGAGTTCCTCGGTGACCGCCCCCAACACCTCATCCGACGACGTGCCCTCGCCGGCCTTGGCCAGCACGATCGCGGTGGAGCGCAGGTTCTCCGGCACCAGCCGGTCGTAGACGTCCATACCGGTGTAGAAGGGGCCGAGGATCTGGGCGTCGGAGTACACGCCGGTCACCCGGAGCGTGGACTCGGAGCCGTCGGGGCCGACGAGCGGCACGCGGGCGCCCATGGACCACCCCTCGTCCCTGGCGACCTCGCGGGAGACCACGAGGGAGTCCTCCTGCGGCTCGAGTGAACCGTCGACCACAGTCACGTCGAGCAGTTCCCCCACAGGCCCGCCGGCGGCGGCGATCGCCTGGGGTTCGCCGCCGAGCTGGCCGAAGCCGAACGCCAGCCAGGCCACGTCGCCCACCCCGTCGACGTCCGCGATCCGGTCCTCGATCCCGCCGGCCAGCGGGGTGGGCGGGCCCTGGGAGGCCACGCCTTGGACTATGACGTCGGCGGTGATCCCCTGGTCGATCAGCCCGCTCACGCTCTCCTTGGTGGTGGCGCCGAGGGTGCCGAACGCCGCGACCAGGGTCAGCCCCAGGGTGAGGGCGAACGCCGTGGCGGCGGTTCTACGGGTGTTGCGACCGGCGTTGGTGGCGGCGAGCTTGCCGACGGCACCGAAGGGCGCTCCGATGAGTCGTCCGATGCCGCCGGCGATGGGCCTGGCCAGCGCGGGCATCACCAGGAAGCTGCCCACGATCAGCGCGGCGGCGCCGACGCCCACCGTGATCGCGCCGCTCCTGGTGGTGTCCTGCCAGGTGCCGATCAGGGCCAGCATGATGCCGCTGACCACGGCGAGGACCCCGACGGAGGTGCGCCAGGCACCGCCGGCCTCCGCGGAGGCGGCGCCAACCCGCATGCCCTGGACGGGGGCGACGCGACCGGCACGTCGGGCGGGGGCCCACGCGGAGAACACGGTCACGACGAACCCCAGCACGAGCGGGGTGATCACGGACATCGGGGTGAGCGCCAGCGCCCCGGACGGGATGCCCAGGTCGAAGGCGTCGAGGACCGTGAAGATCACCTTGGCGAGCCCGAACCCGGCCAGGACGCCGAGCGCGGAGCCGACCAGTCCGGTCAGCGCGGCCTCGGCCAGCACGGATCGGGTGAGCTGGCCGCGCGTCGCACCGATCGCCCGCAGCAGGGCGAGCTCACGCAACCGCTGCGCGACCAGCATGGAGAAGGTGTTGTAGATGATGAACGTGCCCACCAGCAGGGCGATCAGGCCGAAGGCCACGAAGAAGTAGTTGACGAAGTCCAGGATGGTCGACAGCTGCTCGGAGAGCCTCTCCTTGACCTCGGCCCCGGTACTCACCTCGTACTCGGGGAACTCGGCGGCGAGGGTGTCGCGCACCTCCTCCTGACTCACGCCGGGAGCCGCCTTGACCGAGATGTCGCTGGCGTTCTCGCCGTCGGTGAACAGCGCGCGAGCCCGTTCCGAGCTGAATCCGACGCCGACGTATCCGCCCACGTCGGTCTCGGAGGAGTAGGACCCGACGACGACGACGTCGAGCATCCCCTGCGAGGTGGTGTACACCTGCGCGGAGTCGCCGATGGACAGCCCCGCGCCCTCCAGCACCGACGCGGGCAGGACGACCTCGTCGTCGCCGGCGGGGGCCCTGCCCTCGGTCAGCCAGCTGCTGCTGCCCACGGCCTCCTCGGGCTCGACCCATTCCAGGCCCTCCGACGGGGCGCCGCCGGACTGGTAGGGCGTGCCGTCGGCGTTGAACAGCACCACGGTGCCGCTCACGCCGGGGGTGACCGCCTCGACGCCCGGCAGTTCGAGCGCGCGGTCGGCCACTTCGAACGGCACGCCGGCGCCCCGCGGGTCCTCGGGTTCGATCATGGCGGACAGGTCCTGCGTGCCCTGGTCGAGCAACCCGTCGAAGGTGCTCTTGAGTGTCGAGGTGAACACCAGCGAGCCGGTGACGAACGCGGTGCCGAGCACCACGGCCAGCACCGACAGGACCAGGCGGAGCTTGTGCGCTGCGATGTTGCGCAGCGAGACCCGGAGCATCGGGCGGGTATGGCTGGGGGCGTGACCTGCGGAGTGACGTCCGGAGTGACGATCGCGGGCCATCACCGCTCCTCGAGCGCGCCCATGGCCGCCAGGATCTCATCGGCGGTGGGATTGGCCAGTTCACGCACGACCCGGCCGTCGGCGAGCAGCAGGACGCGGTCGGCGTAGGTGGCGGCCCGCGGGTCGTGGGTGACTATCACGACGGTCTGCTGGAAGTCGTCGGCGGCGCTGCGCAGGATCGACAGCACCTCCGCCGACGAGGTGGAGTCGAGGTTGCCGGTGGGCTCGTCGCCGAACAGGATGTCCGGGCGGCCGACCAGCGCACGCGCGCAGGCGACGCGCTGCTGCTGGCCCCCGGACAGCTCCGCCGGCCGGTGCGAGAGACGGTCCTTGATCCCCAGCCGCCCGATCACCTCGTCGAACCACGCGCGGTCGATCGCGTGGCCCGCGATGTCCTGCGGGAGGGTGATGTTCTCCTCGGCGGTCAGGGTGGGGACGAGGTTGAAGGACTGGAAGACGAAGCCGATGCGGTCGCGTCGCAGCGCGGTGAGCTCCTTGTCCGCCAGCCCGACGATCTCGGTCTCCCCGATCCGCACCGAGCCGGACGTGGGGCGGTCCAGTCCCGCCATGCAGTGCATGAGGGTGGACTTGCCGGAGCCGGAGGGCCCCATGATCGCGGTGAACCGTCCGCGTTCGAACGAGGCGCTCACGTGGTCCAGCGCGCGGACCTCGGTCTCGCCCTCGCCGTAGGTCATGACGAGGTCTGTGGCGACGGCCGCGAGTGCCGCGCCCTCCGCCCGGTGCTGGGTCTCGGCCTGCGTGGTCATCTGCTCCCCTGGATCATGGTGGTCGACCTAAAGCATGCAGGACTTCGTAGCCGGTGCCGATGGGGGATTGCCCGGGTTCTCACCCTGAGCCCGCCCCCACGGCCACGACTCCAACGTCCTGCGGGTGGTGAACTCGCGTGCGTCCCCGGAGATCGGGTCGGTGAACCCGATGGATTCCGCGAGCAGCTGCAGCGGTCCGGAGAAGTCCCCGGGTTCGATCGTCCGCACGCGCGGGTACAGGTCGTCTCCGAGGATCGGGCTGCCGAGCGCGTTCATGTGCACGCGCAGCTGGTGGGTGCGCCCGGTCGTGGGCTCGAGGCGGTACAGGCCGAGCGGCGTGCCCGACTCCCCTCGCCCCGGCTCCGGGTCGTGCGTCGCGACCAACGTGATCCGCGTGTGCGCGTCCGGCTGTCCGTCCACCTCCGCGGCCTGCAACACCCCGCGCGTCTTGACGATCCGGCTGGACCGCTCGCGCACCCGCGGCGTCCCGTCCGGGGCGGGAGCCACGGCGAGGTAGGTCTTGTCGACCCGCCGGGCGGCGAAGAGGTCCTGGTAGGCGGCGCGGTGGGCGGGGTCGACGGTGAACACCAGGACGCCGGCGGTGAGACGGTCGAGTCGGTGCACGGGCGCCAGGTCCTCCAGTCCGAGATCGCGGCGTAGGCGCACCAGTGCGGTCTGGGTGATGTGACCGGCACGGGGGGTGGTGGCCAGGAAATGGGGCTTGTCGACGACGACGAGGCGGTCGTCCCGGTGAAGGATCTCGATCTCGAAGGGCACCTCGATCTCCGGCTCGGGGGTCCGGTACGTCCACACGTCCATCCCCCGGTGCCGCCGCGTGGCGTCGGTGACGGCCTCGCCGTCGGCGGTCACCACCTGCCCGGACGCGAGGGCGGCCTCGAGCTCGGCGAGCCGGTCGGGAAAACGGCGGCGGAGCTCCTCGGGGATGCTGCGTGGCCCCTGACCGGGGTCGGCGAGCCGGATCCGGACCGGGTCCACGCCGTCACGCAGCGGCAGGGGCCGGCGGGGCCGTCCGGGCTTCGGCATAGGCAGAGTCTAGTCGCTGGGATACACTCACCATTCGCACCACCCACCTCATGCATCACTTCTATGCCAGCTGACCCACCACACCCAGGAGCACCCATGATCGACGCTGTGGTCGACTTCTTCCTCTTCGGCCCCGGCCGCGCCCTCCTCCCGGCGTTCCAGGGCAGCTTCAACATGGCGTACCCGTCCAACGCCCCCTTCCCCGACGAGTTCTGAGACACACGGCCGAGTTCTGAGAACACGTCCCCGAATCGGGGACGGCGGTATCCTCGGGGCATGGCTTCACTCGAGAATTCCGTGGTCGTCGGAGTCGACGGCTCAGCAGCCTCGACCGGCGCCGTCGCGTACGCCGCCCACACCGCCGCAACCCGGCGGATCCCGCTCGTGCTGGTGACCAGTTACACCATGCCCGCGGCGATGTTCGCCGAGGGCATGGTCCCGCCCCAACCCGTCTACGACGAGTTGGAGAAGGAGTGTCTGCCGATCATCGAGCAGTCCCGCGCGACCGCGCTCAAGATCGCGCCGGAGATCGAGGTCTCGCACGCGGTCGTCGAGGGCAACCCCGCGCAGGTCCTGATCGACTACTCCCGCAAGTCCAAGATGATCGTCCTGGGCTCGCGCGGCCTGGGCGGGATCAAGGGCATGGTCCTGGGTTCGGTCTCCGCCTCGGTGGCCAGTCACGCGTTCTGCCCGGTGGTGGTGACCCGTGAGGACACCGACGATCTCGAACGCTCGGGCCCGGTAGTGGTGGGCGTCGACGGTTCCGAGACGAGCGCCAAGGCCACCGAGTGGGCCTTCGCCGAGGCCTCGGCCCGCGACACCACGCTCATCGCCGTCCACACCTGGATGGACCCGCAGGTCCAGGCCGCGGCCGCCGGGATCGCGCTGACGGAGGAGGACTGGAAGCAACTGGAGGAGCAGCAGTTCCAGACCCTGTCCGAGCGCCTCGCCGGCTTCTCCGACCGCTACCCCGAGGTCCGGGTCGAACGGTTCGTCACCCGCGACCGGGCGGTCCGTGCACTCGTGGAGCAGGCGGAGAACGCCCAGCTCGTCGTCGTCGGTTCCCACGGGCGCGGGGGGTTCACGGGCATGGTCCTGGGCTCGACCAGCCGGGCGCTCCTGCAGGCTGCGCCCTGCCCGGTGATGGTCGTCCGTCCGGAGTCACACTCATGAGCGCCGCAGGCAGCGTTCAGGTACGTCGGGACCTCGCGGCCGGCCGGTTCGAGATCCTGGTCGACGACGTGGTGGCGGGGTACGCCGACTTCGCGGACGCGGACGGCGTGCGGACGTTCCCCCACACGGTCGTCGCCTCCGAGTTCGGCGGCCGCGGTCTCGCGGGCCGGATGATCGAGGAGGCCCTGCGTGTCACCCACGAGGAGGGTCTGCGCGTGCGGCCCGCCTGCTCATTCGTCCAGCGCTACATCGAGAAGAACCCGGAGTCCGCCGAACTCGCCTGACACACCCCGTTTCACCAGCCTGTTCACATGACATCCGTGGCGCGGGCCGGTAACGAATAAGCGACGATTAACGCCACACACGCCCCGACCGGAGGCGGTTGTGGCTATCCCGTGTTCTGCTGTGAGGGCGGCTCGCACACGGGCCGAGTATCTCTCGGGAAAGGATTACACCATGTGGACCATCATCGCCTGGATCATCATCGGCGGACTCGCCGGCTGGATCGCCTCCAAGATCATGAAGCGTGACGCCCAGATGGGCATCCTCGCCAACATCGTCGCCGGCATCGTCGGTGCCTTCATCGTCGGCTGGATCGTCTCGTTCTTCACCAGCAGCGAGGGCGGCGCGATGCCGGAGGCGTTCTCCATTCCCGGCGTCATCGCCGCCATCGTCGGCGCCTGCCTCGTGATCTGGCTCGTCAGCCTCGTCACCGGCCGCAGCAAGCGTGGCACCCGGGTCTGATCAGTTCAGCACCGAGCGTGCCGACGGCCCGGCCCCGATCCATCGGGGCCGGGCCGTTCGTGTTCGGCCGGCCTGCATCGATGCAGGCCGGAATCGACAGAGAGGATCCGTCATGGGTTTCATGAACAAGATCAGAAGCGCCGCGCGCAAGAACCCGGACAAGGTCGACTCGGCCCTCGCCAAGGCCGGCGACCTCTTCGACAAGCGCACCGGCGGCAAGCACGCCAGTCACACGGACTCCGTCCAGGACAAGGCCGGCGAGTTCCTCACCGGCCGCAGGCCGGACGCCGCAGCCGATGACCCGACGAACCCCGGCAACGGCGAGGGTCGGACCGCCGGCGGGCAGCCCCCGGCCTGAGCCGGGCGATCGGGGCCGGTGTCGCATCACGCGGCACCGGCCCCGCCCGAGTCTGTTGTCACAGCCGATAGTCTGTTCCCTGTGACGAGCACACGGTCGACCAAGCCCGGACCGCGGGAGCGGCTCCTGGCGACGGCGACCCGTCTGTTCTCCACCGACGGGATCCGGGCAGTGGGCATCGACCGGATCCTCAAGGAGTCTCGGGTCGCCAAGGCCAGCCTCTACAACACCTACGGGTCCAAGGACGAACTGGTGGTGGCGTACCTGCGCGCGATGGCCGAACGGGACCGCGACCTGTGGCAGCGCCGCGCGGACGCCGCTGCGGACTCCCGCGGCCGGATCCTCGCGCTGTTCGACATCGTCCGCGAACGGGTGGAACCCGCGACCCCCGGTTCCTGCCACCTCGCCGCCGCCGTGGAGTTCCCCAGCCCCTGCTCGGACGGTGAACGCGCCATCCGGGCCGCCGTCACCGACCAGCGGGAATGGGTCGCCTCGACCCTGCGCTCGGAGCTGGCGGGGATGGGTCTACAGGACCCGGACAACATCGAGGACCTGGCCGACCGGCTGGCGATCCTCCACGACGGCTCCGTCACCGCCGCCATGCTCGGGGAGGTAGAGACCTCGGCGATGACGGCGCGCAGCATGGCCGAGCTCATCCTGGGGATGGTCACGGAACCCTCGTGAGACGCGCGGCAGGCGTACTGGGCGAGGCACTGGTGACGCTCGGCGTCGTCCTGGCGATGTTCGTGGCCTACCAGGTGTGGTGGACCGATCTGGACGCGGCGCGCGCCCAGTCCGCCGCCGACCTGGAACTGGACAGGCGCTGGGGCGCCTCGGACAATCCGCGCGAGAGCGGGCTGAACGCCGAGGACGCGGGACCCGACGCGCCGGGCTCCACCGCACGGGGGCCTGGGGGCCTGACCGAGGGCACCGCGTTCGCACGCCTGTACATTCCCGCTTTCGGCTCGGACTACCGGTTCGCGGTGGTCGCAGGGACCGGCGACGCCGCCCTGGAGATCGGGCCCGGGCACTACACCGGGACGCAGGCGCCCGGCGAGCCGGGGAACTTCGCCGTGGCGGGCCACCGGGTGGGCCGCGGTGCCCCGTTCAACGACCTGGACGCCCTGCGCACGTGCGACGCCCTGGTGTACGCGACGGCGGATCAGTGGCTGATCTACCGCGTCCTGCCCGTGGACGCCCCCGACCCGGTCTCGGCACGGGACCGGGCCGCCGGTTGTCTGCCCGCGGAGCTGGCCGCACGCGCGACCTCCGGAAGGTACGAGGGCCTGTCCGGCGTCTCGGTGGTCCGCCCGGAGGACGTGTGGGTGATCGACGCGGTGCCGGGGCGCGCCGGGCCCGCGTCGCCGGACCTGCTGCCCCTGACCACGCTCACCACGTGCCATCCGCAGTACTCGGCGGCGGAGCGACTCGTGGTCCACGCGGTGCTCGAACGGACCGAACCCCGGGTCGCCGGATCCGTCCCCGCCGAGCTCGGGGGTCGATGATGTACGCGTGGCTCTACCGGAGACTCCCCGGCCCCACCCCGGTCCGGGTCCTGCTGGTCCTGGTCCTCCTGGCGGCGGCGTTCCTTCTGCTCATGGAGGTCGTCTTCCCCGCGGTCGAGTCGCTGATGCCGTATTCGGAGGTCTCTGTCGACCCGGCCCCGGGTGCAGGATCACGGTAGGCCCGCCAGGACGGACGACCTAGTCCACGACCCGGGGCGCCACGAGTTCGGCCACCCGCTGCGCCTTGATCGACTGCTCCTGCGTCGACTGCACGGCGAGGACCTGCTCGCCCCGGGCCAGCACCACCAGGGCGCCACCCGGGCCACCGGTGCGACCGCCGGTCCACCCACCCTCGACATCGGAGCGCTCGGACTCGCCCACGGGTGCCGAGTCGTCCACCAGCTGGGTGGCCCGCTCCTCCGACGCGACCGAGTGGACGGTGGTCGTGAGCTGGACGGTTCCGTCCGCGCTGTAGAAGAAGCAGGCGGCGGGATCGACGCGGTCGTCGATCCGGACCTCGGTGGCCAGTTCACCGTTGAGGCGGGAGACCTCGTCGACCGACAGGTACGGACACTCGGCGACCGTCACCGGCTCGACCCCGGGGATCTCCGGCTCGCTCGTCTCCGGGGGCGCGGTCTGGATCGTCCCCATCTCCGGCGCGGAACCGGTGTCCCCGCCGCCACAGCCCGCCAGCACACCCAGCAGTACCACGGACACGGGCGCGATGAGGGTCGAGGCGGCGATACGCATGATGCCCAGGATAGGACCCGCGCCGCTGGGTAAGGTGATGCGCACCGGACGGGGGACCACCCACGCTCGACGACCACCTACAGGGAGGCTGGCCACCATGACCGGTTCACCCACCCAGGCCCCGGGCGTCGACCGCGCCGAGGACCGCCGCCGGGAGCTGCGCGAGACCATCTCGGCCATCACGTTGGACCTGGTCCTCGAGCGGGGGCTCGACGCCGTGACCGTGGACGAGATCGCCAGGGCCGCCAACGTGTCCCGCCGAACCTTCTTCAACTACTTCCCGTCCAAGGCGGCCGCGTGCATCCCGGACGCCTTCCCCCCGGACCGCGAGGCGGTGCGCCTGTTCCTCACCGACCGGTCCGTGCCCACACTGGCCGCGCTCGCCCGACTCCTGTGGCTGCAGGTCTCGAGGGCCCGGCAGGAGACCCCGCTGTTCAATCGGTTCCACGACATGTGGCGGCGGGAACCGGGGGTCCGGACCGAGGTGCACGCGATCCTGGCCCGCACCGAGGACGAGCTCGCCACCCTGGTGGCCCGCCGTGAGGGCCGGGAACCCGGATCCGTCGAGGCGGCGACGGTGGCGGCGGCCTCCATCGCGATCGTCCGGGTGGCGGTCGAGCAGTGGCGCACCGACGAGTCGCCGACGCTGCTCGAGGACCGGATCCGCGAATCGTTCGACGCCATCACCCGCGCCACCGAGGTGACGGGCCGGTAGCACGCCGTTCCCGGGCTGGTCGCAGGCCTGTCCCTGGCTGGTCGGGGGCGGGGACCCGCAGTCCACGCCGTAGGATCAGCCCATGCGACCGCAGCGACCCCGCCCCCGCGCCGGGGCACGTGTCGTCCTGGGGTCCGTCGCCCTGGCGACCGTCGTCGCCGCCTCAGGATGCTCGGCGCCCGGCTTCTCCGACTCGTCCGAGACCGGCCCCCCGAGGATCACGCCGAACCCGCAGCCCGAGGTCGCGGCGGCGATGGTGGAGGGGCGTCCGGACACCGACGTGCGGTTGAACGCGTGCGAGCTCCTCGACCTCTCGACCGAGCGGCTCATCGAGCTCACCGACGCAGACATGCCAGAGGTCGACCCCATCGGCTCCGGTGACCTGGGCCTGTTGTGCACCTACGGCGGTCCGGGGTCGCCGGCCCTGTACGAGATGCAGCAGTCCGAATCTCAGCAATCCGAATCGGAGCAGTCCGAATCTCAGCAGTCGGAATCTCAGCAGTCGGAATCTCAGCAGGCCGAGACGGAGCCACTGGAGGTACCCGACCCCGCCGAGACGACCACGGACGTCTCCCCCACTCCCACACCCACCCCGACGACCGCCACGACCACCGCCGCGACCGCCCAGGACGAGCGCGACTACGTACCCGACACCTTCGCGGCCGGTGCCGTCAAGCCCCCCGGAGGCCCGCAGGCCGCTCTCGGTGGCCAGGCAGCGCTGTTGGGCGCGCGGTACGCCTGTTCGGAGATACGGGGAACGCAGGCGTCGACCGTCGAGGCATCCGTCCCGGCCGCTCCGGAGGCGCCCGCGCCGGTGCAACCCCAGCTCGGCACGGCCTACATCGACTGCACCGCGGACCCGACCGGCGGAGGTGTCGAGGTCCACACGATCCTCGTCGCGGACAACGACCTGTGGCACGTCACGCTGATCAGTCCGGAGACTTCGCGCTCCCCCGAGACCGAGGCGCGGGCGCTCGCGGGCCTGCACAGGGTCGCCCAGACGATTCTCACCTGATCCCGGGACAACACGATCGGCACACGGGAAATGGAAAACGGCGCCGGAGCCCCTCAGCATCCGACGCCGTTCCCATCTCGCGGACTGCGCAGCGCGCGATCCGGCTTCCTCGCTCGCCTCGAAAGGCGGCGGGCCGGCACCCCCCCCAGGTGCCCCGGTACGAAGACCGGCCCCTACTTGTGAAGTAACAGCCCCTCGTCCGCACTTCACCTCGCCACCGCAACCCCCCGCCGGTGACCATGGGAACTCTATGTTGCACCTGCCGCCCGGGCAACCCTATGAACAGCGGCTCTTGTGTTGACTTTTGGTCAACAAGGGCACCCAGGGTATCTACCTGCGGTTCTGTCAGCGCCGTTACCAATGAACGTTGGAACCGTGCCCGGCCTGCCCCGGCGAGCCGACAGAGCCGTCGCCACGCGACGGGTACCCACCGGGTCCGATATCGAGGTACTGTTGCTGATGTTTCCTGTGTGACGCATGAGGTTTCGCACAACCGCCGCCCGCCGACCCGCGGCCGAAGGAGAACGATGTCCCGCCGATCCCGCTTGTTCGCGACGCTCCTGGTCACCACCGGCCTCGTCGTGGGCCTCGCCCCCGCCGCATCGGCGCAGTCCGTCGCCGTGCCCGGCCTGGAGTCGGCGCCTGTCTGGGCCCCGCCGCTCCCGGGGCTGGCCTCGCAGCCGATACTCACGATCCCCGTCCCGGCTCCGTCGCGGCCCGCCATCGACGCCGTGGTGACCTCCGTCTACCCCACCCGCGACGAGACCGTGGGCGTGGCGCAGCCCGTCATGATCCGGTTCGACCGCCCCGTCGCCGACCGCGCCCGGGCGGAGGCCGCCGTGGGCATCCGTACCGCACCGGCCGTCGAGGGCAGGTTCTACTGGGTCGGCGACGCGGAACTTCGCTGGCGGCCACACGAGTTCTGGCCCGCGAACACCTCGGTCACGGTGTGGGCCGGCGGTCGGGAGAACGTGTTCCGCACCGGTGACGCCATCGTCTCCACGTACGACGACGCCACCCATCTGGTCACCGTGACGCGCAACGGCCAGGTCGTCCGGACGATGAGGGCCTCCGCGGGACGGGATGCCTACCCCACCCACAACGGCGTCTACTACAACGGCTGGCGCGCCCGTGAGGTCCGGATGGACTCCTCCACGTGGGGCCTGTCCAGGACCGCCGGCGGTTACGACACGACCGTCCGCGACGGTGTGCGGCTGAGCTATGACGGCATCTTCATCCACTCCGCGCCGTGGTCGGTGGCCGACCAGGGTGTGCGAAATGTCTCGCACGGGTGCATCAACCTCAGCCCCGAGGATGCGGCCTGGTACTACGACAACACGCGCAACGGAGACCCGTTCATCGTGGTGGGCGGCCCGGGACGGCAGTTCGGTGCCTTCGACGGTCAGGGCGACTGGAACTACTGACGAGCTCACCCGCGGGTCGGGGTGAAACACAATCGGTATGGCGCGCGACACTCTAAGAGAGTCCTCCGCCTAGGCTGAGAGGAACCCCTCGTCTCCGTCCCTCCCAGGAGTAGCAATGACCCGTTCGTCCCGGATCCCGGTCCTCGCCTCGATCCTCGCTGCGGTCGCACTCGTCCTGGGGCTTGCCCCGGCGGCGAACGCGCAGTCCGTGATGCCGCTGAGCCCTCCCGGAGTCCCGCAGCTGGAGAACGCGCCGTTGCCCACCCCGCTCATTCCGGGTGTCGGGGCGATGCCGGTGCTCACCTACCCGGTGATCGGTCCCGACCGTCCCGCGCCCGAATACGGCAACGTCAACATCTTCCCCACGCAGAACGAGGTGGTCGGTGTGGCACAGCCGGTCATGTTCTACTTCGACCGGCCCATCGCGGACCGGGCCCGCGCGGAGGCCACGCTCGGCATCCGCACCGAACCCCCGGTGGCCGGGAAGTTCTACTGGGTCAACAACTCCGAGGTGCGGTGGCGTCCGCACAACTTCTGGCCGGTCAACACCTCGGTCACCATCTGGGCCGGCGGCAAGCGGCAGCAGGCCTTCCGCACCGGCGACGCGCTGATCGCGGAGTACGACGACCGCACCAAGCACATCACCGTGACGCGCAACGGTCAGCACGTGCGCACCATGCGCGCATCTGCCGGCATGCCCGGTTGGGAGACCTACAACGGCGTCTACTACACGGGCCAGCGCGGCCGTGAGGTGCGGATGAACTCGGAGGCCTTCGGTCTGCGCATCGAGGACGGCGGGTACAACTCGATCGTCAACGACGCGGTCCGGATGAGCTACGACGGCATCTACATCCACTCCGCGCCGTGGTCGATCGCCGACCAGGGCGTCCGCAACGTCTCGCACGGCTGCATCAACATCAGCCCCGAGGACGCACGCTGGTACTACGAGAACTCGCGCAACGGGGACCCGATCATCGTCAAGAACGGTCCCGGTCGGCAGTTCGGAGCCTTCGACGGCCAGGGTGACTGGAACTACTGACCTAGGCCGACGGCCCGGGCGTCCTCGCTACCGCGGCGGCACGGGAGCGAGGACGCCCACGATCCCGTCGGCGGGCACACACCTCGGTGGACTGTCCGTGGTGCCCGTGCCGGCGCCGCCGTCACCGCCCAACGCATCGACCACCAGGTCCACCGCCCGCGGCGAGGCGAGCACGGTCAGGTGTCCGGAGCGGTCGACCTCGCAGCCGTCCTGCAGCCGGATCACTCGCAGGTCCACGAAGTCGGGTACCACGGGCGCGGTGACGGGGCCGGTGAGCTCGTCGTAGTCCGAGACCACGGCCACGTACCGGACCCCGCGCGCGAACGGCACGCCCTCGTCGCCGAGCCACGCGAGGGTGGCCTCGGCGTCACGCCGCGCGGTTCCTGGTGAGAGCACCTCGAGTGCGTCGGTGACGAACTGCGGCGGCCCCTCCCCCGACCGCGCCGGGTCCGCGCCCAGTGTGACGACGGTGCGCACCGCGTCGGACCGGCTCGTGGCCGCGACGTAGGAGGCGATGATCGCGCCCTGCGAGTGTCCCACCAGGTCGACCTCCTCCGCCCCGGTCAGTGAGCGGATGCGGTCGATCTCGGCGACGAGCTGCGGTGCGGAGGCCCCGGTGAGCGAGTCGAGGCCGCCGAGGGATCCCGGACCACCGCCCGGCCCGGGCGGGGCCCCAACGGTCGGCGCCCACACGCAGTAGCCCTCGGCGGCCAGGGCGGCCCCGAAGGTGGCCCACGAGTTGCCGCCGTTGAGCCCGGTGCCGTGGACGAGTATCACCGGCACGGGATGGCGGGCACTCGGACGGCAGTCGTCACGGTTGATCCCGGGCGGGTCAGCGAATCCGTTGGTGAGCTGGTGGGCACCTCCGTCCCACCACCGCCAGGGGACCTGCACTGTGGTGGGAGTCGCTGTGGTGGGAGAAGCCGTGGTCGGAGTCGCTGTGGTGGGAGCCGCCGTGACCGATCCGGGGGCGACGACGACGAGGAGCGCGGCCGCCGCCAGTCCCGCGATCCCCGGGACCGCCCGGCGTGCGGTCACGAGCCCGGCAGGGCCGGGATCGGCCCCAGGTACGGGGCGATCGCCTCGCACCGCGGCTCACGCGGGTTGGCGGAATCGAGCGCGTTCAGTACGAAGTCAGCGGTCCTCGGGTCGGAGGCGATTGCCAGGTGCTCGGCGCGATTCTGCTCGCAGCCGTCCTGGATCACCACGTTGGTCGTCATCGGCCCGGGCACCAGGCCCGAGGTATAGGGCGTGACCAGCTGGTCGTAGCGGGTCACCGCGTTCAGGTAGCGAACCCCGGGAGCGTAGGGCGTTCCTCCGGCCCACAACGTCTGTAGCACCTCGGAACCCGGTGACATCTGGGCCAGGGCGGGGATCTGACCGAGCTGGTCCGAGAGGCCCGGTACGCCGTCCAGCGACCTGCGCATACCACCGCCGGAGCCCTCCCACAGCGGGGCGATCGCGGCGACGGTGTTCACCTTGCCCGGGCGCCCGACCTTCGCCACCAGGCCCGAGACGATCGTCCCCTGCGAGTGACCCACCAGGTCGACCTGCTGAGCCCCGGTGGCCGCCAACACCCGGTCGACGAACTCCCCGACCTGTGGAACCGAGACCCCGGCGATGTCGGACAACCCACCCAGCTCGCTGACCGGCCACGGCGTGCCCGGCAGCGCGCCGTAGGTCAGCACGAAGACGCAGTAGCCCTCGTTGTGCAGCAGCGGACCGTAGGTGGCCCAGTTGGTCACCGCGCCTCCGGAGGTGCCGTGCACCAGGACGACCGGGCGGGGCTTGGCGGGGGAGGGCCGGCAGTTCCAGTCATTGGCACCCGGCAACGTGGCCCCGGGTTGGGTGGCCGCCATGGCAGCTCCGGTCAGGAAGCTGTAGGGCACGGGGATCGGCGCCCGGGCCGTCGGGTCCGTGGCGTGGGCGGCACCCGCGCCCGTCAGTACGAGGGCTGTAGCGGCCACCGAGGCCGCCGCGGCGCGGGCGGCGCGCTTTATGTTCATCTTTTCATTAAGCCACGACCGGTGATCATCGGCAGGTCCTTCGCGTATACCAGCCCGGGGTCCGCTGCGACCACGGCCTCGACCGCGTTGACCAGCCTCATCGCGGTGACGAGCATGCCGGATTGGTTGTGGTCGCCGTGCTCGGCGTGGTGGGTGAACTCCACCCGCATCTCCGGCTCTCCGGAGATCTCGATGCGGTAGCAGCCGTCGCCGTGATCAGGCCTGGGCCAGTCCGGGGCCTGATCGTCGGCGGTGCGGGTGACGTGTTCCAGCACGATGCGGTCCTCGCCGGCGACCTGTCCCACCACCTCGAACCGCAGTGCCGCCTGCGTCCCGGCGGGGACCTCACACGCCAACAGTGACAGGTCGCGGTGAGCGGGCAGGCGTTCGTGCCGTTCGACCAGGGGCTCGTCGAGGGTGACGTCCAGCGCTGCGGCGAGCTGCCGGACCACCGATCCCCACCCCGCGGCGAGCATCCCCGGTCGCAGCAACGGCGGGAGGGTGTCCATGGACCGGCCGAACCCGAACAACCGCCGCATGGTCTCGCCCTGGTGGTACACCGAGTAGTCGGCGATCTCCCCCACCCTGATCAGGTCGATGCGCCGGGACAGGCTGGTCATCGCCAGGGGCAGGACGTCGTTGGCGAAACCGGGGTCGATGCCGTTGACGTGCAACGTAGCCCCACCCTCGCGGCCGGCTGCGGCGAGCGCCTCGATCATCTCCTCGGGCAACGTGCCGTGCGGGTACTGCAACAGCACCGGACCGGAGGCCACCACGTCGACACCCGCCCGCAGGAACTCGGTGAAGTCCTCGATCGCACCCATGAAGCGGGTCTCGGTCTCGGCGGTGTAGACCACCACGTCCGGTTCCAGGGCGAGCAGCGCCGCGCGGTCGCCTGTGGCGACCACACCCAGGTCGCGATCCATACCGGCGAGCCGTCCGGCGTCGACGCCCACCTTGGCCGGATCCGAGACGTACACACCCACCAGGTCCAGCTCCGGTCGGGCGTCGATCGCCCCGACCGCCATCCGCCCGAGGTATCCCGTCGACCACTCCACGACTGTCAGCGTCATGATCGGGACCTTAGCGGCCGCACCGCCGACGGGGCCGTGCTTCGACTCACCGCGTGTTGGGCGACGTCCCGCGTTGCGCCACGTCCTTGGAGGAATCCGGGTCACGCGCATCGGCCCGGCCGCCGACGTGGGCCTCGGCCCGCATCCGCTCGCTCATGTGCGGGTAGTGCAGCTCGAACGCGGGCCGCTCGGAGCGGATCCGCGGCAGCACCGCGAAGTTGTGGCGCGGCGGCGGACAGGAGGTCGCCCACTCCAGCGAGTTACCCGCACCCCACGGGTCGTCGACCGTGACTATCTCGCCGTAGCGCCAGCTCTTGATGACGTTCCAGATGAACGGCAGCATCGCGATGCCGAGGATGAACGAGCCGACGGTGGAGATCTGGTTGAGGACCGTGAAGTTGTCCGTGGCCAGGTAGTCGGCGTAGCGGCGGGGCATGCCCTGGTTGCCCAGCCAGTGCTGCACCAGGAACGTGGTGTGGAAGCCGATGAAGGTCAGCCAGAAGTGCCATTTGCCCAGCTTCTCGTCGAGCATCCGGCCCGTCATCTTGGGGAACCAGAAGTACACACCGGCGAAGGTGGCAAAGACGATCGTGCCGAAGAGCACGTAGTGGAAGTGCGCCACGACGAAGTACGAATCGTGCACGTGGAAGTCGATCGGGGGAGACGCGAGCATGATGCCCGTCAGGCCGCCGAACAGGAAGGAGATCAGGAATCCCAGGGCGAAGAGCATCGGCGTCTCGAAGGTCATCTTGCCGCGCCACATGGTGCCGATCCAGTTGAAGAACTTGACACCCGTCGGCACCGCGATCAGGTAGGTCATGAAGGAGAAGAACGGCAGCAGCACGGCGCCGGTGACGAACATGTGGTGGGCCCATACCGCCATGGACAGCGCCGCGATTGCCAGGGTGGCGAAGACCAGCCCGGCGTAACCGAAGAGCGGTTTGCGGGAGAAGACCGGCAGGATCTCGGTGATGATCCCGAAGAACGGAAGGGCCAGGACGTACACCTCGGGGTGGCCGAAGAACCAGAACAGGTGCTGCCACAGGATGGCTCCGCCGTTGCCGGCGGAGAAGATGCGGCCGCCGAACTGGCGGTCGTAGAAGACGCCGAGGGCGGCGGCGGTGAGCAGCGGGAAGATCAGCAGGATCAGGACCGAGGTGACGAGGACGTTCCACGTGAAGATCGGCATCCGGAACATGGTCATGCCCGGTGCGCGCAGGCAGATGATGGTGGTGACGAAGTTGACCGCACCGAGGATGGTGCCGATCCCGCCGATGCCCACGCCGAGGATCCACAGGTCCGCCCCGACCTGCGGCGAGTACTCCTGGCTCGACAGCGGTGAGTACATGGTCCAGCCGAAGGCGGCGGCACCGCCGGGTGTCAGGAAGCCCGAGAGCATGACCGTGCCACCCGCCGCGAACAGCCAGTAGCCGAAGGCGTTCAGGCGCGGGAACGCCACATCGGGCGAACCGATCTGCAGCGGCATGATGTAGTTCGCGAACCCGACAACGATCGGGGTGCCGTACAGCAGCAGCATCACCGTGCCGTGCATGGTGAACAGCTGATTGTACTGCTCGTTGGACAGGAACTGCATCCCGGGGACGAACAGCTCCGCGCGCATGAGCAGGGCCATGAGCCCGCCGATGAAGAAGAAGACGAAGCACGTGACGATGTACATCACGCCGATCTTCTTGTGGTCGGTCGTGGTGAACAGTTCCCACCAAGACATTCTGAGCGGCCGCGTCACCGCAGGGGTCTCGGCGGCGGCGAGTTGCTGCCTGGCCGGCGGTTCGAGAGTCTGAGACATGGATCCTCCCTGCCACGGCGTCTGCGGGCGGACAGCAGACGCCGTGCAGCGCACGCTGACCCGCGCCCACATACTATGACGCGTGCCACACCGGCACTAGCCCAATCGGCTCACCAGATGCTGACGCGCTCCTCGGGAGCCAGCCACAGTCCGTCGTCCTCGGTGACCCCGAAGGCGGCGTGGAAGTCGTCGAGGTTGCGCACCACCTGGTTGCAGCGGAACTCCGGCGGGGAGTGCGGGTCCACGGCCAGTCGGCGTGCGGCCTCCTCGGCGCGGGTCTTGGTGCGCCACACGATCGCCCACGAGGTGATGAGCCGCTGGATGCCGGTCATGCCGTCGATCTCCGGCCCCACGTCAGTACCCTGGGCCGGCTGCCCGTCGGAGCCCTGCCCATTCGAACCTTGTGCCAGTCGGTATGCCAGCAGCGCGATGGTCAGCCCGCCGAGGTCGCCGATGTTCTCGCCCACTGTGAACGCCCCGTTGACGTGGTCCTTCTCGGGGTCCAGGCCGTCCGGGGTCAGGCCCTGGTACTGCGCGATCAGTGCGTCCACCCGGGTGCCGAAGGAATCGCGGTCCTCGTCGGTCCACCAGTCGACGAGGTTGCCCTCGCCGTCGTACTTCGACCCCTGGTCGTCGAACCCGTGGCCGATCTCGTGGCCGATCACCGCACCGATCGCGCCGTAGTTGGCGGCGTCGTCCGCGTCGGCGTCGAAGAACGGGGGCTGCAGGATGGCCGCCGGGAACACGATCTCGTTCATCACCGGGTTGTAGTAGGCGTTGACCGTCTGCGGCGTCATGTGCCACTCGTCGCGGTCGACCGGGCCGCCGAGCTTGCCCAGCTCGAACCCGTGCTCGAACTCCGCTGACCGTCGCACGTTGCCGAGCAGATCGTCCGGCCGGACCTCCAGGGCCGAGTAGTCGCGCCACTTGTCGGGGTAGCCGATCTTGGGCACGAACGCCTCGAGCTTGGCCTGCGCCCGCTCGCGGGTCGCCGGTGTCATCCACGGCAGCCGCTCGATCGAGTACCGGTAGGCGGCGGTGAGGTTCTCGACCAGTTCCACCATCCGCGCCTTGTGCCCGGGCGGGAAGTGGCGGGCCACGTACTCCTTGCCCACCTCCTCGCCGAGCGCCCCCTCCACCGCGCCGACCCCGCGCTTCCAGCGGGCCTTGATCTCCTCGGTGCCGGACATCGCCGTGCCGTAGAACCGGAAGTCCTCCTCCACCAGGTCGGTGGTCAGGTAGGGCGCGCGCGAGTCGAGAACCCGCCAACGCAGCCACTCCTTCCACGTCTCGAGCGGCTCGGTCGCCCACAGCTCGGCGACAGCGGTGAGGAAGTCCGGCTGCATCGCCACGATCCGGCCGAAGGTCTCCTCGGTGCCGCCCACCTCACGGGCCCAGTCGTGCCACGGGAAGCCCGGCGCCAGACCGGGGAGCTCGTCCCAGGTGACGGGGTTGTAGGTCTTGTCGGCGTCGCGCCTGGCGACCACGTCCCAGTGGGCGGCGGCGATGCGGGTCTCCAGCGCCACGATCCGATCGGCGCGGGCCCGCGCCTCGTCCTCGGAGGACAGGTCCGCGAGCACGAACATGCGCGCGATGTGGTCGGTGTACTGCTCGCGCAGTTCCGCGTACTGGTCCTCACGGTAGAACGACTCGTCCGGCAGGCCGATGCCGTACTGCACCAGGTAGAGGATGTACTCAGTGGAGTTCTTGGCGTCGTTGTTCACGTAGGCGCCGACCAGACCGGCCACGCCCACCTTCTCCAGTCGCGCCATCGCCAGCGCGAGCGCATCGGCGTCGGTCGCGCCGTCGATCTCCTCGAGGTCCGGCGCGATCGCGGCCACACCTGCCGCCTCGACCGCATCGGTGTCCATGAAGGACGCGTAGAACGACCCGATCCGGGACTCCACCGGGGCGTCGGTGATGATGTCGCGCACCCGCTCCTCCGACAGGTCGCGCAGCGCGAGGAAGGCACCGTCGATCGGGCGGTCCGCGGGGATCCGGTGGTCACGGATCCAGGTGCCGTTGACGTGCTGGTAGAGGTCGTCCTGGGGCCGGACGTCCCGGTCGACGTACTGCAGGTCGAGGCCCGAGGGGCGGGGAGCGTCGGCGGTGGGGATCTCGGTCGCTGTCATGCGACCAGGTTACGGAAGGTCCGGCCCGGGGACAGCGCCCCGCGCCAGTCAGCCGAGACCGTTCCTGGCGTTGTACTCCTTGGCGCCCGAGTACCCGTCGATCATTCCCCAGACCCAGAAGCCGAGCATGATCGGGATTCCGATCAGCACCACCGATAGCAGCATGCCGAGGAAGTACCCGGCCATGATGCCGATTCCCTTGCCCGTCTGGCCGTTGATCACGGTGCCGAGACCGGGGAGGAAGAAGGACAGCACAAGCGACAGTGCCGGCTCCTTGCGCGAGGCGCCGGGATGTGGGCCGTACGAGTTCGGCCCGTACGGCTGCATCGCAGCGTGACCCGGGCCACCGTAGGGGTGAACGCCGTACGGCTGGGCCCCGTAGGACTGGGGCCCGAAAGGCTGGCCCGCGTAGGGCTGGTTTCCGTACGGCCGGTTCTCATACGGCTGGGCGCCGTAGGGAGGGTCTCCGTACGGAGACCGGACCCCATACGGCTGCGCGTCCGGGGAGAACGGCCCTCCCGAATAGGGCTGCTGGCCGTAAGCCGATCCGTAGGCCGAGCCGTAGCCGTCGGGGTCGCCGCCGTAGGGGTCGGGGTTCTCGGACGGAGTGGTCATGAGTACGACCCTAACGCGGTGCAGCGACAACACGGTCGCGAGCCGGTCTCAGTTGCGCGCGGCCATCCCGGGCCGGGCCCAGATGTCAGCGCAGTCCACGCAGGCGTCCTCCGAGACGAGCCCGACCCGCTGCAGCTGCCCGTACATCCAGCAACCGAGGCAGAAGCCCAGGACCGCCTCGGCGAGGGCGGCGGCAACCAGCACACCCAGGACCGTGATCCCGGCCGCGGTCAACCCGCCCAGGAACAGCCCGAGAGCGACCGAGGACATCACCAGACCGATCGTCTGGGCGAACCGCTTGGGCGCACCGGCGACCATCCTGGGCTCGGCGCTGACCCGCGGGGCCAGCACGTGAACCGAGAGCCGGCCGAACGGCGAGTACCGCGGCCCGCCGGCCACCCGGAGCGCGAAGCCGACGACGAGCGCCGCCGCCAGCCAGTTCTGCGCCGGCTGCGGCGCGAGAATCGTCACCAGCGCGAGCGCCACCACGAGCCCGGCGGTGCACCGGGCGGCGTAGTCGTTGACGACCTCCGGGAAAGCGAACACCTCTCGCAGGCTCATGCCCGACCTCCTTATTACTCCACCTCAAGAATAGACAGACCTGTCTAGTTATGCCGACCAGAGTACGCCTTCACCCGGATCCGGCCCAGCCCGGTTATCGTGCAGGACATGCCACCCCGGAGACCAGGAGTCCGCCGGACCCACGCCGTGTTCGTCACCGCTGCCGGTCTCGCCCTGGCCGTGATCGGGTGCGGGCAGGTCACACCGGGTGAGCAGTCGACGACCGGCGCGGAATCCGGCACTCCCGGAACCACGATCGAGGGCGAACCCCCCGGCACCCCCGAACCCCCGATTTCCGAGACCTCCGGGACCGCCGGGGCCCCGGCCCCCTCCCCCGGCCCGGACGCGACGCCCGGATGCGAGCTCCTCGTCGAGCCGGTCCACCGCCTGGTCACCGGGCAGGGCGACTCCGAGGCGGGTTCCGCGGAGGTGCGGCGCCTGGCCGACGGCGTCGGGGACAACGCCCTGTCGGCGGTGGCGAGCCGGATCTCCGGACTGGTCGCCCAACCCTCCGTGGCCTCCTCGGCCGTCGACGAGCAGTGGGCACAGTTCAGCCGACTCTGCGATCTGGACTGACGTACCCCCCACCTAGGCTTGCGCCCGTGCCCCCACCCCTGCGCCGCCGATCCGGCTCGCCCCGACCGCCCACGCCCCCGTCCGTGCCGCGGCGCGAGCAGCTCCAGCCACCGCACCGCGACCTCGAACCCGACGGGTTGTGGGACGGGGTGTGGGCCACCGCCGACCACGCCCCCTCCCCGGACGAGGGCGTGGCCCACCTCGGCGGCGCGGAGGTCCGCGAGTCGATACTGGAGGGCATCCGCCTGAGCAGCGCCCGGGCCGACTCCCTGCGGCTGACCGACGTGGTGGTCAGCGGTTGCGACCTCTCCGGGATGGTCGCCGACGGCGCCTCGCTGACGCGGGTCAGGTTCGTCGGATGCCGGCTCACCGGCATCGTCCTGTCCGACGCCAGGCTGACCGACGTCTCCTTCGAGGACTGTCATGCGGACATGATCAACCTGCGGATGGCCCGGCTCCAGAGGGTGCGCCTGTCCGCGACCCGCTGCAGGCAGGCCGACCTGCTGGAGGCACAGGTCGCGGACCTGTCGACCGACGGCGCCGACCTGAGGGGAGCGACCGTCGAGCGCGCCACCTTCGCGGCCGCGGACCTGCGTGGGGCCGACCTCGAGGACGTGCGCGGGGCGTCCGCCCTCCGCGGGGCGATCATCTCGCCGGAGCAGGTCCTGGGAGTGGGACTGGCGCTGATCGGCGAGGCGGGGATCCGGGTGGAGTGACCGCGCCCGGGCGACCGGGCAGGGAGGCCGGGTCGGGCGGCTCAGGCCAGGTGGGAGGCAGCCTCGCGCCACTGGTTGACGGCCCGGTTGATCATGGCCTGGAGCTGCAGGACCTGGTCGCGATCGGTGAGGGTGATGCCGTCGACGCCGGTCCGCAGGACGAGCTCCGGCACGCCGGGCCCGGCGCCGTTCTCGTCGAGGACCACGGTCTCGGCGACCGTCACCTCGAGGACGGCATCGTCATCCGGCCCGTCGACCTCGGCGACGAGGTCGTGGCGGTAGCGAGGGGTCGACAGATCGATTGCATCGGACATGAGGGGTACTCCCGACGGGGTCGGTGGGACAACCCCAGGATAGGGCCGACACGCCGCGGATCGCACTGGTGGGACAGCGTGTTACGGGTTGTGACAGATCCGTGACCTACACCACCCTCTCGGGCCCTCGGCGCCACCCCCTCTACCGAGCCCCGGCGGCAAATATGAGAAAAGTTGCGCAAGTTGCTTGTGTGACTGGTGTTACTAATTGATACTCCCCTCATGACACCTGTCGGCCCGCCAGCCCGTCGTGCCCTCCTGCCCCGCCTCCTCGTGGCCCTCGCCTCCGCCGCCGCCCTGGCGCTCGGCCTCCTCGTCGTCGTCATGTCCCCCCGCGCCGACGCGGTCGTCCCCCTCTCCCCCGCGTTCGACGGCCTGGCCCACGGCGTGGACTCCGCCAGCTGGCAGCACCCGCACGGTGCCGCAGTCGACTGGCACGCCGCCGCCACGTCCGGTCAGTCCTTCGCCTTTGTCAAGGCCACCGAGGGCACCGGCCCCGCGAACCGCTACTACGAGGCGGACGTCGACCAGGCCCGCGCGTCCGGGATGTCCGTGGGCAGCTACCACAAGGCCCGACCCGCGATGGACCCCCTCGTGCAGGCGCGCGCTTTCGCCACGCGTCTGCAGTCGGTGGGCGGCCAGCAGCTGCCGCCGGTGCTGGACATCGAGACCGACGAGGGCAAGAACCCGGGCGAGCTCATCGAGTGGACACGCGTCTTCCTCACCGAGCTCCAGCACCTCACCGGGCGGACCCCGATCATCTACACGTACCGCTTCTTCTGGATCGAACGGATGGACAACACCACGCAGTTCTCCGAGTATCCGCTGTGGTTGGCCGAGTACGGGGTGTCGGAACCGACGCTGCCCGTGATCGGCGGCTGGAGCGAGTGGTTGTTCTGGCAGCGCGCCGAGACCGGCGAGGTGCCGGGCTTCACCGGTCCCGTCGACCTCAACGTCTTCGCCGGCACGCGCGAGGACCTCGCGCCCTGGGTCGGCCCCGTCACCCCGGGCGAGGCGCCAACGATCGAACCGGCCCCTGAACCCGCACCGGCGCCCGAACCCGAGCCCGCGCCCGAGATGGCCCCCGCACCCGCACCCGCGCCTGCGCCCGCACCGGTCCTCGACCCCGCGCCCGCACCCATCGCCGGAGGTCACGCGGAGCCGGTCACCATCACGATCCCGGAGGGCCTGCCCGCCCCCGACGGTGTCCGACTGCCCGAGACCGTCACCGTCCCGCCCGAGCTGCTCGACCAGATCCCGCCCGAGTTCCGCTAGTCGGGGCGCCCGGCACCGGCCGTGGTCAGGACGACCGGCGCCGCGACAGCACCGCACGCAGCGCGCGCCAGCCCAGGAGGAACACCCCGGTGGCGACCGCGGCGACGATCATGAAGCTCCAGTGCGGCACACGCCCGTCTCCGAGCCCGCGGATCACCATTCCGCCTGCGACGGTGACGATCCACACCGGGACTCCCGAGCGGACGGTCCGAGGGTCCCGGCGGGCGGCCAGGACGGCGACCCAGCCCAGCAGGAGCCCGACGAGGAACGGCCACGCCGTGCCCCACACCTGCCCGATGCCGAGCCCCTCCGAGTGAGCGCCCCGACCGAAGGTCGCGAACACCATCACCAGCACCGCGTCGGTCAGGAGCGCCAGGGGGAGAGCCATGCGGGTCACCGCTCTCCCTCGTCACGGCACTCGGTGCCACTCACCGAGCACGAGCTCTGCCCGGTCACGTCATCGCGCGCCCCGTCGTCGCGGACGCGCACGAGGGGGATCGGACCGGAGTCGTGGTGGACGGTCGGGCGCCACGGGGGGCCCTGCATCGGCCACATCGCGGCCATCCCCGCCGGCGGGGCGGCGGCGACGGCCGTCCGGTTGGACTGGGTGGGCGACGACGGCGAGGTGGTCCCGTCCGAACGATCGCCGTCGCCGGGCGTGGCATCGGGATCGATGTCGACCGCACCACGGTAGAACAGGAAGAAGACCACCCAGCCGGCCAGAGCCACCAGGACGAAGCTCACGATGCGGTAGACGAAGACCGTCGCGAACGCCTGATGCGCACCGAGCCCGCCAGCGGTGAGGGTGGTGATCAGTGCCAGTTCGACCGTCCCGAGCCCGCCGGGGGTGATCGGCGCGGACGCCACGATCTTGCCGGTCACGTACGCGATGCACAGGCCGCCGATGCTGTGCTGCGCGCCGACCGCGTTGGCGGCCGCCCACAGGCATCCGATGTCGGCGACCCAGTTGAGCAGGGAGAACGCGAAGGCCCTGGAGAGTTGCGTCTTGGTCAGATCGACCGCGTCGGCCTGCTCCACGACCTTGCGCACCGCGGCGGCGCCGTGGTCGGCAGGCTTGCGGCGACGGACGTTGACCCACGCCAGCAACGACAGCAGGGAACCCTCGATCTTCTCCGGGTTCCGGGCGGCCCACTGCACCACCACCACGATCCCCACGAGGCCGAACGCGGACATCACCAGAAGGAACGGGTTGGACACCGTGCCCACCAGAAAGAACCCGAGCAGCGCCAGCGACACGATGCCGACCGTCGACAGGACACCGGAGATCACCAGCTGCCACGACGCCACCACCCGGGTCGCGCCCCACTGTCGGGTCTTGCGGTAGGTCAGGGTGGTTCCGAACACCTGGCCGCCGGGGATGCAGGTGGAGAACGCGTTTGCTGAGAACACCAGGCCCACGCTCTCCCAGTACCCCACCCTGACACCGGCCGACCGCAACAGGACCTTCTGCACCGAGCCGTAGCTGGACATGGACAGGTACGCGAACACCAGCGCCGCCACGATCCAACCCCAGTGTGGACGGGCGACCGCGGAGAAGCCCTCGGCGAAGAACGGCATCTGCCCGCGAAGCCAGTAGAGGATGAAACCCAGTACGGCGAGTGTCGCGATGGCCTTGAACCACGGGTTGACCACGATCATCCGGATACGACGTCGCACCACGGCGCCTTCCGTACCCTTCATGCCGTCACCATAACCCTGAACCCCGGCCCGGCCCAGACTCCACTCCGCCGGGCCCGGCCGGGTCTCACTCGTCGCGCCCCTGCTCACGCTCGCTCCGCAGGCGGGCGATCAGCTCGGCCGCGGGGATCTTCTCGCCGGGACCGTCGTCGCGCCGACGGGCCACGGACCGCGGACCGGGCCTGGGCTCGGGCTCCGGCTCGGGTTCAGGCTCGGGCTCGCGCTCGCGCTCGGGCTCGGGACGAGCCTCGAGGCGGGGCTCGGGCTCGGTGTGCGGCTCCGGCTCGGTGTGCGGCTCGGGCTCGGTGTGCGGCTCGGCCTCGGGCACCGGGACCGCGGAACCTTTGTCGCTCGCGAGACCAGCGGGAGCGGCGGGAGTCGCGGCGATGGTCGCGGTGCCGGCGGTAGCGCCGAACGCTGTGGCGGGGCCTGCGGCGGAGGTAGCCGGGACCCGGTCATCCGCTCCCGCCGACGCGCCGGGAACGGTTTCCCCGGTGAGGTGTTCCGGCTCGTCGTCGAGTTCGGCCTCGCCCAGTCCGATCCGCTCCTGCACGCGCTTCATCCACTTGGGAGCCCACCAGCAGTCGGGACCCAACATCTGCATGACCGCGGGCACCAGCAGCATGCGGATGACCGTGGCGTCGATGATCAGGGCGGCGATCATGCCGTACGCGATGTACTTCATCATCACGATCTCCGAGAACGCGAACGCCCCGGTCACCACGATGAGGATCAGCGCCGCGGAGGTGATGATCCGCCCGGTGTTGGCCACACCGCTGCGGATGGCCGGGGCTGTCTTGGCGCCACGGGACCGGGCCTCGACCATCCGGGACACCAGGAACACCTCGTAGTCGGTGGACAACCCGTAGATGATCGCCATGAGCAGCACCACCACCGGCGAGGTGAGTGGTCCCGGGGTGAAGCCCAGCAGGTCGGAGAGATGACCGTCGACGAAGATCCAGGTGAGGATCCCGAGCGTGGCACCCAGGCCCAGCAGGTTCATGATCGCGGCCTTGATCGGCAACACCAGCGACCCGAACGCCAGGAACATCAGGACGGTGGTGGCGATCAGCACGTACAGCACGAACCACGGCAGTCCGTCGACCAGTGCGTCGACCGAGTCGGATTCCTGGGCCGGGTTGCCGCCCACGTGGACCTCGGTACCGGCGGGGATGGGGAACTGCTGGAGGTACTCGACGGTCTCGGCCGGGGCGTTGCGATCGACCAGGCCGGATTGCAGCACCACGACGTCGCGACCCTGATCGTCCTGCTGCCCGGAGCGGGCGAACTGGAACGGCCCGGTCAGCCCGGGCGCCTCGTTGGCCTCCGCGCGGATCTGCGAGAGCGTGGTGCCGTCCGAACCGATCACGACGAGCTTGACGGGGTCGGTGCGCGTGCCCGGGAAGTTCTGGTCGTACTGTTCCTGGGCGACGCGGGTGGTGTTGTCCGGCGGGAGGTAGGTCTCGTTGATGCCGCCGAACTTGACCCCGGAGAACGGGATGATCAGCGCCACCAGGACCACTACGACGGGCACCGCCACGGCCACCGGGTGCTTCATGGAGAAGTCGGCCACGCGGCCGAACACCCCGTTCTCCACCTGCTCGCGGGTGCGGTGCCTCTGCATACGCTTGATGCCGAGCATGTCGACGCGGTGGCCCAGCAGGACCAGCACCGCCGGCAGCAGTGTCACCGAGAGCAGCGCGGCCAGGAAGACCGCGGCGATCGCTCCATAGGCCACGGATTTGAGGAAGGCCTGGGGGAAGATCAGCAGCCCGGACAGGGTCACGGCCACCATCACCGCAGAGAACACCACGGTGCGGCCGGCGGTCGCGACGGCTCTGCGCACGGCGACGACAGGTGGATACCCCTCCGCCATCTCCTCCCGGTACCGGCTCACGACGAACAGCCCGTAGTCGATCGCCAACCCCAGGCCGATCAGCGTGACGACGTTCTGGGCGAACGAGTTCACCGGGGTGATCATCGACAGCAGGTGCAGAGCGCCGATCGACCCGAGGATCGTCAGGACACCCACGGCCACCGGAAGGAACGCGGCAACAACGCCGCCGAACACCACGATGAGCAGGATGAACACCAGGGGCAGTGCGATGAGTTCGGCGCGCACGAGGTCGGCGTCCATACCGTCCTGTAGCGCGCCGGCGACGGCCTGGACGCCCGCCACATCGGTCTGGATACCGTCCACGGCGATCCGGTCCTCGATCACCCGGAAGTTCTCGAGGATCTCCTCGTCCTCCCCCGCCAGCTGGATCGAGGCGACCGCGATCCCCTCGTCCCTGTTGACCAGGGCCGGGGACTGGTTGAAGACGTAGCTGGTGACACCGGTGACCTGGTCCGGGAACTCACTGCGGATGGTCTCGAGGGAGGACCGGACGGGGTCCTGGAAGGCCGGATCGTCGACCGACGTCCCTTCGGGGGCGTGATAGGAGACGACGACGTCGCCGAGCGCGTCGCGGCCGTACGCCTCCTGCTCGAGCTGCTCGGCGGTCGCCCACCCGCTCTCCGGGTCCTCGAAGCCGCCCTGACCGAAGGGCTTGCCGAACATGCTGCCCGCGATGCTGAGGGCGGCCATGACCAGGACCATGAACACCAGGACGAGGACGCGGCGGTGGGCGACGAACCGCCCGAGTGAGTTGAACACGGAAAACGCGCTCCTAACGCGAGTTGAGCAGGGCTGTGAGCGGCCGGAGCGGCTGCAGCCAGGCGCCCTCGTCGGGCAGGTTCTCGAGGCTGACCCGGGGCAGGGGCTCCCGGAACACGCCGGGGATGTCCTCCAGGTCGAGGAAGGTGATCGTGTCGTGCTGGACGGCCCAGGTGGCGTGCTCCCGGAAACCGATGACGGTGACGGGGACCTCGTCCGCCAGCTCCTCCAGCGGCTCTCGGAACGCCTGTCCGTCAGCCGACGCCACCACGATGCCCGCGAGTCGACCGGATTCGGCGCGCCGGTCGATGTGCTCCAGCATGTCGTCGTCGACATCGGAGTCCTCGCTTGTCTTGGGCTTGGCGAAGACGGCGAAGCCGACGTTGCGCAGCGCCTCGACCCAGGGGCGGACGTTGTCCGAGGTGCCCGGGACGATGTTGGTGAAGACGGTCGCCTCGGCCTCGAGGGTGTCGTTTGTGGTCACCGACAGCTCGGCGGCGTATCCGAGGAGCCACCGACCGAGGGCGTCGAAGCGGGGGCGGTACACGGCCGTGGGACGACCGCCGAGGATCGACCCCAGACCCATGTCGACGTTGGGCGCGTCCCAGACGAGCAGCACCAGTCCCGGCGCGTCGGGGGTCACCACGTCCGGCATCTCGGTGCCGTCCGGTCCGTCAGGTGGGATCATCGTCTGCTGCCTCGGTCTTCTAGTAAACACGGTCTTCTGTAGACGCGGTCTTCTCGTATATAGGGGCTTGTCAGTCTCTACGACGCCAGAGGAACTCGTTGATCACTCGCTCCTCCTGCAGACCCTTGCCCTCGAACTTCGTCACGGGTCTTTTCAGACTGAACGGTACGTGCCCGGCCCCGGTCGCGGAGTCGAGCCGCTCCAGTGCGGGTTCGGCGTCCCCGGTCCGGGCGATCCACTCCGCGTAGTCGGCGTGGTCGGTGGCCACGTGGAGCACACCCCCGGGACGGAGGCGCGAGGCGATCAGATCGAACGTGCCCGACTGCAGGAGGCGCCGCTTGTGGTGGCGGGCCTTGGGCCACGGGTCCGGGAAGAACACGCGGACCCCGGTCAGGCTCGCCGGCGCGATCATGTTGGTGAGCACGTCCACGCCGTCGCCGCGGATCATCCGGACGTTCTCGAGTCCCTCGCGCAGGATCATCCCGAGCAGTTGGGCCAGACCCGGCTGGTAGACCTCCACCGCGATCACGTCCACGTCCGGCTCCTCGGCCGCCATCGCGGCCGTGGACGTCCCGGTCCCGGAGCCGATCTCCACGATCAGCGGCGCGACGCGACCGAACAGGGCCTGCTGGTCGACGATGTGGTCCGCGACGTTGCGACCGTAGGTCGGCCAGTGCTCCTCCCAGTTGCGCTGCTGTCCCGGACGCAGGGTGCCGCGCCGGAACCGGTAGGCCGTCACCCGGGGGAACAGTCGTGCGTCGTCGTCCGCGGTCTCACCGCTCTGGTCCGCGCCGTCCACCGGTCCGGGGCTCTCGCTCTGGTTCACCGGGCCATCATCCCGCAGCCCGCGGCCGGGTTCCGAATCCGGCGCCCCGGCGGGTCGTGTCCCCGGCCTGCCGATCCGCACCCGCACACCACGCTGCCTGGGGGAAGGTCTTGCCGCGGGAGCCCGGCCGCGACACCATTACCCGGTGCCGATCGTGACCCAGGACACCGCGCTGCGGACCGCGGGGCAGCCGACCACCACCGATCCCGCCTCGCGGGTCCGGCGGATCGTCGGTTCCGCGGGAGAGAACGGCGGCACCGGCCTGAGGGAGCTCGAACTCGCCCTCGCCCGCTTCGACGCCCCGGCGGACCTCCGCGTCCGCGGAGGGCTCGGTTCGGGCAGACGCACCCTCGCCGCGGCCCTCCGGACACGCAGGGGATGGCGGCCCACGATCGACGACCTGGACGTCCTGGCCGCGCCCGCCCGGCCGGCCGGGGCGCCCCCCGACGTCGAGATCGTCTGTCTACGCACGGCACCCTGTCGACACGAGGAGGCCTGGATGCGCCGCCCGCGGGCGCACCCCCTGCTGGTGGTCGCCACCGGAGTCGACCGCGCGGAACCGCCCCGATGGGCGCGCGGTCTTCCCGCGGTCGACGCCCGCCGGGCGGCCGACGGATCGCTCGACGTCATCGTCTCCTTCGTCGACCGGGCCCTGCACGGCCTCACCGCGGTCCGGACCGCCCGGCTCGAGGCGGAACTGGAGAGGCTCACGGTCCATCCCGAGGTCGGCGATCTCGCCGAGGCCGCGCTGTGCGCACTCGCCGGGCGGGGCCACGCATGAACGCGACCCGGTCGGAGTCGACCGGACGGCGGGCGCGGACCGTGGCGGTTCTCGGACCCAGGGACTCCGCTGTGCCGTCGGTGGCCCGGGCGCTGACCGCGGCCGCGGGCCGGGCGTCCGACGATAGTGGCCACGAGATCCGTGTCCTCGTCGACGCGGGGCCCGACGACCGACCGGACGGGGCGGTCCTCGTCGTCGACGCCGTGTGTCCCATCCGACCCGACGACCTCGAGATCGCCCGCGGCGTGGCCTCGCGCCTCCCGTTGGCGGTGGCCCTGGCCGGAGGCGTCCGCTCGTGCGACCCCGGGGCCCTCGCCGAGACGCTCGACGTCACCACCCGGCGCCTCGTCGAGGCCGGGGTGTCGGTACCGGTCCGGGTTCTCGACGGCGACGATCCCGCCGCCGCGGGCGCTCTACTCGGGGACGTGGTGCCGACCCCCGGCGGACGCGGGGCGGATACGCGCGCGGGCGCACGCCGGACGGAGACGAGACGGACGAGCGCTCCCGTCGCCGTCGCAGCGCCGGCGGCGACGGCGACGGCGACCGTCGACTGGCTCCTCGCCCGGCGGACGGAGGCGATCACCTCGCGCTCGCAGTCACTGCGTCAGGACGTGCAGGCGCTGCGGATGGAGGTGGTGCAGGACCTCCACCGCTCGATGCGTGACCTGGGCAGCCGCGCGCGGGAGGAGCTCGCCGCGGCTCCCCGTTCCCGGGTGGACGGGATCGTCCGGGCACTGGCCTCGGACGCGGACGCGGCGGTCGCGGGCACCATCGCCCGCGCCGACCGGCGCGCGGACTCGCTCGTGGCCCGACACCTCGGGGCCGCGGCACCGTCGACACCCCGGATCCCCGCGCCGACCGGGGGGATCTCCCCGGGGCGCCCACCCGGCAACCGTGGAGAGGAGTCGCTCGTGCTGGTGATGGGCGCGGCCGGCGGGACCGGGGTGGGGCGCATGCTCCTGTCCCCGCTCGCCGAGGTCCCCGGGCTGGCGACGGTCGTCATCCCGTTGGCACTCCTCTGCGGGGTGTTGCTCGGGTGGACCACGGTCTCGGTCCGGCGGACCCAGACCCTGCGCACACACACGGCCGCCGTGGTGAGCGAACGGCTCGCCGCCCTCCGCGCCGAGGTCGAGCAGTCCCTCGGCGCCCGGATCCTGGCCGCGGAGTCCACCATCACCGACGGCTTCGCCCACGACCCGGGCCCCCGGGTGGCAGACCTGGACCGGCGTATCCGCCGGTCGCGTGAGGCGGGCCGGGCACCGGCGCCCCCATCACCGGTGTCCGGCCCACCCGTGCCCGCCCCACCCTCCTCGGCCGCGGCTACTGTGGCGGGACCCACCGGCGCGACCCCGCCCGTCCCCGCCCCCACAGGGAGCCCCTCATGACCGACCCCCTCTTCGGTTCCGAGCCGTCCGACTACCGCGCGATGCCCGACGTCTGCGGGCTCGACGGCGCCCCGCTCGCGGAGGCGTCGTCTCTCGGACTCCACGTGCCGGTCGGTGACGGCGTGCTCGATCTCGGCTCGCCCGAGGCGGACCTGGACGGCGACGGATTCATGGAGGCCGTCACCCGGGGCGACGACCGGGGGCTCACCGTCTACACGGATGTCGACGGCGACGGGACCGTCGACCACGTCTCCACCGTCCGGTTCGACGGCAGCTACGACTCGTGGCGACTGGCCAACCCGGCGGAGGGGGTGCCCTTCGGCGGCTTCACCAACGAGGCCCGCCCCGGATCGCCGGAATCGTCGCCGGCACCCGCCCGATGGGAACGCACCGACCACGGTCACATCTAAAAAGTTGAGGGATTGCTCACGTCGGGGCCGTTTCCGGGGCCGGGAAGCGGCGAGACCACCGGGTTGACGATAGGCTGTGACCGATACCATGCACCATGCGCGAGGAGCTGTGATGACCACCACTACCATTCCCGGCCTCGAGGGTCAGGCGCCAACCGATCACGCGGAGATGCTCGCGTGGATCGCGGAGGTGGCCGATCTGACCCAGCCGGACCGGGTCGTCTTCGCGGACGGCTCCGACGCGGAGTGGGACCGCCTCACCGCGGAGCTGGTGGATCACGGGACCTTCGTGAAGCTGGACGAGGCCAAGAAGCCCAACTCCTTCCTGGCACAGTCGGACCCGAAGGACGTCGCCCGCGTCGAGTCGCGCACGTTCATCTGCTCGGCCACCGAAGAGGGCGCCGGGCCCACGAACAACTGGCGCGACCCCGCCGAGATGCGCACCATGATGGAGGGCCTCTACCGCGGGTGCATGCGGGGCCGCACGATGTACGTCGTGCCGCACTGCATGGGCCCGCTCGAGGCCGAGGACCCGAAGCTCGGCATCGAGCTCACCGACTCGGCGTACGTCGTGGTCTCCATGAAGATCATGACGCGCATGGGTACCGCCGCGCTGGAAACGATCGGTCCGGACGGCTCCTACGTCAAGGGCCTGCACTCGGTCGGCGCCCCGCTCGAGCCGGGCGAGAAGGACGTGCCGTGGCCGTGCAACGAGGAGAAGTACATCACGCACTTCCCCGAGTCCCGCGAGATCTGGTCCTTCGGCTCGGGATACGGCGGCAACGCCCTGCTCGGCAAGAAGTGCTTCGCCCTGCGCATCGCCTCCGCCATGGCCCGCGACGAGGGCTGGATGGCCGAGCACATGCTCATCCTCAAGCTCATCTCGCCGGAGGACAAGGTCTACTTCATCGCCGCGGCCTTCCCATCCGCGTGCGGCAAGACCAACCTCGCGATGCTGCAGCCCACCATCGAGGGCTGGCGCGCCGAGGTCGTGGGTGACGACATCGCCTGGATGCGCTTCGGCAAGGACGGTCGCCTCCACGCCGTCAACCCCGAGTTCGGGTTCTTCGGGGTCGCCCCCGGCACCAACTACTCGTCCAACCCCAACGCCATGAAGACGCTGGAGGCCGGCAACACCATCTACACCAACGTCGCCCTCACGGACGACCTCGACGTGTGGTGGGAGGACCTCGAGGGGACCCCGGACCACCTGATCGACTGGCTCGGCAACGACTGGACCCCGGTCGGTGACGGCGGGGCCGGCAACGCCGCGCACCCGAACTCCCGCTACTGCGTCCCGATCGACCAGTGCCCGGTCACCGCCCCCGAGTTCAACTCCCCCGAGGGCGTGCCGATCTCCGCCATCCTCTTCGGAGGTCGCCGCGCGGACACCGTCCCACTGGTGAGCGAGGCCCACTCGTGGAACCACGGTGTCTACATCGGCGCCACGCTCTCCTCCGGGCAGACCGCGGCCGCCGAGGGCCAGGTCGGGGCGGTCCGCCGCGACCCGATGGCCATGCTGCCGTTCATCGGATACAACGTCGGTGACTACTTCCAGCACTGGGTGGACATGGGCGCCAGGGGCGGCGACCAGATGCCCAAGGTGTTCCTGGTCAACTGGTTCCGCAAGGGCGCGGACGGCCGCTTCCTCTGGCCCGGCTTCGGCGAGAACAGCCGGGTCCTCAAGTGGGTCGTGGACCGCATCGAGGGCCGCGTCGAGGCGGACGAGACCGTCGCCGGTTTCACGGCCCGCGCCTCGGACATCGACCTCACCGGTCTCGACACCCCGATCAAGGACGTCGAGGAGTCCCTGGCGATCGACCCCGAGGAGTGGCGCCGCGAACTCCCGCTCATCACCGAATGGCTCGAATTCTGCGGCCCCAAGGTGCCGGCCGAGGTGCACGAGCAGTTCGCCGCACTCAAGGAGCGGCTCGGCTGAGGCCGACGCCGCCTGTGGGTCCCCTTGAGAACGGGCCGCACCCTCGCCGGGCGCGGCCCGTTCTCGATCTTGTGACCGATCCCTCTTCTCAATATGTTCGATAGGTGGGACAGTGGCCACGTCATCAATACACTGATCGCATGCGTGGAGGAGCGACATGAGGGTCGCTGCAGTCGGACTGATGGCCCTCCCCGTCATCGCGGGGGGGCTCGGGATCGCGGCTGCCGTCGTGGTCCTCGGTCCACTGGAGGCCACGGCTCCCACGAACGGCCGGGTGGTGAATGAGGTCGCGGCGCCCGTCCCGGTCGATCCCGGCGACCTCGGTGGTACCGACATCGAGGGCTCGAAGCCGCACCTGACGGTACGGGACGGCGCGACCATGGTCAGGGTTCCGGGAACGATGCCGGGCTTCCTCTCCCTCCTGCCGGAACCGGAGAAGGACCTCCCCCCACTGGCACCGGCCGCGGGGCGGTGGACGAACGAGATCCCCATCCCGCCGTCGGCCGAGCAGGCCCCCTCCCCCGCGACGGACACCACTCCGGACGAATGGGACGGCGGCGGGACGGATGCCCGGGCGACCATCGTCGGTGGCCCCCCGACGGGGGCCGCGGACTCCACGTCAGCACGCGATCCCGACGCACCCCGGACCACCGGGAACCGACCGCCGCACGCCGCGGACACCGGAGTCCCCGATCACGCCGGCATCCCCGGTCCTCCGTCGCACGCGTCCGCCGATTCCCGCGGCTATGAGGTCCACCAGGACACCTCCCGCTCCGACAACCGTTCGTCACCGGAGTGACCCCGCGGTTCAGAGCCGCGCGCCCGGCACGGTGGTGGAACTCTGCGCGACTGCGCATCACGCTGGGGATCACGCTCACCGCTGCGGCGGTGTTCACCGCGATGGTGGTCTTCACGCTCCAGTTGCTCAACCTGACCGCCGAGCGTTCGACCGACCAACGCCTCAACCGGGAGGCCGCCGACTTCTCCACCTTCGTCAGCGCGGGGATCCTGCCGTCGTTCGAGTCGGAGAGCCCCACGGCCGAGCAGTTGATCCGCGCCTATCTGGCCCAGCAGTACCCGTCCGCCGAACTCCTCCTGGTGGGGACCGCCGAGACCTCGGGCACGCAGTTCACGCTCTCGAGGTTCTCCTCGGACGAGGACCCCCTGTTCCCGCCGGCCACGCGCTCCCAGATCCAACGGATCGGGCTCGTGTCCGACGAAGGCTCCGGTGTCATCGACGGCACGATCCGCTGGCGCAAAGCGCGGGTGGACAGCCCGACTGGGCCGACGAACGTCGTGGTCGCCATCAGCGGCGCACCGAACCGCGAGGACACCGGCCGTGTCGCCGATCTGCTCCTGGGCACGGGTGCCGGCGGCATGGTCCTCACCGCTCTCGTGGCGTGGTTCCTCGCCGGCCGGATGCTCGTGCCCGTCCGGCGGATCCGGGAAGCAGCGGAGACCATCTCCGCGGCGGACCTGTCGCGGCGGGTCCCCGCCGACGGTCCGGACGAGATCGTCTCCCTGGCCGAGACGGTCAACGCCATGCTCGAACGAGTGGAGGAGGCCTACCGGACGCAACGCGAGTTCCTCGACGACGCCGGTCACGAGCTCCGCACGCCGCTGACCGTGGTCCAGGGGAACCTGGACCTCATGCCCGAGGACCCCCGGGAACGAGCCGAGACCACCCGCATCATGCAGGACGAGCTGTCCCGCATGACCCGGATCGTGGAGGACCTGCTCACCCTGGCACGCGCCGACCGTCCCGACTTCCTGCGCACCGCCCCCACCGACGTCGCCGATCTGGTGGTGGACGTCGAGGCCAAGATCGATGTGATCGCGGACCGTGAGTGGTCGGTACTGCCGTACGCCGAGGGCGTGGCGCTGTTGGACCAGCACCGGATCACCCAGGCTCTCGTCCAGTTCTGTTCCAACGCCGTGCGGTTCACCCGCCCGGGCGATCCGATCGAGATCGGCTGCCGGGTCATCGCCCCCGGGGACCCGACGGTCGCCGACGACCTGGCGGCCGGCCCGCTGCCCGAACCACCCCGCCGCGAGAACTACCGTCGCCGGCTGCTGTGGTGGGTGCGCGACACCGGGCCGGGGGTCCCGCCCGGCGAGGAGGAGAGCATCTTCGAGCGCTTCCACACCGCTCGCGGGCAGTTGCGCGACGGGCGTGGTGGAACCGGCCTGGGGCTGGCTATCGTCGCGACGATCGCGCGCGCGCACGGAGGCCGGGCGTTCGTCTACAACGCGAAGGGCGGGGGAGCCGTGTTCTGCATCGTCGTCCCCTTCGTCGCCGCCACCGAATCCGAGACCGCCGTCGAGGCCGGCACCGACACCGACGACACGACGAACGCCGACCCCAGAGGGGCGGTGCGCAGGCGCCGCAACCGCGGACCCGGGGACACGACCTGAGGTCACCGCCGTATGTGGGACGCCCCGTGGGATACTCCGTAGTCGTAGAAGGAGGTGTGCATGACGAACGTTCTCGTCGTGGAGGATGACGACCTCATCCGTTCGGTATTGGTCAAGGCACTCGGCGGCGCCGAGTACACCGCACTCGAGGCGGTGGACGGGGACAGCGCGCGATCGATCCTGTCGACCATCTCGGACATCGACCTCATGCTGCTGGACATCGGGTTGCCTGATATCGACGGTCTGACGCTGCTCCGTGAGGCCCGAGAGCGCGGGTTCGCGGCTCCCGTCATCATCCTCACGGCCCGCGACAGTGTCGCGAACACCGTCGAGGGCTTGGACTCCGGGGCGAACGACTACATGGTCAAGCCGTTCCGTGTCCCGGAGCTGCTCGCCCGCATCCGCCTTCGTCTGCGGGAGCACGAGGCCTCGGAGGATCCGGCCATCCTCGAGCACGCCGGGATGCGCCTGGACATCCGCACCCGGCGGGTGGAGGTGGACGGCCGCATCCAGGAGCTCACCAACCGCGAGTACTCGCTACTGGAGATGCTGCTGCGCAACAAGGGCGAGACCATCAGCCGCGAGCAGTTGCTCGAGAGCGTCTGGGGAATGGACTTCGACCCCGGTTCGAACATCGTCAACGTCTACATCAGGTCGTTGCGCCGCAAGATCGGCGAGAACAAGGTCCACACCGTCCGGGGCGTCGGCTACCGCGTGGAGTGACGGCGGCGGGCCGGGAGCCGCGATGGGTCCCGGCCCGATGCCGACGCGGTGTGGGCGGTCGCCTACGACGCGGGCGCTTCCCAGCCGAACGGCATGAGCACGCTCTGCAGCTCGCAGAACGCCTCCAGCCCCTCCGGCCCGTTCTCGCGGCCCAGGCCGGAGTTCTTGAACCCGCCGAACGGGGCGCTGGGATCGAACGCGTACCAGTTGATCCCCATGGTGCCGGTGCGGACCCGCTGCGCCACGGCGAGAGCGGCGTCCGGGTCGGCGGAGTAGACGGCGCCGGCCAGACCGTACTCGGAGTCGTTGGCGATCTGCACGGCCTCGTCGACGCTGTCGTACGCGATCACCTGCAGGACCGGCCCGAAGATCTCCTCCTGCGCGATCGTCATGGAGTTGTCGACCCCGGTGAACACGGTCGGCTGGACGTAGGCGCCCGCCGCCACGTTCTCGGGCAGCCCCTCGACCTTCCCACCGCCGTAGGCGATGGTCGCGCCCTCCTCGACGCCCTTGCGGATGTAGCCCTCGACGGACTCCTTCTGCTTGTGGTTGGCCAGGGGGCCGAACGCGGTGCCGTCGTCGGCCGGGTCGCCGACCGGCATGGCCTTGACGTTCTCGACCAGCGCGGCGACGATCTCGTCGTAGCGCGAGCGCGGGGCGAGGATGCGGTTCTGGGACACGCACGCCTGGCCGGAGTTCATCAGCGCGGAGAACACCATGGTCCCGGCACCGGCGGCCACGTCGGCGTCCTCGAGGACGATCGCGGCGCTCTTGCCTCCCAGCTCCAGGGAGCAGCGGGTGAGGTTCCGGGCAGCGATCCCGGCGATGTGCTTGCCCACGTCGGTGGAGCCCGTGAACGAGATCTTGTCGACCTCCGGGTGCGAGACCAGGTGGTCCCCGACGGAGCTGGGCCCGGTCACGACCGACAGGACGCCCTCGGGCAGGCCGGCCTCACGGAACAACTCCGCCAGCCACAGCGCGGACAGCGGCGTCGCGGACGACGGCTTGAGCACCACCGAGCTGCCGGACAGCAGGGCGGGGGCCAGCTTGGCGGTGTTGAGGTAGAGCGGCACGTTCCACGCCGTGATGGCGGCGACGACCCCGACGGGATGCCGGGTGACGACGGAGGCGCCGAAGTCGCCGTGGCGCACCTCGGACCAGGCGAACTGCTCGGCGAGACGGGCGTAGTAGCGCAGCACTCCCAGCGTGGGCGTCACCTGGATCATGGCGGCGGTGCCGGGCGGGGTGCCCATCTCGTCCGACAGGATCTGGCAGACCTCGGCCTGCCGCTCCTCCAGCATGTCGGCGACGCGGGCCAGCAGCGCCCCGCGTTCGGCGGGCGGGGTGGTGCGCCACACGCCCGATTCGAACGAGTCGCGGGCCTGGCTGACCATCTCGTCCAGGTCCTCGGTGGTGGTCTCGGCCACCCTCCCGACGACGGCGTTGGTGGCGGGCGAGGTCACTTCGAGGACACCGGTGGAGGTGGGATCGGTCCAGCGGGTACCGGAGAAGAGCTTGTCATGGACGACGACCACGGGAGGACCTCCGAGAGGTAGAAAACAAGAACGTGTTACACCCACCATAGACGAGTGTCCGGGTACGCGCGGGGGTCAACGGGGCGGCCGACCGGGGCGCGTTGCTCAGCGCGCCCTCAGCACCACCACGAGGTTGGACACCAGCACTTCCCGGACCAGCGGTACGCGCACCAGCCACCACGCCCAGCGCGGGTGGTAGCGCGGGAACGCCCCGAGCAACTCACCCGAGTCCGTGCCCCGCGCCCACGCGAGCCCCTCCGCGCAACCCACCTCGAACAGCGACTCCCCGTAGTAGTTCTTGGGCGGGTGCCCGTGTCGGCGCTCGTACATCCGCCGCGCGCGCTGCCCGCCGAGGTAGTGGGTCAGGCCCATCTCGTGGCCGCCGAACGGTCCGTACCAGAGGGTGTAGGAGACGACGACGAGGCCGCCGGGTCGCGTGACCCTGAGCATCTCCTCGGCCATCACCCAGGGCTCGGGCACGTGCTCGGCCACATTGCTCGAGATGCACACGTCCACCGAATCCGAGCGGATGGGCAGGGACATCCCGCTTCCCCGGATCGATCCCGCCTGATCCAACCCGGCGGCGGACATCTCCCCCACGTCCGGTTCCACCGAGACGTAGCGGGCGCCCTCCTCGGCGTAGGCGTCGGAGAAGTACCCGGGCCCGCCGCCCACGTCGAGGACGGTCAGTCCGGGCAGCCGCCCGGGCCGGCTCCCCGACCGGTCCCCCGACTCCGCCCACAGGTCGGCCACGAGCTCGACCGTGTCGTTGGCCAGGCCGGAGTAGAAGGCGTCGGGGTCGGACTGCTCGAGGGGGAACGAGCGCAGCAGCCCGATCGAGCGCCCGAGGGTGGCACGCCGGGCCACCGAACGCAGTGCGCTCGACCGGTGGTCTGCGGGTGGGGTCACAGCGGTGACGATACCGCCGGGCCGTGGCACCTCCGACGCTGCGTACAGTGTGCGCCGTGGCTCGAATCCTGGTGCTGTGCTGGCGTGACAGCACCCATCCGCAGGGTGGCGGCAGCGAGCGGTATCTCGAACACGTCGCCGACGGCCTGGCGGCCGCGGGACACACCGTGGTCTACCACACCTCGCGGTCCCGCGGATCGGCCCGCTCGGAGGTCACCGATGCGGGGGTCACCCTCAGCCGCGGGGGCGGTCGCTTCTCCGTCTACCCGCGGGCACTCGCCGCGATCCTGCTCGGACGCCTCGGGGGTGGGCCGCTGGGCCCGCTCCGGCGGCCCGACGTGGTGGTCGACACCCAGAACGGTGTCCCCTTCTTCGCCCGGCTCGTCACCACCGCGCCCGTCGTGGTGCTGGTCCACCACATCCACCGCGAGCAGTGGCCCGTCGCCGGGTGGCTGGTGGCGAGGATCGGATGGTGGATCGAGTCGTGGCTCTCACCGCGGGTGCACTCGGCCAGCCAGTACGTCACGGTGTCGCTGCCGTCGGCGGAGGAGCTCGCCGGGCTGGGGGTGGACCCGGACCGCATCGCCGTGGTGCGCAACGGCCTGGATCCGCTGCCCGCCGGGGTGCGACCGGGTGGGCCCGCCTCCCGCGCCGACGGCCCGCGACTGGTGGTGCTGTCCCGGCTGGTGCCGCACAAGCACGTCGAGGACGCCCTGGACGTGCTGGCCGCGTTGCGCGGTCACCGACCCGACCTGGTGCTGGACGTGATCGGCAGCGGCTGGTGGGCCGACCGCCTGCGCGAGTACGCCGGCGAACTCGGGCTCGATGGTTCCGGGCCGGGCCACCGCGCCGGCCCCGTGGTGTTCCACGGACACGTCGACGAGGCCGACAAGCACCGGATCCTCGCCGCCGCCTCGCTGCACCTCATGCCCTCGCGCAAGGAGGGGTGGGGGCTCGCGGTCTCCGAGGCCGCCCAGCACGGCGTCCCCACCATCGGCTACCACCACGCGGCGGGGTTGCGGGACTCGATCGACCACGGCGAGACGGGCCTGCTCGTGGACGATGTCGCGGCCATGACCGCGGCCACGGAGCACCTGCTGCGCGATCCGGGGCTGCGCGACCGCATGGGCGAGTCCGCCCGCCGCAAGGCCGCAGGACTGTCGTGGCCCGCCACCGGCGCCGCGATGGCGGAGGTGCTCACGGCGGTGACGCGGGGGCGCCGCGTCAGCGGCCTGATCGGCGGCGCAGTCGGCGGCGCAGTCGGCGATGCGGACGCCGACCCGCGCCGCGCCCCGGGGGGTCGCGCGGGCTGAGGCCCAGCGCGGCGACAGCCGCTGACGCCACCCCCGCCAGCAGCCACGCCACGTGCGCAGCCAGGACCGCGGACCGGGACGACTCCGACGCCGGGGGCGGGACCAGCGCGACAGACGTAGAGTCCGGCTCGGCGGCGGGCTCCTGCGTCCCGGCGTCACCCAGCTCGTAGAGGGTCAGTTCGGGGTCGGTGAACCTCGTCGTCGTCGTATCCAGGGTCCGCTCGGACTCCCCCCGCGGACCGGCGGAGGTCCGCTCGTCGAGCACCCACCGCACGCCCAGATCAGTCAGTGCGCGGGGGTCCTCACCGCGCAACAGTGCCTCGGTGGCCCGGCGGGCGCGGTCGCCCTCCCCGGTGACGGTCTCGGCGTCGGCGTCGGCGTCGGCGTCGGTCCCGGAGCCTCCGTCGGCGCGCCCGACCACCAGGTCTCCGGGGACCAGCACCCGGGTGTCGAGCATGCGGGGGGCCGGGTCGAGCACGGCGGCGCCACGGGCCCACAGGGGGGTCGAGCGGAACGAGCCGGCCGGCAGGACCAGCAGATCACCGGGCCGGCCGTCGACGATCCCGGCGACCTCCGCCCACCCGTCGCCGTACGTCACCGGCCGCAGCGCCTCCCACAGCGCGCGCGGCGCGTCGGGGACCGCGGCCACCGCCACGGCCGTGAGCACGAGGGCAGCGCCCGCGGGCCGCACCGCCGGAGCCAGCGCCCGGGTGGCGAATCCCAGGGCGACCACCGTGGCGGGCAGCGCGAGCGCGACGAACTTCTGGGTGTCGCGCAGCAGTCCCGCCGCCGGGACGGCCCCGACCACCGCGTCCAGCAGCGCCAGTCCGGGGCCGGTCGCCGCCAGGGCCACCAGCAGCCAGGTGACCAGCGCGAGCGGGACGGTCGCACGGACCACCGGGTCACGCCGGGCCCGCCACAGGCCGCGCGCCGCCAGCGCCCACACCGCCAGCAGCAGCGCCAGTGCCGCGACCGCCCACCAGCCCGCACGCGAGGGCGGCACGGCCGCCGAGTTCCAGATGCCGCCCAGCGCCACCACCGAGCCGAGGGTCCCGATGCCGGTCTCCGCACGGGCGGCGAACGCGGCCACCCCGGCATCCCCGCCTGCGCCGACGCCCGCGGAGCCCCCGCCACCCAGCAGTGTGGCCAGCGCCCACGGCAGCGCCGTCACCGCGGCCACCGCACCGATCGGGACCGCCGCTCGCACCCGTCGTCCCCCGGCCGGCCCCGCGCAGCACAACGACACCGCCGCGGCCGCCACCGCCAGAACCCAGCCCGTGGGCGTGAGACCCGCCGCGACCACCGACGCGCACGCCCCCGCGACACGGGGCCTCGCCCGCGCGAGCAACACCGGCATCGTCATCACCGCCGCCACCCCGGCCAGCAGCGACCAGTGGCCCTGCAGCACCCGCTCCACCACCAGCGGGTTCCACACCGCGCCCACCACCGCGGGCAGTCGCAGCAGGTGGCCCGCCGGACCGCGGGCCCCGGTGCCCTGCAGGGTGGCGGCGGGTACCGCGCGCCGCACCAGCGCACCCGCCGCCACCGCCAGCCATACGCAGAACACCGCCGTGAGCAGTCCGGTCAGCGGCCACGCCGGCAGGCCGACCGAATCGAGTGCCCGGGTCGCCCACACCACCGCGACGTCCTGCGGGACCGCCCGGGCCGCCGAGTCACCGAGCCCCAGAGCCGCGTCCGACAGCGGGGGCGTGGGGGTGGCCACCCAGTCCCGCAGCAGCGGGAACCCCGGGCGGGCCAGACCGGCCAGCAACAGCGCCGTCACCACCACCCCGATGCCGGCGTCCACCGCGACGGCCACACCCGGGCCGGCGGGCGCGCGGCGGGGGCCGACCGAGGTGGCTGACATGCGCACATTCCACCACGGCGACCGCCGGGACCGGGCCCCGGGCGACGTCCTACGATCACCGGTGTGGACCCTCAGGCGCGCGCGGCGGCACCCGGATCCGCCACCAGGCGGTTCCTCACCGGCGCCGGGGCGGTGACGGCGGGTTCCCTGCTGGCCAACATCGCCGCCTACCTGCTGCACCTGCCTGCGTCCCGGTGGCTGGGCCCCGAGGGGTACGGCGCGTTCGCCGCCCTGCTCTCGGCCCAGCTGTTGGTGGCGGTGCCGTCGCTGGCGTTGCAGGCAGTGGTGGCCCGCGAGCACGTCAGGGGGGTGCCCCACGAGGCCCTGCGCTCGCTCGGTCTGCGGGTCGCGCTGCTCGTGGCGGTCGTCGCCGCACTCGCCGTGATGCCGGTGTCCGTGTTGCTCGACACCCCGGTGCTCGCCACCGCCGCTGCGCTGGCCCCCGGACCGGTGCTGTGTCTGCTGGCCACCGAGCAGGGGCTGCTGCAGGGCGCCGAGCGGTTCCGTGCGCTCGGTGTGGTGCTCGCCCTGGCCGGAGCCGGGAAGGTCGTTCCGGCCGTCGCCGTGTTGGCCGCCGGGGGCGGGGTCGGCACGGCTCTGGCCGCGGGGGCCGTCGGGGTGGCCGCCGCGTGGGTGGGGGCGGCATGGGTTGGGACGGCACGCGTGGGGACGGGCCGGAGGGACAGGGCGACGACGACGAGGCCCGCCCGTGACCCGGCCCGCGGGACCGCCATGGCGTCGCCCGGGGTGGCTGCCGTGCTGGCCGCCGGGCAGGTCCAGCTGGTGATGATGGCGCTGACCTCGGTCGATCTGCTCCTGGCTCGTGCCCTGCTGTCGCCCGAGGACGCGGGCCGATACGCGCTCGGGGCCGTGGCCGCCAAGGCCGCCTTCTGGCTCCCCCAGGCGGTCGGCACCGTGCTCTACCCGAGGATGGCCGACCCCGCCGGTCACCGCGGCGCCGTCCGGTCGGCCGTCGGCGTGCTCCTGGGCATCGGCGCGGTGGTCGTGGTGGCCGCCGCGGTCGCGGCCCCGCTCGTGCCGGCCGTGGTGGGCGAGGACTACCGACCGGTCACCGGGGTCCTGTGGGCCTTCGCCGGCCTCGGCGTGACGCTGAGCGTCCTGCAGGCGTTCCTCCTCGCCACCATCGCCACCGGCCGCACGGCGGAGGCCGGGGTCGCGTGGTGCGGTCTCGTGCTGACCGCCGCGGCCGTGTGGGTGTCGCCCCGGGAACTGGAATCCGTTCTGGGAGCGACCCTCGTCGTCGTCGTTCTCACCACCGTCGTCGCGGGGTGGCGGGCGCTCCGGACCCGGCCGGCCTGAGCCCGGCCCGCTCTCCCGCAGGCCCGGCGCCCCGGCATCCGCACACCCCGGGAATCCCCGACATCCCCGGCATCCGCTCCCGCGCATGCTCGCCCACCACAGAGCCGCTCCAGGGCATGAACTCGTGCGTGCGCGCCGGTACGCGCGCGTGTTCAGGGGCGGGAGCGGATTTCTGATCCCGCGGGGCGTCGACCACCAGGGCGGGATACGGGACACTGCCGCCGATCAGAACGCGGACGAGCGTGGCTCAGACGAGAAGAGCGTTCCGCACACCCCACTCGGGCGATGGGTGCGGAACGCTCTTCTCGACGCGGGCGGCGCCGGTGCCGGCGCCGACGGGAGGTCAGGCGCGGGTCGCGGGACCTCCGGTGTCCGTGGTGCCTCTGGACCTGCGGGTGGTGCGACCGCCGGAGGAGCCGCGGAGGCCGAGGACCAGGCCGCCGATCAGGGCCAACACGCCGAGGACCCCCAGGATCGCCGGGACCACGCGCCCGAACGTGTTGAGCGTGTCGGCGCTCTCCTGGGCACCCGCCACCGTGTTCTCGACGGTCTCCTCGTTCCAGCCGGACTCGAACCGGATTGCTGTCCTGGTGGGCTCGGCCTTCTCCTGCTCGACGCGCGCCTCGTCACCGAAGAACGCGTCGGCCTCGTCCTGGTCCTCGGCGAAGAACTGGAAGATGTTCTCGCCGCCCTTGATGATCTGGCCCGTGTCCGGGTTGACCCAGACGGTGCGGGTGTTGGTGTAGAAGCGCCGCATGTCGACCTCGCGCTCCGGGTCGCCCTCGAGGCCCCACTGGCCGGCGACGCCCTCACGGCGGTAGCTGGCCAGGACCGACTCGACGGCGGGGTCGTAACCGTCGGAGACGGAGGCGTAGTGGTCGCGGATCGAGGACCACATGTCGATCGGCCCCAGCTCCTGCCGGAACTCGTAGGCCTCGACTCCACCGACGGTGGTCTCGCCGACGAACGAGATCGGGTTGGTGGTGAAGGTGCTGGCGTCGAAGTACGGGTAGTTCGTCTTCTCGGTGTCGAACGGGAACTTGTACTGCAGGCCCTCACGGACGAACCCGACGGGCGCGGTCTCATCGGTCGAACTGCCGGCGGAGACCAACTGCAGGGTGCTCACGGGCTCGTCGACGGGCTCGGCCGACACGCGATCGAGGGTGACGCGGTCGATCGTGGCGTTGATCAGGCCCTCGACGCCGTCCGATCCGGTGAGGTCTTCACGCAACAGCGACTGCGCGGCCTGGAGGGTGATCTCGTCGGCGTCCGACGGCTCGACCGCCTGCACGCGACGCTGCGAGTACACGGGGATGTCGTTGTCGATGAAGCAGCTCACGGGGAGCGAGGTCTCCTCGAGCGGGGCCTCCTCGGCGCCTTCGCCACCTTCCTCCTCGGCCTCGCTCTCAGCACCCGCGCCCTCCGTGGCACGGCACTCGGGCCGGTCCGCGTTGAGCTCGGTCGGTAGGTTGCCCGCCAGTGCGCGGCCCACGAGGACTGCACCCTGGACGGTCTCGGTGACCGTGGTGGAGTTGATGTCCAACGGGGTCTTCTTCTGCGCCGGGACGACGAAGAATACGAGGGCGAGTGCGATAGTGATCAGGAACGTGCCGAGCCCGACGAGGACCAGTGCGGGCACTGACGACCTCCGTCCCGCGGAACTGCTCTGTCGTGCCATCGGTTGTCCTCCTGGAGTCGCACCCTGGATCCGCCGGTTACCGCCGGGTAGCCACCCGTATCAGCCACCGGACCGGACCATCATCAGGAGAAGATTAACAGTGATGAAGAACGCATCCGCCACCCCCGACCACCGCGTCGGAACTCTTCCTTCCGCCACGGGCTTCGTGCCGGCGCTCGAGGGTTTCCGCGCGGTGGCGGCGTTCGCGGTTCTCACCACTCACGTGGCGTTCCAGACCGGGTCCACCACCGGGTCGGTGGTCAACCGGATCTGGGGCCGGTTCGACCTGTCCGTGACAGTCTTCTTCGCGTTGTCCGGGTTCCTGTTGTGGCGGGCCCACGCCCTGCACGCCCGCCGGGGCGGCCCCGGCACCGCGCGGTCGGCGCGCGTCTACCTGCGCTCTCGACTCGTGCGGATCATGCCGGCGTACCTCGTCCTGGTGGCCGCCGTGTTCCTCCTCCTGCCCCAGAACGCGCGCAGTTCCGCCTCGACCTGGACGGCCAACCTGACCCTGACGCAGGTGTTCGTCCCCGACTCCCTGGTCGAGGGCCTGACCCATGCGTGGTCGCTGTCCGTGGAGATGGCGTTCTATCTCGTCCTGCCGCTCCTGTGGTGGGCTCTCGCCGCCCTCCGTGGCCGCGCGGCGCGGTGGCGCGTGCCGGTCATCGCAGCCGTGGGGGTACTGAGCCTGGCATGGGCGTTGGTGCCCTGGTACGAGCTCGGCCTGCCCGAGCGGATCAACGACCAGATCCTGCCCCCGGCGTTCGCCTCGTGGTTCGCCGCGGGGATGATCCTCGCCGAGCTCTCCGCCGCCCCTCCCGGTCGCCTCGCCGCGCTGGCCAGCCGCCGGCACGCACGGTGGGGCTGGTGGGCCGTCGTCGCGGTGGCGTTCGGCGTCAGCACCGTCCCCCGGTGGTTCACCGAGGGCTTCGTCCACCCCTCGGGGCCGGAGTTCGCGGTCCGCACCGCGCTCGGGGCGGTGGTGGCGTTCTGCCTGCTGGCCCCGGTCACGCTGGCGCCGCACGGGCAGCGCTTCCCGATCCTGGGGTCGGCGTTCGTCGGCACGCTGGGCCGGTGGTCCTACGGGGTGTTCCTGTGGCACGTGCTGGTCCTGCATTTCGCGTTCCAGATCGCGTTCGTCCCCATGTTCTCCGGACACATGCTCGAGGTCTGGCTGGTCACCGCGGTGATCTCGACGGTCATCGCGGCCGCGAGCTATTCGCTGGTGGAGGAGCCGTCCCGGCGATGGTTATCCCCCCGGCGCGGGCCCCGCGGTGTCCCCCGCCCAGCACCGGGCAGTGCACCCCGCGGCGTGCCCGCGACCGACGGCCAGGCCGCGGCCAACCCGGCGCAGACGAGCCCGGCCACCGTCGCCACCTGAGGGGCCCAGCCGTCGCCGGCGTACCCGGCCGGGGCGGGCCAGGGGGCGCGGGCGAGCAGCGCGGCACCGGCGACTATCCCCCCGCCTGTCCCGACGACCAGCAGGTCCCGCGCCCGGCCCGCGCCGAGGTAGCGGCTCGCCACCAGCGCGCAGGCGGTGAACCAGGCAGCCAACCCCAGCCCGACCGGGCCCGCCAGCAGGTAGCCGGCGACTGCGGTGGCGCCCACGGTGACGATCCCCGGCGCACGCCACACCCCGGCGCGGGAGCCGGCCCGGTCGCGGCCGCGGAGGAGGAAGAGCAGCACCACGAGCGCCAGGACGAACGGGCCCGTCAGCAACGCCGCCCGGTACGGCCCGTCGAACGGGACCGTGAGGACGAGGGTCGCCCCGGTGCCGGCCGCGGGCAGCACCCAGCCCTGCTTCCACCCGTCCACGGTGACCGGGCGGGCGTCGGGCAGATCGGTCCCGTCGTCGGCGACCAGCGTCGCCTCCCAGGCGGGGCTCACCGATTCCGGCACCACCAGCACCCGTTCCCGGGGTGCCGCGGGCACGTGCAGCTCGCGACGCGACGGGTCCCACCGGGTCGTGGTGACGGCCCGGGTGGCCTGCGGCGCACCGCCCAGGGGCGGAACGCGGGTGGTGGTCCCGTCACGTGCGGGTCCGGCGTCGGCACCGCCGACACCTCCGTCCCCGACACCACTGTCCTCATCACCACCGTCCTCAGCACCACCGTCGACGACGACGAGGCCCACCGTGTCGACCGAGAACGCCTCCCCCGGATCCACCGATACCTCCACCGGTCCCGCGGACATCGGGACCGGTTCGCCGCCACACGGTTCCGCCGGGATCGCACGGCCCTCGAGTAGTTCCCTCCGCGTGGTGGTCAGCCGTGTGGGCACCGACCGGTCACCGATGACCAGCCGGGGGCCGTCCTGGCAGGCCAGGGTGACGGGATCGTCGTTCGCGGCGGGCAGGGCGCCGATCCGCGCGCCGGTGGCGTCCTGCACCCACACCTCCGCGAGGCCGGTGGGCACCTGCGCCCCTCCCGGGGCCACCACGTTCTCGGCGGCGTCGACGCGGACGGTCACCCGGTCGGTGTGGTCGGCGGGCAGGGGGACCACGACGGACCCGTCCTCCTCCGGCGGGATCGAGTCCAGGTCGACCCGCGTGCTCTGGAGCCCGGTGTCCACCGTGATCACCCTGGGGGCGGCCGGGGCCTCCGAACGCGGGGCCCACAGGCGGATCGAGCCGACCAGCTGCCGGCCGGGAAGTCGCAGCTCCAGCGTCGGGGAGGGCAGGTCGGGGGCGTACCAACTGGTCGACCGATCGCCGTCGACGGCGGCGGACGGTCCGCCGGCGGGGTCCGTCACCAGGGACTCGCCCACTGCCCGGACCTGGCGCGCGCGGGTGGCGGGGTCGCCGCGCAGCACGTCGTCCAGGGCCGCCCCGGCGAGCGGCCGCACGAGGAGTTGCGGACGGACCGCGGTGTCGACCGGGACGTCGAGCAGGCGGGCGAAGCGCCCCGGCTCCTCGGGGTCGATCGCCAGTTCCGGGGCGCACCTGACCGCGCCGGTCTCCTCCTCGGCGCCGGCCAGCCCCTCGACCGGGCTTCCGCCGTGGACGCAGTCCGGGCGGCCACCGAGTTCCTGCCGTAGCAGCCACCCGGAGGGGTCCCGGGCATCGGCGGGCCGCTCCGGTAGCGCCACCGTCCGCAGGAGCGGGATGCTCTCGCCGTCCGAGCTCAGTCCGAGTTCCGACACCTCGAAGTAGGTGCCTCGGCCACCGTCGGCGAAGCCCGTCGCCGTGATCCGCACGGTCTCGGTGGGGCCCGGCGGCAGGGCCACGGTCAGCTCGGACCCCGCCGCCGGGTAGGCCGTGGTGGTGCCGGAGTCGGTACGGATCTGCAGGGTGCTGACCTCGGGGCCCGCCTCGGGGGCCGGCACGGTGAGGCGGAGCAGTCCCCGGTCGACGGGCCCGGGGAGTTCGATCTCGAGCCACTGCCCGAACGCCGATCCGTAGCCCCCGGAGCGCCAGGCGGTGTCCGGGTCGCCGTCCACCGCGGCCGCGACCGATCGCGCCGGCCGAACGGGCCCGGTCTGGGCGGAGTCCGAGGCAGACGACGAGACCCGCACCCGGGCGTCCCACCAGCGGGCCCGCGTCAGGGCGGGGTCGGAGTCGGCGACGGTGGCCGCGTAGTCCGGGACCGTGCCCCGGCTGCGCCGTGGGTCGCCGTCGGCCCGGACGGCCGACGAGTTGTGGTCGAGGCGGCCGAAGTCGGTCTCCCGGTCCGCGGGGGAATCGGTGAGGACGGGCCCCGGGGCGGCGACCGGCCGCGGCCTCGGGAACCGGACGGTGGCGGGGTCCACACCCGCCGCGAGGGCGTCGACCTCGAGCAGCCTGGTCACCCGGGGCGGGGACCCGACCGTGTCCTGCACGGCCAGCAGGTCGTCGAGACGGGACAGCGACTCCGGTCCGCCGGCCACCACCGGGAGGTCGCGCACCTCCACCGTGTACGGGGCGGTGGCAGACCGGGGCGGGCCCGGTGACACGGCGTCGGCACCCAGTCGGGAGTCGACACGGTAGATCTCGATCGCCGGGTAGGCGGGGCGGAGGCCCGAGTCGGGGAGGACGGCCACCTCGTCGTCGTCACCTACCGTTCCCTCGTCACCTCCCGCGACCCCACCGGTCTCCGCGCCCTCCTCGGCCCCCGCGGTCTCCGCGCGGCCGGCCGTCGTCTGGCCGGCGCCCACGACGTCCGTGCCACCGACAGGCTCCCCGAACTCCGCCACCTTGACCAGTCCCGGCGACCCGTCGATCGCCTGGTGGACCAGGACCGGTCGGGGCGCCCCGGAGTCGTCGGTCAGGTCGTTGCGCACCACCAGGAAGCCGATGCCGAGCGAGGCGAGCGTGGCGGCCATCCCGGGTGCGGGCCTGCCGCCGGCGAGCCGGCGCTGGACGGCGTCGAGGGCGCGGATCGCCGGCGCCGGTTGCAGCGGCACCGAGTCACGGACCGCCCACGGCGTGGTGGCCAGCGGCTGCAGGGGCTCGTCGCGGGTGACTCCCCAGACCTGACGGCCGAAGGACGCCCCCGGGACCACCAGGGCGCGGGTCGTGGCGGCCGGATCGGGATCGACGCCGGACTCGTCGCCACCCGGCCGCGCGGCAGGCGCGTTCTCCTCGAGCCACGCTGCGGCGGCGGGCCAGTGGTCGGGCATCTCCGTGTGGGCGCCCACCGGGGCGAGCCGGCCGAACAACGCCGGGGACACCGCGATCGCCCCCGCGAGCACCACGACCATCGCCACGGCCACGGACCGGTTCCGCTCGGGGTGTGCCAGGGCGGCCCACCCCCGGTCGACCGGTCCGTGCGGGCCCCCGCGCGCCGAATCCCCGCGTCCTGAGTCCCCGTGCAGTCCGGCGAGCAGGTGCGCCAGCAGATGGGCGGCGCCCAGGACCAGCGGCAGGCGCAGCAGCGGCTCGAACTTGTGGACGTTGCGCAGCGGGGCACCGGAGCCGTCGAGGAACGCGCGCACCGTCTCCGCCAGCCCGCCGCCGGCAGGCCCGACCCACGGCGCCGCCATCGCGACCAGCCCGACTGCCGCGATCACCAGCAGGCGGCCCCGCGCGGGCATCCCCCGGCGCAACAGCCCCAGCACCCCGACCGCCGCCAGCACGCCGGTGGCCAGGACGAACACCGGCTCACTGGTGAGCGCGGCCCCGGCCACCCGGTCCGTGGACACGAACGGCACCCACGTCGACGCCCCGCGCAGCACCTCCGTCGCCGAGGACCACCTGGTGGTGACCTCGGCCGACTCGATGTAGTCCAGGAACGGCGGCGAGACCCGGCCCAGCAGGACCAGCGGTACCGCCCACCACACGCACACGGCCACCGAGAGGGGCAGCCACCACGCCGCCAACCTGGCCCACGTGCGGCCCGGCCGGTGCATGAGCCACCACAGGACGGCGGGCAGGCAGGCGACCAGGGTGGCGACCGCGTTGACCGCACCCATCAGCGCCAGGGCCAGCGCGGCCCCGGCACCGCCGCGCCGTGGGGACATACGTCCCTGCAGCACGCGGATCACCGGGAGCAACACCCAGGGGGCCAGCGCCACGGGCCAGATCTCGGACGAGATCGAGCCGAGGTCGCCGAGCATCCGCGGGGCGAGCGCGTAGCCGATCCCCGCCACGGCCCTGGTCAGACGCGTCCCGATCCGGAGGGCGGCCGCCACCCGGACCACACCCACGTAGGCGACCGTCAGCACCACCGCCCACCACAGCCGCTGGGTCAACCAGGCGGGCATCCCGACCAGGTCGAAGAAGGCGAAGAACGGGCCCTGCGGGAAGAGGTACCCGTAGGCCTGGTTCTGGACCTGTCCGCCGAACGACAGTCCGGTCCACAGGTGGGTGGCCTGCGCCAGGAACCGTCCGGGGTCGACGACGAGGTCGTACTTGGTATCGGGGACGACCAGCCCCGGTGCCTGCAGACAGGCCAGGAGGAGGAACGCGAGAAAGGCGACGACCGAATCGCGCGCGCCGGCGCCGCGACGGATCCCGCGGGTCACCTCGGCCGCGTGAGGGGAAGGACTAGCGGGCGCCGTACTCGACCTGACCCAGGAGAGCCTGGTCGGCGGGCGGCTGCGCGACCTCCGGGATGGAGTTCTCGGCCATCGCGGTGTTCGCTCCGAAGGCGACGATGCCACCGAGGACGATTCCGCCGACTGCGCTGGCGAGCGCTCCGGTACCGAAGCTCATCGAGTTCTCCCTGCGGGTAACGACAGTAATGACATTGGGGTCACGGGAGTGCTGTGCGGCACACCGACGCCGAAAGACTAGCACCCGGGCGACCACGGATCCTGCGTAGTGTCGCCCACAACTACTTACTGGCCGGTAAGTTGGTGCCGGACACCACATCACGACCCGCCGGGAGGAGAGCTGAGTGACGACGGGGACCAAACGGATCCCACGCGCGATCCGCGAGCAACAGATGCTCGACTCGGCCATCCGCGTGTTCTCCGATCTCGGCTACCGCTCGGCGTCGATGGACACCATCGCGCGGGACGCCCGGATCTCCAAGCCGATGCTGTACCTCTACTACGGCTCCAAGGAGGAATTGTTCTCCGCGTGCGTGACCCGTGAGTCCGGTCGGTTGATCGACCACCTCACCTCCGCCGCCGCAGCCGGCGGGTCGGGGCCCCGGGGCAGTCTCGAGAGCGTGGTGCAGGCCTTCCTCGAGTACGTGGACGAGAACACCGACTCCTGGAACGTCGTGTACCGCCAGGCCGTCGCCGAACCCGCGTTCAGCGAGGAGGTCGAGAAGACCCGCTCGGTCCTGGTGGACCTGACCACCGATCTGCTCGAGCAGAACTCGGTGGACGAGCGCAGCCGCGACGTGCTGGAGGTGGTCGCCACCGCGCTCGTCGGAGCCGGCGAGGCGGTCGCCGACCGCGTCGCACACCGGTCCATCCCGACGTCGGTCGCCGCCGGCGTCGTCGTCGAACTCGCGTGGCGCGGCCTCGCCGGAGACCCCGCCAAGTCACTCACCGCACCGAAAGAGGAGAAGCCGTGACCGAGAAGACCGCAGACCGCGGACGCCGCACCAGCCAGGGAGCCCGCACCCTCACCCCGCTCGACCTGGCCAAGGGGTTGCCCTCGCTGGTCGCCGACCTGCCCACCGTCCTGAGCGGCCTCAAGATCGTCCGCACGTCGCGGACCAGCGACAAGGTGTCGATCGGCAGGAAGTTCCAGGAACACGCGGCCAGCCGACCGGACGCGCCGTTCGTGCGCTTCCTCGGCACCGAGATGACCTACGGCGAGGCCAACCGGCGGGCCAACCGCGTCGCGGAGGTGCTCAAGTCACGCGGCGTGACCCGCGGTGACACGGTGGGGGTGTGCATGGTCAACCGGACCGAGGTCATGCTGGCGATCCTCGGCGCGGTCAAGGTCGGCGCCGCAGTGGGACTGCTCAACCACCACCAGCGCGGCGACGTGCTGGAGCACTCGCAGAAGATCCTCGGGTCGAAGGTCGTCATCGTGGGCGCCGAGTGCGCCGAGGCCGTGGCCTCCATCCCGCGGGAGAACTGGGTGGGTGAGCTCATCGCGGCGGGCTCGGCGATCGATCTGCCGTTCCGCGAGTTCACCGCCGGCCACCGCCCGGACGAGTTCGCCGACCTGCGGTGGCTCGAGGACGAACTGGCCGCACTCGGCGACGACGTGGGGGACACCAACCCCCCGGAGGCCGACGCGACCGTGGGCGACGAGACCGCGTACTACGTGTTCACCTCCGGCACGACGGGGCTGCCCAAGGCCTCGACCATGACCCACTACCGCTGGAACCGGGCACTCGCCGGCTTCGGCCTGTCGGGGGTGCGGCTGAAGAAGGACGACGTCCTGCTCTGCCCGCTGCCGATGTACCACAACAACGCCCTCACGGTGGGCCTGGGCTGCGTGCTCGCGTCGGGCGCGTGTCTGGCGATCGAGGAGCACTTCTCGGCGTCCCGCTTCTGGGACCAGGCCCGCTCCTCCGGCGCGACCGCGGCCATCTACATCGGCGAGATCTGCCGCTACCTGCTCAACCAGGATCCCGGACCCGGCGACCGCGACCACTCGGTCCGCGTGATGACGGGCAACGGGCTGCGCCCGGAGATCTGGGAGGAGTTCCAGGACCGGTTCGGGGTCGACCGGATCTGCGAGTTCTACGCGGCCAGCGAGTGCAACATCGCCTTCGTCAACGCCTTCAACGTGCCCAAGACCACCGGCTACTGCCCGATGGACTTCGCGATCGTGGACTACGACCCCGACACCGGCGAGCCCCGCCGTGGCGAGGACGGCCGGCTCAGCAAGGTGGGAACGGGCGGGACGGGACTGCTCATCAGCGGCATCTCCGACTCGCAGCCCTTCGACGGGTACACGGACAAGGAGGCCACCGAGAAGAAGATCGTCCGCGACGCGTTCACCGACGGGGACGCGTGGTTCGTCTCCGGCGACCTGATGCTCAACCAGGGACTCAAGCACGCCTCCTTCGTCGACCGGCTCGGTGACACCTTCCGATGGAAGGGCGAGAACGTGGCCACCACCGAGGTCGAGTCGGTGATCGCCGCCCGCCCCGAGGTCGACCAGGCCGTGGTCTACGGCGTCCCGGTGCCGGAGGCCGACGGCAAGGCCGGCATGGCCGCGGTGCGCCTGCACGATCGTTCGGACTTCGACGGCGCCGCGCTGGCCGAGCACCTGCGCGACTCGCTGCCGTCCTACGCCGTTCCGCTGTTCATCCGGCTCTCCAAGGAGCTCGAGGTGACCTCCACCTACAAGAGCCGCAAGACCGAGCTGCGCGAGCAGGCCTTCGACACCTCGAAGTTCGACGAGCCGCTCTACGTACTCTCGTCCGACCGTGGGTACATCCCCTTCTACGATGGAGCGGAGAACGACGTCGTCGCCGGGACCGTCTAGAGGGCGGCCGGGCCCGCCACAGGAGGTCCCGCCAGCGCATGCCCGAACGCCGCCCCTCCCGCCCCCGCGCGGACCGGACCCGGAGATCGGTCCTGATAGGACTGTCGGCGGGGGCCGGCGGGGTGGCCGGGTGGGTGCTGACCTCCGTCCTCGGGTCGGATGACGACGACGAGGTGGCCCGTGACCCGAACCCCGACTCGGTCGGGCCACGCCCGTACACCCCTCCGGAGGGGGCGGTCCCGGTGCTGGAGCCGCGGCGGTACTACTACGACGAGCCCGGCGACACCGACGGGCAGACCTTCGGCGATCTCTACCTGCCGGACTCCGCGAACCCGGCCCTGCCGGTGGTGGTGCTGATCCACGGCGGCGGCTGGAAGGACTCGCTCGGGCTGGCCTACATGGAGAACCAGGCGCGCGACCTGGCCTCCTTCGACGTGGCCGTGTGGAACATCGAGTACCGGCGGGTGGACTCGGGCGGCGGATGGCCCACCACCGTGGCGGACGTGTGCGGTGCGGTGGACCATCTCGCCGAGATCTCCGGGCGGCTCGACGGCCGGCTCGACCTGGACAGGGTCGTGGTCTCGGGCCACTCCGCCGGCGGGCACCTGGCGCTGTGGGTCGCCGGGCGGGCGCGACTGCCCTCGTCGCTGCCGGGCGCACGTCCCGTCGTGCCCGTCGCGGGCTGCGTGTCGCTGGCCGGGGTCGCCGACCTCCTCGACGCCGAGCGCGCGGGTGACCGCTACGTCGCCGAACTGCTCGGCGGGCGCTCACGCGAGCGCCGCCAGCGCTACGTGGACGCCTCGCCCGTGACGCATCTCCCCACCGGGATCCCGGTGGTGTGCGTCCATGGACGGCAGGACAAGGTGGTGCGCCCCGAGCAGTCCGAGGCCTATGTCCGGGCGGCCCGCCGGGTCGGGGATCCCGCCCGCGTCTCCCTCGTCCCCGGCGGCCACGATCCGTGGGGCGACATCACCGGCGACGTGTGGCACGACACCCGCCGGACCCTGCTGGCGATGGCCCGGCGCAGTCCGAACCCGGCCGGGTAGCCGCGGGGCACGCTGCCGGGATCGCGGCGGCCGTCGCGCCGCCGGTCAGGCCTCCGTGTGGCCGGTGTCGACCCGGATCCGCTCCAGCCGGCGGTAGGCGATCAGCCACTGCCCGTCCACCCTGCGGTAGCGCTCGTGATAGTGACCCCAGCCGTGCAGCCACCGCTGCCGCCCGTCGACCGTCCACCAGAGCCGGTCCTCCATCGCCCAGATCCCCGAGGCTGTGGGTTCGCCGGTACCCGGGTCCGCCCCCGTCAGCTCCAGCAGCGGGGTGTGGCCGTGGTGGACGCTCGTCACCGGGGCGGGCCCGTCGAGCGTCGCGCGGATGGCGGCGGTGAGCCGCTCCCGACCCCGCACCTCGGCCGCGCCCCCACTCGCCGCCCAGGACCCGCTCACCACGTCCTCGGTGTGGCACGGACCGTAGGCGTCCCACTGTTTGGTGTCCATCACGTACAGGCGACGGGCGAACACCGCGCGGATGGCCTCGAGATCGGACGCGGCGTCGCTCACGTCGTGTAGTCGGCGTTGATCGAGATGTACTCGCGCGTGAGGTCGCAGCCGTAAACCGTGCAGGCGCCGTCGGCCACACCCAGGTCGACGGAGATCGTGACCTCCTCGGCCCGCATGATCTCGGTGAGCCGTTCGAGCTCTGCCGGACCGGGGAAGGCCGGATAGGTCTCCAGGTCGCCGAAGACGATGCGGACGCGCTCCGGGTCGATGTCCGTGTCCTCGTGACACTTGCCGATCGCCATGGCCACCCGGCCCCAGTTGGGGTCCGCCCCGTGGACCGCGGTCTTGACCAGCGGGGAGTTGAGGATCGCCTTGGCCACCCGCTTGGCCTGCGCGCGGTCCCTGCCGCCGGTCACCTCCACGGTGAGGAGCTTGGTCGCGCCCTCGCCGTCGCGGGCCAGTTGGCGGGTCAGATCCAGACACACCGTCGCGAGGGCGCGGCGCAGCTCGGCCTCGTCCACGGGCCCGGCCACCCCGCTGGCCAACGCGATCGCGGTGTCGGAGGTCGAGGTGTCGGTGTCGACGGACAGGCAGTTGAACGACTGGTCCACGGCGTCCCTGAACGCGGCGTCCAGCACACCCGGGGTCACGGCGGCGTCGGTGAAGACCACGGCGATCATCGTGGCCATGTCGGGCTCGAGCATCCCGACCCCCTTGGCGATGCCCACCACCCGGGCGGTCCCGCCGCTCGTCGTCGTCATCTCCACCGATGCGGTCTTGGGATGCGTGTCGGTCGTCATCATGGCCGCGGCCAGCGCGACCGCGTCGGCGTCGAACTCCGCGTCGGCCAAGCCGTCCAGGTGGGCGCGCAGCACCGGCATCGGGTAGTGCCGGCCGATCACACCCGTCGAGGCGATGAGCAGTTCCTCCGGGGCCACACCCAGCGCGCCGGCCGCACGCTCGAGCACCTCGCGCGCATCGGTCATGCCCTGCTCACCGGTGGCGACGTTGGCGTTCTTGGCCACCACCACGACACCGCGCGCACGGCCGCCCGCGGCGTTCCGCCGACTGAGCACGACCGAGGGGCCGGCGAAGAGGGATCGGGTGAACACCGCCGAGGATGCCACCTGGGGGCCGTCTGCGACGACGACGAAGACGTCGTCTCCGCTCTCTCGCAGACCCGCGGCCCCCGCGTGGGCGCGGAAGCCCGCGGGGAGGGCGACGGGTCCGGAGGAGCGGGTCTCGGGGCGAGTGGCGTTCACAACTCCGAGTCTAGGCCCGTCGACAGGGCTCCGGCCGGTCGGTCAGGAGCTCCCGTTCCGGCCCCCGGACCAAAGTGTGAGATAGCTCGCACCTGAGCAATCCCAGTCCCGCCCTTCCTGTTGCTATGAATGTGGGCTTACCGCCTTCGGGGTCGCATAACCCCTCGTCAGGTGGGGTTCGACGTCACGGCTGGGTAACGTCGGCCCGAGTCGTTCGGATGTACCCAACGAGCGTCCGAACGACGCAGACCTCGGCGGTGGAGAGTCCACCGCCGGTACGACGAAAGGATCTCCACCATGATCTCTGACTTCATCAACGGCATCGCCACCGGTTCCGCCAACGTCAACACCGGCTCCGAGGCCGCCGATTTCGGCTCCGACCTCATCGCCCAGGTCCTCGGCTTCTTCGGTGGCTTCGTCGAGAACTTCGGCTCCTGAGCCGTCGCGCCTGACGGCGCACCGCCCGGCCGGGCTCAGCCTGGAACGGGCACCGCGTGTGACCGGCCCCGCCTCGGCGGGGCCGGTTTCCGCATTTCCGGCACACCTGAGGCTGGTCGGCGCCGGTAACCTGGATGCCATGCAGCTCGACCTCTCCCGTCACGTCGCCGCCGACCCCGACGCGGTCTGGGCGGTGCTCACCGACATCCCCTCCGCACACCGCACCCTCAGCGGGGTCCTGGCGGTCGAGCTCCTCACCCCAGGCCCCTACCAGCCGGGACTGCGGTGGCGGGAGACGCGGAAGATGTTCGGCATGAAGGCCACGGAGGAGATGATGGTGCTCGCCGCCGAGCCGCCGCACTCCACCACGATCGTCGCCGAGAACGGCGGCACCGAGTACAAGACGGTGTTCACCGTGACCCCGGATGCCGACGGCTCCGGATCGACCCTGCGGATGCGTTTCGGCGCCCACACCGCACACGCCCCGGCGATGGCACGGGTCGCGATGGCCGTGATGGGCGGACTGGCCGAGAGGTCGACCCGCAAGGCCATGGAGCAGGACCTGGCGGACATCGCAGCGGAAACCGAACGCCGCGCGGGCTGAACCCGGCCCCGGCCAATCCGCGACCGTCCTGCGCGGTCAGCTACCCGCAGCCGGAGAGCGGACCGTTCACCTCGGTAGCGGACTCGTGGCCCGGTCCCAGAGCTCGGCGACGACCTGCGCCGCAGGGCGGTCGGCGTAGACACCTGCCGCCCGCCACCCCGAGCCCGCCCACAGCGGCGGGACCTCGACATCCCCCGCCTGCGCGGCCGCCGTGCGCAGTGGCCCGGTGAGCAGGTGCAGGTGCGGATAGGCGGCCGGCGCGAGCGCGTCGAACCCGGCCACGAACTCGTTGACCAGTGCGCGGGCGTAGCGACCGGTGTAGCAGCGCGTCGGCCGCGACTCGGTGAACCGCGGATCGGCCAGCGCGGCCCGGTAGAGGGCGCTGGTCCCCGCCTCCGGGGTGCGCAACAGGACCGTCCCGATCTGGACGCCGTCCGCGCCGGCCCGCACCACCGCGTCGACGTCCTCCGGCGTACTGATCCCACCGGCCGCGACGAACGACACCTGCGGGAGTGCCTCGCGGACGGCCCGCGTGAGCTCGACGGTGGTGATCGAGTCCGGGCGCTCACCCACCGTGGTGGTGGAGCGGTGTCCCCCCGCCTCGGCGGACTGGACCGAGAGCCAGTCGGCCCTCACCTCGACCGCCCGCCGGGCGTCGCCGACGCCTGCGACGGTGACGGCGACCGCCGTACCCACCTCCTGCAGCGCCTCCACCACGTCCCGATCGGGGATCCCGAAGGTGAACGAGACCACCGCGACCGGGTCGGCGACCAACGCGGCGAGGGTCGCGGCCTGGTCGAAGTCGGTGAAACCCGGTCGCTCGGCCGGCACGACCTGCAGTCGGTCGGCGACCGGGGTGAGCGTGGCCGAGTAGCGGTCGACGGCCTCCGGCCCGCCCGCGTCGGCCAGTGCCGCCTCCGAGTCGGCCCGGTCCACCAGGAAGACGTTGACGCCGAACGGCGCGGCGGTGAGCGCCCGGACCCGGGCGATCTCCTCGCGGGTGGCCGCGGCGTCCAGGTAGCCCGAGCCGATCATCCCCAGGCCGCCTGCCTCTCCGACCGCCGCGATCAGCTCCGGCGTCGTGGGTCCGCCTGCCATCGGGGCGCCGATGACGGGCCTGCGCAGGTCGGCCGGACGCAGCCGGTCATGTGGGTCGCGGACTCGGGACGGGCGCTCGATCATGTCTGAGACGGTACGCCCGGTCCGAGCGCCTGACGGCGGGTGACCGCGTAGACCACCCCACCGACGGCAAAGACGAGGAGCCCGGCCACGACCGATTCCCGGGGCAGGCTCCCGGCCACCACGACGCACCCGAGCGCACCCAGCGCCGGCACCCACGCGGGCAGTCGGCGGTGCTCCCGGGGGAGCCGCAGCGCCGCGGCGTTGGCGACCAGGTAGTAGACCAGGACCGCGAACGACGAGAAGCCGATGGCCTGGCGTACGTCCGCCACCAGGACGATGCCGGCCACGACCACGCCCACGCAGACCTCGGCGACATACGGCGTCCGCGTGGTCGGGTGCACCGCGGCCAGCGTCGGGGGCAGGTGCCGGTCGCGGGCCATGGCCATGGTCGTGCGAGAGACCCCGAGGATCCCGCCGAGCAGCGCGCCCAGAGCCGCGATCCCGGCAGCGACCCGCACGACCGGCTCCAGTTGGCCTCCACCGATCCGCTCGGCCGCGTCGAGGACGGGGGCCGGGCCCGCCGCCACGCCGCCCACCCCGAGCACCTGGACCGTGGAGGCCAGGACCACCGCGTACACGACGATCACCACGGAGATCGCCACCACCACCGCCTTCGGGATGGTCCGGGCGGGGTCGCGCACCTCCTCACCGAGAGTGGCAATGCGGGCGTACCCGGCAAAGGCGAAGAAACAGAACCCGGCCCCGCCGAGGACACCGACGATCCGCGCCGGCCAGGCCTCCCCGTCCACCGGCGGCGGTGGTTGCACCAGGTCGGGCGGGACCGGTGCGGCGGTCCATGCCGCGACGACGAATACCGCCAGCACCCCCAGGACGATCGCGACCAGTACCTTCGACGCGGTCGCCGTGCGCTGGACCCCGAGCACGGACAACAGCGTCAGGGCGAGCACCGCCACGGCTGCCACGACGTGGGCGTGCCCGGGCCACACGTACAGACCCGCGGTCAGCGCCATGGCGGCACAGGAGGCGGTCTTGCCCACCACGAATCCCCAGCCGGCGAGGAATCCGGGCAGCGGACCGAGCAGCTCACGGCCGTAGACGTAGGTGCCGCCGGCCGCGGGGAACCGCGCGGCCAAGCGGGCTGACGACAAGGCGTTGCACACCGCCACCACCGCTGCGACGGCGAGCGCGGCCCACACCAGCGACCCCGCGCGGGCCGCCGCCGGGGCGAAGGCCACGAACACCCCGGCACCGATCATCGCGCCCAGGCCCACCACGACGGCATCGGTCAGCCCGAGACGACGGGCGAGCGAAGCGGTCACCGGCTCAGGGTCGCACCCACAGGTGGCCGGTGGGTGAACCGGCCCCGGGGCCCACGGGCCGGAGCGGAGCAGCGGCTACATTTGGGGCGTGTTCCCCACCCTCCGGCGTCGTCTCACGGTCACCGGACTGGTCGCCGGAATGGTGCTGGCCGGCTGCGGCTCCGCCGGCCCCGGTGCCTCCGGGCCCGGCGTGGATCCGGCACCCGCCCGACCGGCAGAGCAGTCCTCGCAGGCCACACAGGACGCACAGTCGGCGCAGTCCTCGCAGGTCTCGCCCCCCGCCCCGGTCTGCGAGTCGCCACTGGACTCGCTGAGCCAGCGCCAGCAGATCGCGCAACTGTTCACGGTGGGCGTGAGCTCGGTGGCCGACGCTCGTCGGGCGGTCGAGGAGCACAACATCGGCGGGATCTTCCTCGGCGGAGACGTGGTGGGCGAGGTGGTCTCCGGCGACGGGCTGGCACGCCTGCAGCAGGACTCGCCGCTGCCGCTGCTCGTGGCGATAGACGAGGAGGGCGGCCGCGTCTCCCGCATCGCCCCCTACGCCGGGCCGATGCCGTCCGCCCGCGTCATGGCCGCCACGATGAGCCCCGAGCAGGTCCGCTCGACCGCGCAGGCCCGGGGCGAGTTCCTGCGCGGGATGGGCGTGACCGTGGACTTCGCCCCGTCCGTCGACGTGTCCGACCAGCCGGACGGGGCCGTGATCGGCGACCGGTCCTTCTCCCCTGATCCGGCCCGTGTGATCAGCTATGCGCGCGCGTTCGCCGCCGGCCTCTCGGATGCCGGTGTGACCCCTGTCTTCAAGCACTTCCCCGGGCACGGCCGCTCCTCCGGGGACAGCCACCACGAATCGGTGTTCGTGCCACCGCTGGACCAGCTCCTCCCCCACGATCTGCGGCCGTTCTCCGAACTCGCCGCGACCCCCGGCGTCGCGATGATGCTGGGGCACCCCCAGGTGCCCGGCCTCACGGGGATCGACCGGCCGGCCTCGCTCTCCCCGGCCGCATACCGCCTGCTGCGGGACGGCCACGGGTACGGCGCCCCGCCCTTCGACGGCGCGATCTTCACCGACGACCTGTCCGGGATGCGCGCCGTGACGAACGACTTCCCGTTGCCCAGGGCGGTCGCCGAATCGCTCATCGCCGGGGCCGACTCCCCGCTATGGATCACCACCGCCGGGATCCCCGAGGCCCTGGACGCCGTGGAGCGCGCACTCGCCGACGGCGCGTTGAGCAGGACGGATCTCGCCCATTCCCTCGCCCGGATGGCCGCGCTCCGCGGGATCCCCGGTTGCCTGAGCTGGCCGGTCACCGGGCGGCTGACGTCGGCCGGTTCGCTCGCCGGCTCCACTCCCCGGCTCCCCCCGCACGCGGGCCTTCCGGTCCTGCCTGGCCCGCCCCGACCGCCCGGACCGCCCGGACCGACCGGCCTGCCTGACCAGCCGGTTCAGCCGAACCCCCCGGGTTGACCCCGGCCCGGGGCGGTCAGGGGGCGACCTCGCCGGTCCAGATGCCAGAACTGCCGCGCCGATGCGAATCCACCAGGTGGGTGTCGACCACCCCGATGGCCTCCATCAACGCGAAGACCGTCACCGGCCCGACGAAGCTGAATCCGCGCCGCTTGAGATCCTTCGCCAGGGCCTCCGATTCCGGGGATCGACTGGGCACCTCGGCCATCGTCCGGGGTTCCGGGGTGCGCTCGGGCTGATACGACCAGATCAGCTCGCCGAGACCGCCCTCTGCCCGCAGTGCGACCACCGCCCGCGCGTTGGCTACGGCCGCGTCGATCTTGCGCCGGTTGCGCACGATCCGGGCGTCGTCCATCAGCCGTGCGATGTCGGTGGCCCCGAAGCCCGCGACCGCGTCGGGGGAGAACCCCGCGAACGCCTCCCTGAACGCCGGCCGTTTGCGCAGGATCGTCACCCAGCTCAGTCCGGACTGGAAGCCCTCCAGGACGAGCCGTTCGAAAAGCCCCGACTCCTCGTGGACCGGCATCCCCCATTCGGTGTCGTAGTACTCCCGCAGCAACGGATCGCGCGCCGCCCAGGGCGGGCGCATCAGACCGTCCTCGCCCCGGACCGGGGCGCCCGGGTCCGCTGTGGCGCCGGCGGTCGTTGTGGTGTCGGCGGTCGTGGTGGGTCCGGTTGTCGTGCTGCTGGTCCCGTGCTCGGCCATGTCTCCCCCTGGAGGTTCGTGGACCACCTTCTCCGGTGGTCGCCGTCACCCTAGGTTCCGTCTACGACAGATCCGGGTACATCAACTCCGGCTACGCCAGGAGCCCGGTGAGCTGCACGATGCGTACCGCGGCCAGGATTACCAACGCCACTCCCACCACGAGCGTGAGCACCCGCCCGGCGACCCGACCGTGGGCGAGGAAACGATCGATCCTGCGGGTCGCGGCGGCGACGCCGGACGAGTTCACGCGGGACAGCGCGATGATCAACCCCGTGCTCGGCAGGATCGCGATGATCGCGAAGAACAGGATCTGCAGCAACTTGGACCACCAGGGCGTCTCGGAGAACGAGATGAGGACCATGCCCGCGGCGAACGGCGCGGAGGTCCCCGACTGGATGACACCCAGGCAGACGCCGGTGGCCATGATGCCGAACCTCTGCAGCACGGACTGGGCCAACGGGGCCTCGACGTTGTCCTCTTTCGCCTCCGCCGGCCTGCGCAGACCCATCACGGTGATCACCAGACCGATCACCCCCAGGACCACCATCGCCCACAGGTTGTAGAACAGGCTCCGGACGAACTCCTCGTTGTTGCCGATGACCCACACCGACACCAGTGAGAGCAGGATGATGCCGCAGAACGCACCACCGGTGAAGCGTGCGGCGCGGGAGGTGAAGCCCCCGCCCCGGCCCGAGGCCGCGAGCCAGAGTCCCGCGATCACGGCGAACGCCAGGAGGTTGACCGAGTCGATCGCCGCGAATCCCAGCAGGCTGAGGTAATACTGCACGTCGGCACACACTACCGGCGGGGGCCCGGTGGGCGATCCCGGTAGTCGTCCACGTCGTCGTCGCGACGGGCCTCGTCGTCGTCGTCCTTCTTCTTTCCCGGACGGCCGAACACCGCACGGTCGCGCCGCAGGCGGGTGTCGAACCCCCTCATGCTCCAGCCCCGCATCGGCGCCGGGACACGCCACTGCAACCGCCAGGCGACCATCCTGAACGCGAACGCGAACGCGGACAACACCGCCGCGGCGACCGGCCCCCACAAATCGGTGGCCACGGCCAACGCGGTCAGCGCGGCGCCGGTGGTCGCGGGGATGATGTACAGGTCGGACCCGCTGAACACCGCCGGGATCTCGTTGGCCACGACGTCGCGCATGAGACCGCCGCCGACCGCGGTGACCACGCCGAGCAGCAGCGCGGAGGCGATCGGCATCCCGTGTTCCAGCGCGCGTGCGGTACCGAAGGTGCAGAAAAGACCCAGGCCGGCGGCGTCGAAGACCACGATCAGCGTGCGTACGCGGTGCAGGTGCGCGCCCATCAGGTACACCACCACGGCGGCGGCGAACGGCGCGACGAGCAGAACCGGCTGCGTCAGCGCAAGGGGGGTCACGCCCAGCAACACGTCCCGGATGATGCCGCCGCCCAGTCCCGCCAGCAGACCCAGCACCAGCCCGCCGGTGATGTCGATGTTCTTGCGTGCGGCCAGGAGATTGCCGGACAGCGCGAAGAAGAACACGCCGACCAGGTCGAACCACAACAGCAACGGCGAGGACTCCATGATCCGCCCCCTAGACCACCGTGTCCGCGGTGGAGCGCGCGTGGTGACGGCGACGCACCGCGCGGAACGTCCAGAGCTTGTTGACGACGAAGTTGATCGGCATCGTGAACAGGATCGTCAGCAGCTGACTCCAGTACTCGCGGGAGTGGATCCCCGCGTCCTCGTGCCACCACGGCTCCGACAGATAGAGCGGCGAGGTGGGGTTGGTGAAGGCCAGCTTGATGAAGATGCCCGCGGCCGCGGCCACCGACCCCACCACCAGGAACGGCCAGAACTCCTGCCAAACCGGCGCCTTGTGGCCCTTGCCGAACGTCCAGTGCCGGTTGAGCATGAAGTTGTAGACGTTCGCCACGAGGAACGCGACTATCCACACCAGGGTGGTGAAGCGGAAGTTGAACTCCGTGTCCCCCAGCGGGAACAAGATCTCCTGTGCGTTCCGGGTGCCGCCGTTGGCCTTGTTCATCAGGACCGTCACGACCATGTTGACGACCAGCCCGGACCCGCCGACGAGTGCGAACATGACGAACTGCCGGGCGCTGTTGCGATAGCGACCGATATCGCCGGGGTTCGGGTTCACAGGCGACCAGTGTAGGCCTACCGTCCGGATCTACACGGCACCGTGCCCCTCCGGCACTCTCTCCGCCGGATTCTCGATCGGCCCCGGGGCGGTGCCGTCACCGAACGGGCTGCCACCCAACTCCTCACGGTGGTGCGGCGTCAGCAGCCCCCTCAGGTCCGGTCCCTTGGGCACGATCCCGGTGGGGTTCACATCGCGGTGGACGTTGTAGTAGTGCTCCTTGATCTGCGGGAAGTCGCAGGTGTCGCCGAAACCGGGCGTCTGGAACAGGTCGCGGAGATAACCCCACAGGGCGGGCATCTCGGTGATCTTGCTGCGGTTGGCCTTGAAGTGGCCGTGGTACACCGCGTCGAAGCGCACGAGCGTGGTGAACAGTCGGATATCGGCGACCGTGATGGACTCCCCGACGAGGTAGCGACGGGTGGCGAGTCGCTCCTCGAGCCGGTCCAGCGAGGCCCACAGCTCGTCGAACGCCTCCTCGTACGCGTTCTGATCGGCCGCGAAACCGCTCCGGTACACGCCGTTGTTGACGGTCGGGTAGATCCAGGAGTCGAGCTCGTCGATCTCGTCCCGGTGGGGCTCCGGGTACAGGTCAGGGGCGCCGTCGCGGTGGAATGCCGACCACTCGCTGAGCAGATCGAAGTTGAGCTTCTGGTAGGCGTTGGTCACCACCGACCGGGTGGGCAGGTCGACCAGAGCCGGGACCGTGATGCCGCGCGGATAGTCGGGGATCCGGTTGAAGTAGGCCTCCTGCAGGCGGTGGAACCCCGTGACCGGGTCGCGCCCGTCCGGATCGAGGTCGAAGACCCACGAGTCGACGTCGTGTGTCGGGCCGGCCAGCCCCATGGAGATGGCGTCCTCGAGTCCCATGAGACGGCGCACGATGATCGTGCGACTGGCCCAGGGGCACGCCCGGGCGGCCAGGAGTCGGTAGCGGCCGGCCTCGACGGGCCAGCGCATCTCGCCGACCTTCTCCCCGACCGGGTCCGATCCCGCCGGCAGGTCGGCCACCACGCGATCGTTGATGTAGGTGGCATCGCGGACGAACTCGCCGTCGGTCGAGGCGTTCTTCGCGGGCGTGAAGTCGGTGTCGTCAGCCATGGGGTCTCCTGCGGTCGTCGGGCGCGGCGAGTGGTTGATACATCACCAACGTACCCGGTCCCGGGCATGCGCGCCAGCGCCAGCGCCGGGGCCGGTGCCCGCGGCCGGGGCGGGGCGGGGCGGGGCGGGGCGGGTCCACGTTCCGGGTGATCCGACGCGGCCGGTATGCCACGCTGGTCGTATGGACTCCGCGCACGTCGACGACGTCCCCACCCGCTACGCCGAGTTCGCCGAGTTCGAGGTCCGCGCCCGGACACCCGTCTACCTGGCGTGGGCCCGCGGTATCGCCGAGGACCCCGCGACCTGCGCGCTCATCGAACGCCTGCCCAGGCTCAAGAGACAGCCCGCACTGGTCTTCGCCTCCGCCCGGTACGCGGGCGCCCCGGAGACCGAGGACTACGCGGCGTTCCGGGACTTCGTCCACGCCCACTGGGCGCAGATCGAGCGGATCGCTCTCACCCATTCCACGCAGACCAACGAGGCCAAGCGCTGCGCGGTACTGCTGCCCTTCCTCTCCCTGCTGCCCGGACCGCTGTCGCTGGTCGAGATGGGCGCCTCCGCGGGCCTGTGCCTGTACCCGGACAGGTACACCTACCGCTACTCCCTCGACGGCGGCGAGACCCACGACCTCCGGCCCGCCGACCCACCCCCCGGCGCCCCGGTCCTGGCCTGCGACCTGCGCGATGGTGTCCCCCTCCCCCGGTCGTTTCCCGAGGTCGTCCACCGCGGCGGTGTGGACCTGTCTCCCATCGACCCCGCGAGCCACGACTCGCGCGCCTGGCTGCGCAGCCTCATCTGGCCGGGACAGCAGTCCGAGCGGGTGCCCCGGTTGGACGCCGCGCTCGACATCGCGGCCGCCGACCCGCCCAGGATCATCGCGGGCGACCTGGTGGAGAAGCTGGAGGCCTCCGTCGCCGCCTGTCCCGCGGGGTCGACACCCGTGGTGTTCCACACGGCGGTCCTCGGTTACCTCGAGCCACCGGCCCGCGCGGAGTTCGTCCGCCGGGTCACGGCGCTGGACTGTGTGTGGATCTCGGTCGAGGGGGTGACCCTCCTGCCCGACATCGCCGAGCAGGTCCCCGAGTCGATCCGCCGCCACAAGGGCATCTTCGTCGTCGCAGTGGGCGGTCGACCCCTGGCCACGGCGCACGGGCACGGAGACTGGGTCCGCGCCCTCGACATGCCCTGAGCGACGTGCCGTGAGCGCTGCGCCCGCAGCCGGGCCGGTTCAGTCGAACGGCCACCCGCGGCGCATCGGCGCGTCCGTGCCGGGCTCGATGAGGAACTCCGTGCCGAAGGCCATCGCGTACATATCCGGCGGGAAGGCCAGCATCATGCCGATGTCGCTGGTCTGACTGGCGTGGCACTGCATCGCGCGGCGCTTGAGGTCGATCACGTCCGCCGGAAGGTCGATCGCCCACGCGATCTCGGCCTCCGCGACCCCGATCGGTAGGCCGTCGTCCCCCGTGAGGATCGCCTGCCGTATGCGATCCACGTCCAGGTCCATCCCTCCGGCGATGAGGGTCTGCATGAACTCGGATGCGGCGGGACTGTCGATCATCTCCAGCTGTGCGTCCCGATTGGTCGTCGCCTCCAGCAACCGAGGACGGCGCGCGGCCAGTTCCACCGCGCGGCGGGCGATCCGGTGCACCGCGATGTGGTCGGGGTGACCGTAGTTGCCGTGATGGTCGTATCCCACGAGCACGTCGGCGTCCTCGCGGTCGAGGATCCGGGACAATCGCGCCGCGGCCTCGTCGACGTCGGCGCGATGCAGGCTCAGCGAGTGGTCGTTCTGCTCCCACCCCGTCATTCCCGAATCGCGGTAGCCGAGCCAGTCGATCCGGGCCACCCCCAGCACCGCCGCCGCCGCACGGGCCTCCCCGCGCCGGTGCCCGACCAGGTCGCCGTCCGGACCGAGGTGCTCGGGACGTTCGCCGTGATCACCGTCCGTGGCGAACACCGTCACCACGCGGTGCCCGTCGCGGGTGGCGAGCGCCATCATCCCCGCGGTCTGGGAGGTCTCGTCGTCGGGATGGGCGTGGAGGAACACGATGGTCGACACCCGCACATTCTGCCCTGTGCGACCGTCCGGATGCGCGCCCGGAATGGACCGAACCCGGCGCGCGCCCCCTCCGAAAGCGTGCGATCCGGGCGCGCAAGCCGAAGAGGGCGCGTACCCCAGGGCGGGGCGGGTCGGGGGTCGGGCGAGGGCATGACCGGCATCCTGCCGTAGATACTGCGGCTCCCCGGCCGATTCCGCTCGGAGTGAGTGGATCCGCCGGGGAGCCTGTGCTACAGGTGTGGAGTTACTTCTCCCGTACGACCGAACCGTCGTCCTGCAGGCGCAGGAGCGGGTAGATGCCGTTCTCGTCGTGGTTCTCCTCGCCCACGACGGGAGGGTTGAAGACGCACAGCATCTGCATCTCCTCCTCGACGATCACCTGATGCTTCTCGTTGCCATCGAGCAGGTACATCGTGCCCGCGGCGAGCGGGTACTCCTTGTCGTTGGTGAGATCACGCAACGTGCCCTTGCCTCGGGTCAGCCAGACGGCCTCGATGTGGTTGGCGTAGTGGAAGTCGTTGGTCGTGCCCGCGGCGATGGTGGTCTCGTGGAACGAGAACCCCACCCGGTCGTCGGCCAGGACGATGCGCTTGGACACCCAGTTGCCGTTGTTGCCCTTGATGTGGCGGTCGGTGTCGGTGATGTCGGCGGTGGTACGGACGATCATGTGGTGCCTCTTCGTCGAAGGTGGGGGTCAGGCCGGAGTCGGGCGACGTCAGGTGTACTGCGCCGCCAGGACGTGATCGACGGCCTCGTAGCAGATCTCGACACCACGGTCACGCTCTTCGTCGCTGAGAGTGAGCGGCGCGAGGAACTTGACCACCTCGTCGCTCGGCCCGGCGGTCTCGACGAGCATCTTGTGGTCGAAACACCGCTTCATGACCTCGCCCGCCAGCTCGGGAGACTCGAGGAACGCGATGCCGAAGGCCATGCCCCGGCCACGCAGCTCGAGCTTGCCCTCGTACTTGTAGACCAACGGCGAGAAGCGCTCGCGGAGGATCCGGCCGTTCTCAAGCGTGCGGTTCTGCAGCTCCTCATCCGACCAGAACTTGCGCAGCGCGACATCGGCGGTGATGAACGCCATGTTGTTGCCGCGGAAGGTGCCGTTGTGCTCGCCCGGGGTCCACTCGTCGAGCTCACGGTTGAACAGGGTGATCGCCAGCGGCAGACCGTAGCCGCCGATCGACTTGGACAGGCAGACGATGTCGGGCTTGATGCCCGCGAATTCGAACGAGAAGAACTCGCCGGTGCGGCCACACCCCATCTGGACGTCATCGACGATCAACAGGATCTCGTGACGATGGCACAGTTCCTCGAGTGCCTGGAGCCACTCGGCGCGTGCGGCGTTGATGCCACCCTCGCCCTGCACGCACTCCACGATCACCGCGGCCGGACGGTTCATGCCCGAGCCCGAGTCGCCGAGCACCCGCTCCATCCACTGGAAGTCCTCGGTGACGCCACCGAAGTAGTTGTCGTACGGCATCGGGGTGGCGTGCACCAGGGGGATGCCGGCACCGGCCCGCTTCATGGAGTTGCCGGTCACGGACAACGAGCCGAGAGTCATGCCGTGAAAGGAGTTGGTGAAGTTGACGATCGCCTCGCGGCCCGTCACCTTGCGCGCGAGCTTCAGGGCCGACTCGACGGCGTTGGTGCCCGTCGGTCCGGGGAACATGACCTTGTAGTCCAGCCCGCGTGGCTCGAGGACCTTCGTCGTGAAGGTCTCCAGGAACGCCCGCTTGGCCACGGTGTACTTGTCCAGGGAGTGGGTGACGCCGTCGCGCTGGATGTACTCCAGCAAGGCGTCCTTCATGTCGTCGTCGTTGTGGCCGTAGTTCAGGGCGCCGGCGCCGCCGAAGAAGTCCAGGTACTCGTCACCGTCGACCGTGGTGATCGTCGTGCCCTTCGCCGTGTCGAAGACCACCGGCCAGTTCCGGGAATAGCTGCGGACCTCGGACTCCCGATCGCTGAAGATCGAGGTGTCCAGGTTGGGGTCATGCGTGGCTTCGGTCATGGTGGTGATCACTCCATCGGAACGGGGGGTGGGGCGGCGATGACGGACCTGCGGGGTCCGGGCGCCCTTGTCAGGAAATGGTGTAGAGGTCTTCGGGTTCGTGTCCTTCACCGAGCAGCTCCGCGCTGATGTAGTCCTCGCTGGACAGCGTCATACCCCGGTCGCGGGCGACCGCACCGAAGGTGCGCTGGGACGCCTGGTTGTCCGGGCTGATGGTGGTGCGCAGTCGGACGACCCCGCGCTCGGCGAGGCGGTCCATCTGGTGGTGGAGCAGTCGTGCGGCAAGGCCCTTGCCGCGTTGGTCCGCGTCCACGCCCACCTGCCAGACGAAGATCGTGTCCTGCTCCGACGGGCGTAGGAATCCGGTGACGAAACCGACGACACGGCCCTCGACCTCGACGACGACCGAACTCTCCGAGAACTCGGCTCCCCACAGCACGTAGGCATAGGAGGAGTTGAGGTCGAGGACTCCACTGTCGCGGGCGATCTCCCACATGCGGTTCCCGTCTGCCGCGGTGGGCTGACGGAATACCGCGTCGGACGAATCAGGGTTACGGGGTGCTGCTCGTTCTCCTGGGTTCATAGTCGCCTCCCACCGTAGTGACGCCGACCGGTTGCTGCATCTACCTTCGTCAGATCGTTACCTGAATAGCCGATGAGTTCGCAGGTGGCCGACGTGGAGTGAGGTCCGTCACCCGGGGGGTGCTATTTCGAGGTCCCGGCGCTCTTCCGCACAGGGCCGGAGCCTGGGAGAATCCATCCATGGACGACAACCCGGACAACCCGATCATCGAATTCGACGAGCAACGCTCACTCGAGCTGCTCGCGACCGAGTCGCTCGGCCGTCTGGTCACCGTCTCCGGTGGGAGTGCGGACATCTTCCCCGTCAACTACGCCGTGTCGCCGGAGGGCAGGCTCGTCTTCCGCACCGCGGAGGGCAGCAAACTAGCCGGTCTAACCATCCACCCCGACGTGGTCTTCCAGGTGGACAACATCGAGGACCAGCGGGCATGGTCCGTGATCGTGCGCGGCGAGGCACGTCGTCTCGACAGTTTCGCGGAGATCAACCGCGCGGAGGAGCTGGACCTCAAGCCGTGGATCCCGACCCTGAAGTACAACTTCGTGGAGATCACGCCGGAGAAGATCTCGGGCCGCGGGTTCACGTTCGGCGAGGAGCCGGAGCGCTACGTCGGCTACTGATCCCGGGCGAGTTCCGCCCAGAGTGCGCGGACCCGTGCGGCGATGTCGTCGCGGATCAGTGCCATCCGCTCCGCACCCTCGATTCCACGCTCGCTCGGCTCGTCGGTGTCCCAGACCTCGATATCCGCGCGCATCCCGTCGATCCGGCCGAGTCGCGCGGCGGTACCGAGCACGACCACACGATCGGCGTGGCGCAGGACGTCGTCGTCGACCGGCTCGGCCACGGCCCCCGACATGTCGGCACCGATCTCGGCGAGCGACGCCACGGATTCGGCGTTCGGCGACTTCCCCAGTGCGGGCTGCGTACCGGCCGAACGGACCTCGACCGCTTCCCCGGCGACCTGGCGCAGCAGCGCTTCGGCCATCTGGGACTTGCCGCGGTTGGACTTGCACACGAACAGGACGCGGGGCCGCTGCGACGTCTCTGACATGGTCGGTGTCATCGGTGATCGGCTCCCGTTGTCCCGGACACGGCCGCCGCGTCCTGGTGGATCGCGCCGGGAACTGTGGGATCTCCCTTGAACAGGCGTTTTCCAGCCCACAGGCTCACATAGACGAGAGCGATCAGTACGGGGACCTCGATGAGCGGTCCGACCACGCCCGCGAGCGCCTGACCGGACGCCACTCCCCAGGTTCCGATGCTCACCGCTATGGCGAGTTCGAAGTTGTTGCCCGCCGCGGTGAACGCGACGGCGGTCGACTTGGCGTAGTTCAGCCCCGTCGCCCGTGCCGCCAGCAGGCTCCCGCCGAACATGAGCACGAAGTAGGCCAGCAGGGGCAGTGCGATACGCAGTACGTCGATCGGGCGGTTGATGATCTCGTCCCCCTGGAACGCGAAGAGCACGACGATGGTGAACAGCAGGCCGTAGAGGGCCCACGGACCGATCCTCGGCAGGAAGGTCCCCTCGTACCACTGCCTGCCCTTGACCTTCTCGCCGAAGTGGCGGGTGAGGAACCCCGCCAGCAGTGGGATACCGAGGAACACCAGCACGCTCAGTGCGATGGCCCAGACGGAGAAGCCGGCGGTGGTGGTCTCCAGGCCCAGCCAACCCGGGAGGACCTGCAGGTAGAACCATCCGAGGCCGGCGAACGCGATCACCTGGAAGACCGAGTTGATGGCGACGAGCACCGCCGCCGCCTCCCGGTCACCGCAGGCGAGGTCGTTCCAGATGAACACCATGGCGATGCACCGGGCCAGGCCCACCACGATCAGCCCCGTGCGGTACTCGGGGAGGTCGGGGAGCATCAGCCAGGCCAGCGCGAACATCAGCGCCGGGCCGATCAGCCAGTTGAGCGTGAGAGACAGGACCAGCAGCGTGCGGTCCCCTGTGACGCGGTGCGTCTCGTCGTAGCGGACCTTCGCGAGGACGGGATACATCATCACCAGCAGGCCGACGGCGATCGGGACCGAGATGCCACCGACCTCGACCGCCTCCAACGCTTCGGCGATCCCGGGCACCACGCGCCCGAGCAGGAGTCCGAGCGCCATCGCCGCGAGGATCCACACCGCCAGATAACGGTCGAGGAAGGACAGCCGCGCGGCGACCGGCGCCTCGGGATCAACAGGGGCGGGGGGGCCGGCGGTGGCCGATACCGGGGTGCTCATGGGCCCAACCCTAGGCAATTCATCGACATCGGTCAATGTATGGGTCGCCGGCCGCCGGCATCCGCGTAATCTGGTCCCATGACCTCGTCCGAGCACACCGAATCCTGCTGCATCGCCGGTGAGAACGGGCCGCTCACCCAGTCGGAGGCCGAGGACGCGGCGGCCCGGTTCAAGGCGCTGGCCGATCCCATGCGTCTACGGCTGCTCTCGCACATCGCGGCGGCGGACTGCAACGACGTCTGCGTGTGCACCCTCACCGAGCCGCTCGGGATCACCCAGCCCACGGTCAGCCATCACATGAAGAAGCTGGTCGAGGCGGGACTCGTGACCCGCGAACAACGAGGCCGGATGGCGCACTACAGCATCGTCCCCGAGGCGTTCGCGCAGATCCGCGACATCGTGGACGTGCGGGGCCTCCGGTTCGTCTGAGGGGCGATTCAGGACGACGTCGTCTCCTGGGTCGCAGCCCACGGCACCACAGCTCCCGGCACCACGGCCCCCGAGCCCGAGACCAGACGGCGCAACGCCTCCGGACCGACGGGGGCCTCCACCGAGTACGGCACTACGGCCACGCTCTCGGCGAGGCCGCCCCGGACCGCGGCCAGCTCCTCGCGCTCGAGTTCGGCGCGGCGGTGCAGGACGGCGTCCCCGGTTCCGTTCGCCGCGAGTGAGTTGTTGACCACCCACGCCCACGGTTCGATACCGGCTCGTCGCAGATCATCCTGGAGCGCGGCCGCCTCGAGGACCGGCGTGGTCTCCGCGAGTGTGACGATGAGGATCTTGGTCTGCGCCGGATCCTGCAGCCTCATGAGCGGCGTGGTGAAGCGACCACCGTCCCCCATCTGCCGGCCGATCTCGCGATGGTAGGACCCGGTCGCGTCGAGCAGGAGTAGCGTGTGCCCGGTCGGGGCGGTGTCGACGACGACGAAGCGGCGTCTCGACTCGTGGATCACCCCGGAGAATGCCTGGAAGACCGCCACCTCCTCCGTGCACGGCGAGCGGAGGTCCTCCTCGAGCGCGGCCAGGCCGGCCTCGTCGAGGTTCGCCCCCTTCCCGGCGATGACCCGGCGGCGATACTCGGTTGACGCCTCGTCGGGATCGATGCGGGAGACGGTGAGTCCCGGGATCTCTCCCGCGACGGTGTCGATGAGATGAGCGGCGGGGTCGGTGGTGGTGAGGTGCACCTCGTGTCCGCGCGCGGCGAGTTCGACGGCCACCGCCGCGGCCACGGTGGTCTTGCCGACTCCCCCTTTGCCCATCGTCATGACGAGACCATGCCCGTCGGCCTCGATCTGGTCGACGAGGTCCGAGAGCGGATCGGGCGCAGTGGAGGGGCCACCGGGATCGGCGTGCGCCGGAGCGGTCGAGTCCTCCACGGGCTCGAAGAGCCGTTCCAGCGCCGCGACGCCGACGAGGTTCTCCGGCCGGAGTGGGACCGTCTCGACGGGCAGCCCGCGGAGTCTGTCGGGCATGGCGTCGAGAGCCGCCTGCTGCCGCCTCCGGAACCCGGTGGCGACGGGATCGGCGAGGTCGTCGTCGTCCTCCGCCCCCGAGAGCATTCCGTTCACGACGACCCACTGGTTGCGCATCCCCACGTCGGCGAGCTCGACCGAGGTCCGGGCGATCTCGTCGAGGGACGAGGTCTGCGGGCGGGCCACCAGCACGAGCCTGGTGGTGGCCGCGTCCGCCAGTCGCGCGACGGCGTCCGCGTACACGGCGCGCTGTTTGTCGAGCCCCGCCATCGGCCCCAGACAGGAGGCGTCGCCCTTGCCACGCTCCAGGAAATCGGTCCACGAACCGGGGAGCGTGAGCAACCGGATCGTGTGTCCGGTGGGCGCGGTGTCAAAGACGACGTGGTCGAACCCGTCCATCACCCCGGGGTCGGTCAACAGCGCGGTGAACTCGTTGAACGACGCGATCTCGGTGGTGCAGGATCCGGAGAGCTGCTCGGTGATCGCGGTGATCTCGGCCTCCGGCAACAGACCGCGCACCGGTCCCACCACGCGCTCGCGGTAGGCCTCGGCGGCGGCGTCCGGCTCGATCTCCATCGCCGAGAGCCCAGGGACCGCACCGACCTCGACGATCCGGTTCCCGATCCGCTGGCCGAACACCTGCCCCACGTTCGAGGCGGGATCGGTGCTCACGAGCAGGACACTCGCGCCCGCCCGGCAGAGCCGGACCGAGGTCGCGCAGGCGAGGGAGGTCTTCCCCACCCCGCCCTTGCCGGTGAAGAACAGGAAACGGGCGGGGTCGTCGAGGAACGAGTTCATGAACGCCTTTCGGGGATCAACAGCAGCCGGACGGACCGCAGCCGTCGTCGCCGGGCGCCAGCAGGTCCGCACCCACGGGCGCCGCGCCGACGACTGAGGGGACCGGCGTGGTCACGTCCAGTCCCGCCCACCTCGCCAGCTCCGCTCGCGTGGGGTAGCGACCGGTGAGCGCGGTGACGCCGTCCACGCGGAACAGCGGGAGACCCTCGGATCCACTCAGCCGGAGGAAGGCGGCGACCTCCTCGTCCGACGCGAAGCGCATCGGCTCGGCGGCGAGGTTGACCCGCTCCACCGGCGTGCCCGCCGCGGCGAGCCAGTCGCAGTCGGCGGAGAACTCGACGAGTTCGGCGGGCACGTCCGGTCCGCAGACGCCCGATGAGCAGCAGAGCGCGGGTTCGAAGACGGTGATGGTCGTGGTCATGGTGTCGGGGCCCCCTCGGCGGACAGAGCATCCGAGGCGGGCGGGGGAGACGTGCCGACGATCTCCGGCAGGGCCCTACGGACCCGCGCGTCGATGTCGTCACGGATGGAACGGACTCGGTCGAGATCCTGGCCGGCGGGGTCCGAGACGTCCCAGTCCAGGTACCGCTTGCCCGGATAGACGGCGCAGGCGTCCCCGCACCCCATGGAGATCACCACGTCAGCGGCCGCCACCACGTCGTCGGTGAGTGGCTTGGGGTATTCCGAGGTCAGGTCGAGTCCGATCTCGGCCATGGCCGCCTGACAGTTCTCGTCGATCCCGGAACCCGGGAGAGACCCGGCGGACCGGACGTGGACCCGCCCCTCAGAACGGTCCGCCATGAGAGCCGCGGCCATCTGGGAGCGCCCCGAGTTCTGGACGCAGATGAAGAGCACCTCGGGGACGTCCTTGGTGACCCTCCCCTCGGCCTGCGCGAGAGCCTTGAGCCGGTCGGTCGCGAAGCGACGGGACAGCGACGGCAGATGCGTGGTGACCCGCGCGGTGCGACGCAACGCGGCATACGACTCGAACACCACACGCTCGACGGTCTGCGGACTGAACACGCCCTCGTAGTGTCGGGCCAGTTCGCGGGCGTCGCGCTGGAGTTGCGTCTGGGGCATGAGCAGCTCGGGAAGTGGAGCGTCGTGCACGGATCGGGACATATCGGCCTCCAAGCCTCGTATCGACATTCATCAATATAGACACACATCGATATTTAGGGAAGGCCTCCGATATCGCCGCGGAAGGCGGATGATCAGACCATGAGCCCCTCCACCCGGCTTCTCCGCAGCAAGGACACCTACTCCCGCGAGGCTGTCGCGGACCTGCTTGCCACCCTGTCCGAGCGCATCCGGTCCGGCACCGTGACCTTCGACCAGGACGGCAACAGCCTCGACATCGAGGTCCCCGACACCGTGCGGCTCGACATCGAGATCAAGGACACCCCCAAGGACTCCGGAACCAAGCGAGAGGTCGAACTCGAACTGTGGTGGATCACGGGGGCGGACGGTCGACAGGACCCGACCGGCGGCGTCACGATCAGCTGACCGCGCCCCCGTGACCGGGGGCACCGGTTCGGGACGAGCCCGGGCTCAGTGTCCGGCGCCGAGTTTCCCCGAGAGTTTGTCGAGGCGCTCCTGGCTGGCACCGTCGAGGCCGATCACCGAGAGTGTCTTCCCCTTGGCCGCGTACTTGTGCTGCACGGCGTCGAGCGTGGCGACGGTCGAGGCGTCCCAGATGTCGGCATCGGTGAGGTCGAGCACCACGTGCTCGGGGTCGCCCGCGTAGTCGAACTGGTACACGAGGTCGTTGCTGGACGCCCAGAACAGCTCGCCAGTCACCCGGTAGGTACGGGTGTCGACCGCGCCGTCGTGATCGGTGTCGAGCTCGGCGACCTTCTCGATGGTGGTCATGTGTGCGACCCGGCGCGCGAACATGATCATCGCGGTGACCACACCCAGGATCACTCCGATGGCGAGGTTGTGTGTCCATACCGTCACCGCCACGGTGACGACCATGACGAGCGTCTCCGAAAGCGGCATCAGTCGCAGGGTCCGGGGGTGGATCGAGTGCCAGTCCATGGTCCCCACCGAGACCATGATCATCACCGCGACCAGTGCGGCCATCGGGATGAGTCCGACGATATCGCCCAGGACGACGACGAGGATCAACAGGAACACGCCGGCGAGCAGGGTGGACAACCGAGTGCGGGCGCCCGAGGCCTTGACGTTGATCATCGTCTGGCCGATCATCGCGCAGCCGCCCATGCCGCCGAAGAAACCGGTGACGAGGTTGGCGACGCCCTGGCCCCAGCCCTCGCGGGTCTTGTCGGAATGCGTCTCGGTGATGTCGTCGACCAGCTTGGCGGTCATCAGTGATTCCATGAGCCCCACCAGCGCCATCGCCAGGGCGTAGGGGGCGATGATCTGCAGGGTCTCCAGTGTCCACGGCACGTCAGGGATGAGTAGCGACGGCAGCGACCCGGGCAGTTCTCCCTTGTCGCGGACGTTGGGGACCGACCACCCCACCCAGACCACGACGACCGTCAGGGCCACGATCGCGATCAGCGGGGCGGGGATCGCGCCGGTGAGCCTGGGGAAGAACACCATGACGATCAGCCCCACCGCCACCAGGGGATACACCAGCCACGGCACGCCGATCAGGTGCGGGATCTGCGCCATGAAGATCAGGATCGCGAGCGCGTTGACGAATCCGACCATCACGGACCGGGGGATGAACCTCATCAACTTCGCGACCCCGAACAGGGTCAACAGCACCTGCACCACCCCGGCCAGCAGGACGGTGGCGATGAGGTAGTCCAGGCCGTGGTCCGCGGCGACGGGGGCGATGACGAGGGCGATCGCACCGGTGGCCGCGGAGATCATCGCGGGCCGTCCGCCGGTGAAGGCGATCGTGACGGCCATGGTGAAGGAGGCGAACAGGCCCACGCGGGGGTCGACGCCCGCGAGGATGGAGAACGAGATCGCCTCCGGGATGAGCGCCAGCGCCACGACGAGGCCTGCGAGCACCTCGGTCCGGAGCCGGGCCGGGGAGGAGAAAGCAGCGCGGAACGAGGGCAGCACGCCGGTCGGGAACTCGGTGCTCACGGATCACCTACAGTCGGGGACAGGTCTCTCACCGGTTGAGAGAGTAGAAAGCTACCGTAATGGGAGTGTTGTGAGCGGGCCAATCGGCGTCGAACGGACGATGAAGATCGGCGAGGTCGCCGATCGGACCGAGCTCTCGATCCGCAGTCTCAGACACTACGACGAACTGGGCCTCGCCAGCCCCTCCGCCCACTCCCCCGGGGGCTTTCGTCTCTACACCGAGGCGGACGTGGAACGGATCCTGCTCATCCGCCGGATGAAGCCCCTGGGGTTCAGCCTGGAGCGGATGCGTGACTTCTGCCGGGCCCTGGACCGCCGGGCCGATGACCCGGAGAAATCGGCCACCCTGATCGCCGAGATCGAGGCCGAGGCCACCGAGCGGCTCGAACGCCTGCGGACCCACCTGGGCTACGCGGAGGAGTTCGTCGAGATCGTCGAACGACTCAAGGCCTGACCGGGGCACCGGCTGTGGACCGCGGTCCCCGGGTCACCGGCCGACGGCGGCGTTCACCGCGGCCTTCGCCCACTGCCCCACCCCGATGAGGGTCGCCGATGCCGCGCCGCACCAGTCGCCGTAGCCGAGCAGGAACAGCCCGGGCGCGCCCGGGATGGCGGGGCCGTCGGTCACCACCCGTCCGCCGACCCGGGGCACACCCAGGCCGCGGAGATGCCCCAGAGCGGGCCGGAAGCCGGTGCACCAGATCACCGCGTCGACCGGCTCCCGTCGGCCGTCCTCCCACTCCACACCGTCCGGGTGGAACCTGTCGAACATCGGGGTGGCCACCAGCAGGCCCGCGTCGCGGGCAGCGCGGACCGGGGGGACGACGACGATATCGCCGAGCGCAGCGACGCCGCGGCCCGCTCCGGACCGCACCGAGGCGCTGGCCACCCGGAACAGCTCCCGACCGTCGACGTCATCGGGCAGATAGCGCGGGGGACCGGTGGTGCACCAGGTCAGCTCGCCGCGGCCGGGGTCGAGAACCGCGGCGAGGTCGGCGGCGATCTGCGCTCCCGAGTTGGCACCACCCACCACCACCACCACCCGCCGGCCGTCGAACGGCTCCGGACCGCGGTAACCGGCGCTGTGGATCTGTTCGCCCCGGAACTCGCCGACACCCGGATACCTCGGCACGAACGGCCTCGACCACGTGCCGGTGGCACTGATCACCACGCGAGCACGCCAGCGACGGCCGTCCGCGGCGTGCACGACGAAACCCTCCGTGTCCCCGCGGTCCACTCTCGTCACCCCGGTCCCACGCCGGACGGGCAGCCCGTAGTACTCCTCGTAGCCGCGCAGGTACTCCACCACGTGGTCCGCGTCGGGGTTGCCGCCGTCGGTCCGGTGCATCCGGCGGCCCGGGAGCGACGAGTAGTCGGCGGGCGAGAACAGACGCAACGAGGGCCAGGTGTGCGGCCACGCACCCCCCGGCCCCTCCGACGCGTCGAGGATCTCGAAGTCCGCGCCGGCCCGGGCGAGGTAGAAGCCGGCGGCCAGGCCGGCCTGCCCGCCGCCGATCACCACCACGTCCTTCACCACAGCGTCTGCAGCCTCGGCCTCTACCACCGCACAACCCCCGTCCGGCACCCTCTGAACAGTTCTTATAGACACTTATCGATATCAATTCTACAGTGGAGGCATGAGCCCGTTGCACGCCTCCGCGACCGGCCCGACCGGCCCGACCGGCACGGACACCGACACCGGTGCCCGAGAGCATCGTCGACTGGTGGCCTCACTCGCCGCGGCGGCGGTGGCCTGGATCGCCCTGTGGGTGGCCAACGAGTGGTTCTGGGACGCGACCGTCGACTGGCTCGGTCTCGACCTCGCCGACCGGGCGGTCGGGGCAGTGCACTTCTTCCTCTACGACACCGTCAAGATCTTCCTCCTGCTCCTCGGCCTGATGTTCCTGGTGGGCATGCTCCGGGCCAGCCTGGACCTCAACCGCGCCCGCGACTGGCTCGAGGGCCGGGGGCTACTCATCGGCCTCACCCTGGCGATAGTGCTGGGCGTCGTGACCCCGTTCTGTTCCTGCAGCTCGATCCCGCTGTTCATCGGCTTCGTCGCCGCCGGCATCCCGCTCTCGGTCACCCTGACCTTCCTCATCGCCTCCCCGCTCATCAGCGAGATCGCGGCCATCATGATCGGCGAGATGTTCGGCTGGCACATCGCCGCCGCCTACGTCGGCGCCGGTGCCGCCATCGCGTTCATCGCGGGCTGGGCCCTGTCCCGGTTCCGGCTGGAGAAGTGGGTCGACGACGTGGTCTTCACCACCCGCGTGGCCGCACTCCGCGCGGACGGCCACGTGCCCACCCTCCGCGAGCGGGTGGACGCCGCCCTCGGTGAATCCCGAGACATCGTCCGGGGCGTCTGGATCTGGGTGGTGGTGGGCGTCGGGATCGGCGCCGCGATCCACGGCTGGGTACCAGCGGACTTCTTCCTACGCTGGGCGGGCCCGGACAACCCGCTGGCCGTGGTCGTGGCCACCCTCGCCGGGGTGCCGCTCTACGTCAACGGCGCGGGGGTCGTGCCGATCGCCGAGGCACTGTGGACCAAGGGCATGAGCCTGGGCACCGTCATGGCGTTCATCATGAGTTCGATCGCGCTGTCCATCCCCCAGGCGATCATGCTCAGGCGGGTCATGAAGCCGCCCCTGCTCGCGCTGTTCTTCGCCGTCGTGGCCGTCGGCATCCTCGCCATAGGCCTACTGTTCAACCTCATCGCCTGACCCCCACACGCAGGAGGAACAATGATCGTCAAGGTGCTCGGGCCCGGTTGCCGCAACTGCCACACCCTCGTCACCCGCACGCGGGAGGCCCTGGCCTCACTCGGTGAGGACGCCGAGATCATCGAGGTCTCCGACATCGGCGAGATCGCGGGCTACGGGCTCATGAAGACCCCCGGACTGGTGGTCGACGACGAACTCGTTCTGGGCGGGAAGGTGCCCACCGTCCGCCAGCTCACCGAACTCCTGCGCGGACGCTAGACCGGCTGCACCCCGAGTTCGGCGAGCAGACCCTCTACGCGGCGCCTGATCTCGTCGCGGATGGGCCGGACGGCCTCGACGCCCTGCCCGGCGGGGTCGTCGAGGCTCCAGTCCAGATAGCGCTTGCCCGGGAAGACCGGGCAGACGTCACCGCAGCCCATGGTGATGCACACGTCGCTGGACTGCACCGCCTCGGTGGTGAGCACCTTCGGCGTGGCAGCCGAGATGTCGATGCCGTCCTCCGCCATCGCGGCGGCGACAGCGGGGTTGATCGAGTCCGCGGGTGCCGAGCCGGCCGAGCGGACCTCCACCGCGCCACCGGACAGGTGGGAGGTGTAGGCCGCGGCCATCTGCGAGCGGCCCGCGTTGTGGACGCAGACGTAGAGGACGGAGGGACGATCGGTCACGGTGACTCCTCGGCAGAATGTATCGACAGCTGTCGATAGTAGCCGCTCGGGGTCCGGGCGCGGTGGGTCACAGCGCCCGGCCGATGACCTCCTTCATGATCTCGTTGGTGCCGCCGTAGATCCGCATGACGCGGGCGGCGGCGAACTTCTGGGCGATGGGGTACTCCATCATGTAGCCGTAGCCGCCGAACAACTGCAGGCACCGGTCCACCACGTCGTCGAGCATGTCGGTGGCCTGCAGTTTGGCCATCGAGGCGGTGACGGCGTCGAGTTCGCCGGCGATCTCCTGCTGGATGCAGTGATCGATGAAGGTGCGGGTGGCCATGACGGAGGTCTTGCACGTCGCCAACTCGAAGCGGGTGTTCTGGAATTCCAGGATCGGCTTGCCGAAGGCCTGCCGCTCGCGGACGTAGGCGAGGGTCTCCACGACGGCGGCCTCGGCCATCGCCAGGGCGTCCACCGCGATCGCCAGACGCTCGCGCGGCAACTGGTTCATGAGCTGGTAGAAACCCTGCCCCTCCTCACCGCCGAGGAGGTTGGCCGCGGGTACGCGCATGTCGTTGAAGAACAGCTCGGCGGTGTCGGCACCGTGGCGGCCCATCTTCTCCAGGACGCGACCGCGCTCGAAGCCGGGGGTGTCCGCCTCGACGGCGAACAGCGCCATTCCCCTGTGACCGGCGTCCAGGTCGGTCTTGGCCGCCACCACCACGAAGTCGGCGGATCCGCCGTTGGAGATGAAGGTCTTGGAGCCGTTGATGACGTACTGGTCACCGTCACGCCGCGCGGTGGTGCGCACGCCCTGCAGGTCGGAGCCCGCGCCGGGCTCGGTCATGGCGATCGCCGAGATCCATTCGCCCGAACAGATCCGCGGCAGCCAGGCCTGCTTCTGCTCGTCGGTGGCGTAGTTGGCCACGTAGTGCGGGGTGATTGTCGAGCCGACACCCATCCCGAACGCGGTGTCACCCGAGTAGACGAGCTCCTCGGTCACCAGGTACTCCATGCCCGGGTCGCCGCCCTGCCCGCCGAACTCCTCGGGCACGTCCAGGCAGATCAGCCCGGCCCCGCCGGTGCGCAGCCAGGTCTCCCGGTCCACGAACTTCTGCCTGGCCCACTTCTCCTGATTGGGCGTCATCTCCTTGGCGAAGAACGCGCGGGCGTGCTCGCGCAGCAACCGGTGGTCGTCGGTCTCCCAGGAGGGGCGGTAGTCGGGGAAGAGCAGGGTCACCAGGGCCTCCGGTGGTCGATGTACGCGGCATGCGCCGATCAGCCTAGTCAACCCGACCCCGCGCTCAGAGCGGAGTCACCGACCTGTCCCACACCGAACCGAGCCACACCGAACTGACTCACACCGTGCCGCGGTCAGTACCGTCCGCGCAGACGCAGGCGCCAGGGCCGACTGTCCGGGTCGTGCAACCAGCGATAGACGGGAAAGGCCAACGCCATGGTCACCGGATTGAGGCGCGGTGGGTCGAGGGGCCGCAGGCGACCCGGGGGCCGCTCCCCCCGGCGCCCGCCCAGGTGCCACTCCTCGAGCGCGGCGGCGGAGTCTGCGAACGCTCGGAACGTCCCCTCCGCGTCCAGGCAGTCGGCCATCACACGCGCGATCTCGTCGTCGTCGGGGAGCGCGCTGGCACGATCGGCGATCTCCGACACGTCACCCGGGAACGTCGGCCCGTCCACGGACCGCTCCAGGTGTTCGGAGGCCAGGACGAGACGCAACCTGCGGGCGAACGGACTGTGGTCGGGCGCCGCCGTGTCCACGACCACGGCCGAGAGCTCCGAATCGTGGGTCCACGAGCGGCGGCTGAAATTGTCGGACCCGACCGTGCACCAGGTGTCGTCGACCACGCACACCTTGGCGTGCACGTAGACCGGGGTGCCCTGCAGGTTCTCCGGAGCGTAGAACGCCACCCGGCCGGGGGCCGCCGCCGCGAGCCTGCCCATCGCGCGCTGCCGTCCCAGGAGCTGAGGGATCCGCGAGAGCAGGTTGTCACTGTCCGTCCACCGGGGCATCACGACGATCATGTGCAACCCCTCGTCCCGCTGGAGCGACTCCACGAAGGAATCGGCGATGGCGCGCGACCACAGGTACTGGTCCTCGACGTAGATCAGGTGGTGCGCCCGTTCGAACGCCTTCGCGTACCCGCGGGCGATGCTGCGCTCGCCCCGCCGGGCGAACGGGTAGGCCTCCCTGACGCCGCGGCCCGCGTACGTGCGGAGCAACTGCACGATATGCGTACCACCCGGCACCGGGGGAGGTGGCGGGGACTGCGCGGGCAGCGGTTCGGCGTGCACGTCCACGTGGTCGCGGTCCGTGTGATGTCTGCGGGGCGAGTACGTCAGCGGCGTGGGGTCCTCCCACCGCTCCCGGAACACCGTCTCGACGTCGTACACGGCCGGACCCGAGATCGCGCACTGGACATCGTGCCAGGGGGGCGTCCGGCCGTAGGCGTCGGACATCGGCTGGGCCTGCGGATCGCCGAGGTGGCGGGCGTCGTCCCTGCGCGAGTGGGACAGGTCGATACCGCCCACGTAGGCCACGTCCCGCCGCGGCGCGTGCGCGTGCCGGATCACCACGAGTTTCTGGTGGTGCGACCCGCGCGGCGGCACCCGCATGTCCAACAGGACGTTGCCGCCCCGGTCGTCGACCTGCCGGCCGAGCTGCCGGTTCTCCTCGTGCGAGAACTCGTCCATCCCGGCGTGTGAGCGCCACACGAGCCCGTGCACGGCCACCCCGCGGTCGACCGCCCGCCGCAGCACCGCCGCGACCTCGCTTCCGGGCTCGCCGGTGAGCCGCTCGTCGGCATCGCCGCGCCAGTCCGCGAAGAAGACCAGATCGCCCTCGCCCGTGGCCTCGATCCTGGCGTGGAGCTCGGTGAAATACGTGGCCCCGTGCACCAACGGACGCACCTCGTTGCCCTCCGACCAGGCCTGATCTCCCGGGTGACGGGAATCCAGACGGGTGTCCGGGTTGCCCCGCTCGCGCGCGGAGAGCAACCATTCGGTGAGGGCCATGTGTCTCGACGCTACCGACTCTCCCCCGCGGATCGGCAATACTCTCCCCATGACCCCACCCGAGCCCTTTCCCACCGACTGGACCCGCGGCCTGGTCCTGGTCGCCCATCCCGACGATCCCGAGTACGGCATGTCCGCGGCAGTGGCCCGCTGGACCACCGAGGGCCGGCACGTGGTGTACGTCCTGGCCTCGAGCGGCGAGGCGGGGATCGAGGGGATGCCACCGTCGATCGCCGGACCGGTCCGCGAGGAGGAGCAGCGCCGGTCCTCGGCCATCGTCGGCGTGGAGGAGGTGGAGTTCCTCGGCTTCCCCGACAGCAGGATTGTCAACGACTCGCGGCTCCGGGACGCGATCGCCGATTCGATCCGCCGCCACCGGCCCGACGTGGTGATCTCCCTCTACTCCGGTCCCGAGTGGGCTCCCGGTGCGCCCAACCAGAGCGACCACATGGAGTTCGGTGTGGCCGTGGGCGCGGCCTACGACGACCTCGTGGCCGCTGTCGGCGTGGACGCCGCCGAAGGGCGTCCCCAGATGTGGTTCGAGTCCGCACCGGAGCCCACCCACTACGTGGACGTCGAGGGCTTCGTCGAGCCGGCCGTCGACGCGCTGGCCGAGCACTCCGAGTACCTCTCCGTGCTCGATCCCGGGACCCCTGTCCGCGACCAGGCCCGCCGACAGGTCGAGGCCGTGTGCGCTCCCCGCGACGGGATCGCCGGCGACCGACACGTGGTGAGCTTCCGGCGCATGCGGCCCTGATCTTGGTGAGCACCACCGGCCCGGCCCGGCTCGTCTGTCTGCTCAGGCCGGCTCGTCTGTCTGCTTCGGCCGCTCAGGCCGGTTCGGTGGTCGACTCTCCCGGGCCGAGCGGTGCGTAGTGCCCCTCCGGGAGTGGCCGCAGGCGCTCGACGATCTCGTCCGCCCATTCGGCGTGGGGTGAGGACACGGTGCCGTCGCCCGGGCGACCGATATAGGTGAGCCAGTAGCGATGCGCGCCCTCCCCGACGACCGCCGAGTACACCAGCGCACCCTCCGGACCGATGAGGTCCTGCCGGACAGTGGGGAGCACCCGGAACGACACGGACCAGCCGTCGCCGACGCGGGTGGAGATCTGCTCCCTCCGCTCCTCGACCGGCCGCCCCGGGACCGGGAGGAGGTACTGCCCCATCCCGTTGGCCAGCGAGAACGCGGCCAGCTCATTGTCCGGGTCGCCCAGGTCGAACAGCTCCTCGGTGAGAACGCCCGCCAGCACGACCCCGTCCGGACGATCGGCCGCCGGAACTCCCGACTCCCCGGTCTCGACCGGGGTCAGGGCGGTGCTGCCCAAGACCAGCTCGCCCGACTCGGCCCGCCATCCCTCGGGGACGCGGATAACCAGGCCTGCGAAGGGATCCACGTGATCGGAACCCGCCGCCACCTGGGTCTTGGGGGACAGCGTGCGGACACCGGGGCTGTACGTCGCCGAGGAGACGAGCACGGTCGCGACCGCGGCGACCACCGCGAGGACGGCGACGAGGGCCACCAGTAGATAGGTCCGGCTCTTGCCGGCGGACGGGTTCTGGCCTGCACTCATCCGCTCAGCGTAGGTGGGCGGGTCGGCGGGATGGCCGACGGTCGGGTCACCCGCAGTGTGATGTTGACCCGCCCCGGCCCGGCTCCGAGCACCTCGCGACACCAGGCCGGGGCGGTGCCGTCGACGACCTTGGGGACGCCGTGGAAGGCCATCCTCGACGGGCCGCCGAACACCACCAGGTCACCCGATTCCAGGCGCACGTCGGTGTACGGGCGGCCGCGGGACTCCGGGGTGCCGAAGCGGAAGACGCAGGAGTCGCCCAGGCTCAGCGAGACGACGGGAGCCGAGCTCGCCTCGTCGCGGTCCTGGTGCATCCCCATGGTGGCGCCACGGCCGTAGAGGTTCACCAGGGCGGCGTCGGGGGTGTACTCCGCGACCGCCACCGACGGGTCCACGGCGGCGGCCGCCGTCAGCCCGGACCGCGCCGCCCGGACCAGCCAGTCGGGCAGCTGCGGGACCACCTCGTCGTCGTCGTACCGGTACGGCGTCCAGTGTCGCCCCAGGCTGAGGGTTCGCACCGACATCCGTCCCCCACCGGGCAGCACGATGGAGCGCGGTTCCCGCGCGGCCGCCCACCCCACGCAGGCCCGCAGCAGATACTCCTGCTGCTCGCGGTCCATCCACCCCGGCACGTGCACGGCGCCGGGGGCGAGCACCGCCGGCGGGCGGTCGATGCCGAAGAGGGGGTCGGTCACCCCCGGTCCGCGCCGAGCACCGCCCACGCCTGCTCGGCCAACGCCGGAGTCGCGGCGGCCACGACCGTCCCGCCCTCCAGCGGCTGCCGACCGTCCGGGCCGGTGATCACGCCGCCCGCGGCCTCGATGATCGGGATGAGCGCCACGATGTCGTAGGACTTCAGGTCGGACTCGACCACCAGGTCGACCCGGCCCGCCGCGAGCATGCAGTAGGCGTAGCAGTCCCCGCCGAAGCGCTGCAGGCGGACCCGGGAGCCCAGTTCGTCGTAGCGCCTGCGCGCCTCGCCGTCGTGACCGAACATCGACGGGTGGGTGGTGTACATGATCGCCTCGGACAGCTCCTCACACCCCGATACGCGCAGGTCGAACGCCTCCGGCCCGTCCGAGCGGCGACGCACGGTGGCCCGGCCGTGGACCGCGGCGAAGGTCTCGCCGAGAACCGGTTGGTCCATCCAACCGGCCACAGCGCGGCCGTTCTCCACCACACCCACGAGCGTGCCCCACCCCGACATCCCGGTCATGAACGCCTTGGTGCCGTCGATCGGGTCGAGGTACCACGTGCGGGCGGCCTCGGAGGGCCCGGACTCGCCGTTCTCCTCCCCCACCACCCGGTCCCCCGGTGCCATCGACGAGATCCCGGCCCGCAGCAACGCCTCGATGTCACGATCGGCCTCGGTCACCGGGTCGTACCCCTGCTCACCGCCCTTGTCGCCGGCCTCCAACGCCTCGAGCTCACCGTGGAAGTGGCGGCGGGCGATGCGGCCGCTGGCGGCGAGCAACTCGTCGAGGCGCTCGATCAGATCGGGGTCCAGGGGGCGGTCGGGACGTGTCGTCATGGCCCCATGGTGCATCACGGTCGCCGACCGCATACCGGATCGCACCGCGACTTCCGGCGGACCCGCCCTCTACACGTGCACCCCCGGATAGCGTGGGCGGACCGAACCGAACCGTACCGACGGAGCCGAGATGCGATGACCGACCTCATGGATTTCATCTCCACCCGCCGACTCCAGCTAGCCACGGACTCCTGGCAGCACGTGAGCGCCACCGTGCAGGCGGTCCTGCTGGCCACGCTGCTGTCGGTGGCGGTGGGGGTGGCCGTCTACCGCAGCAGGGCCGGGTCCGCCGTGGCCACCGGGGTGGCGGCCACGGCACTGACCGTGCCCTCGTTCGCACTCCTCGGGTTGCTGATCCCGGTCCTGGGGTTGGGTGTGCTTCCCACCATGACGGCGCTGGTCATCTACGCGGTGCTGCCGATCCTGCGCAACACCATCGTCGGACTCGACGCGGTCCCGGCCGCCACGGTCGACGCCGCGCGCGGGGTCGGGATGAGCCGACTGGGTGTGCTGAGCCGGGTCGAGATCCCGCTGGCGTGGCCGTCGATCCTCGCCGGGATCCGGGTCTCCACACAGATGGCCATGGGCATCCTCGCGATCGCCGCCTACGCCAAGGGCCCGGGGCTGGGGAACCTGATCTTCGCCGGGCTCTCCCGTGTGGGGACGCCCACCGCACTACCGATGGCGCTCACCGCCACCGTCCTCATCGTCGTCCTCGCGCTCGTCCTCGACGCACTCCTCGTCCTGCTCGGGCGCCTGACCATCAGGGGGAACCAGTGACCACACACGCCGACGAGACCGGACGTCCCGACCGGGCAGGGCCAGGGCGGTCCGGGTCCGGGTCCGGGACTTCCGGGCACACCGGTGGTGCCGTCTCCGGGGTGCCCATCACCCTGGAGGAGGTCACCAAGGTCTACCCCGGCCAGGAACAGCCCGCCGTCGACCGCGTCTCGCTCGAGCTGCCCGCCGGCCGGACCACCGTGTTCGTGGGCCCCTCCGGCTGCGGCAAGACCACCACCATGCGGATGATCAACCGGCTGATCGAGCCCACCTCCGGCACCATCACGATCGACGGCGAGGACAACCGGCAGCTCGACCCCGACACCCTGCGGCGCAGCATCGGCTACGCCATCCAGGCGTCGGGGTTGTTCCCCCACATGACCGTCGCCCAGAACGTCGCCACCGTGCCGCGGCTGCTCAGGTGGAAGAAGTCGCGCATCTCGGACCGGGTGGACCAGATGCTGGAGCTGGTGGGCCTGGACCCGGGCGACTACCGCGACCGCTACCCCGCCCAGCTCTCGGGCGGGCAACAGCAGCGCGTCGGCGTGGCACGGGCGCTGGCCGCGGACCCTCCGGTCCTGCTCATGGACGAACCGTTCGGCGCGGTCGACCCCATCACGCGCGCCTCGCTGCAGGACGAGCTGATCCGCCTCCAGGACGAGCTGCACAAGACCATCGTCTTTGTCACCCACGACTTCAACGAGGCGGTCAGGCTCGGCGACCGGATCGCCGTCCTGGGGCCCGGGTCGTCGGTGCTGCAGTTCGACTCCCCGGAGGCGATCCTCGCCAACCCCGCCGACTCCACCGTCGCCGGGTTCATCGGAGACGACGCCGCGCTCAAGACACTGACCCTCCGGCGCGTGGGGGACGTGGACCTGGGACAGGCGACGACGGCGAGGGAGTCCGAGGCCTCGGCCGATTTCGCCTCCCGGGTGCGCCGGTCCAGCGACGAGTGGGCCGTGGTCCTGGACGAGTCGGGCCGCCCGTTGCGCTGGGTGCGCGGCGATCTGGTGGACCGGATGCCGGACCTGCGCTCGGGCGGTCAGCCGGTCGCCGGAACCGTCACCGTCGACTCCACGCTCCAGGAGGCCCTCGACGGGCTGCTCTCGACCGCGAGCGCCACCACCGTGGTGGTGGACCGGGACGGGGCGTACCGGGGCACGATCGGCATCGACGACCTGGTGGGGGAACTGCGCCGCATCCACCACCACCACAACGAACCCGGTGCCCCCGGCCCCAATCCCGACCCTGCCCCCGACCCCGCGGCCACCTCGTGAGCGCCACCGGCGCCGCCTCCCGCGCGGGCTCGGCCCGGCTGCTGGTGCAGCCGCTGCTCATCGTGGTGGCCGCGGCGGGCGTGTTGTGGTGGGCCTTCGGCAGTGACCTCGACGAGACCCAACGGGCCTCGCTCAACGCCTCCTCGATCACGCAGCGCACGCTCGAGCACGTCCAGATCACGTTCACCGTGGCCGCGATCGTGGTGGCCGTGGGCGTGCCGGTGGGGGTCCTGCTCACGCGCCGCCGGATGCGCGCGCTGTCCCCCGTCGCGATCGGGATCGCCAACGTCGGACAGGCGGCGCCGGCCATCGGCCTGATCGTGCTGCTGTTCCTGGCCACCAACCGGACCGGGTTCTGGATCGGCGTGCTGCCCGTGGCCGTCTACTCGCTGCTGCCCGTGCTGCGCAACACGATCGTGGGGATCCGGAACGTGGACCCCGCCCTGATCGACGCCGCGCGGGGACAGGGGATGACGACGAGCCGGGTCCTGCGCACCGTCGAACTTCCGCTGGCGGTGCCGTTCATCCTGGCCGGGCTGCGCACCACGCTGGTGTTGGCGGTGGGCACGGCCACCCTGAGCTTCCTGGTGGACGCGGGCGGCCTGGGGATCTTCATCGACACCGGGTACCGACTCCAGGACACCACCACCCTCGTGGTGGGCTCCGTGCTGGCCGTGTGCCTGGCGCTGCTGGTGGACTGGCTGGGCGGGGTGGGCGAGGTCCTGTTCAACCCGAGGGGGCTGCGATGACGGCGATGAAGCGACTCCTGGCCTCGTGCCTGGCCACCGTGCTCCTGGCCGGCGGCTGCGGGCTCAGCGACGGCGGATCCGTGCCGCTGCCCGTGGGGCCCGGCCCGGACGGCACCGTCCCGGCTCTGGAGGGTGTCCGCGTGACGGTCGGCGGCAAGGACTTCACCGAGGGCGTGATCAGCAGCTACCTGGTCGAGTTCCTCCTGGCCGCAGCCGGGATGGAGGTCTCCGACATGTCCTCCCTGGCGGGGTCCAACAGTTTCCGGCAGGCCCTGGTGACCGGCCAGGTCGACATCGGGATGGAGTACACGGGCACCGCGTGGATGAGCTACCTGGGCAACTCCGAGCCCATCCGCGACCCCGAGGGGCAGTGGGAGGCGGTGCGCGACGCCGACCTCGAGGCCCACGACATCCGGTGGTTGCCCCCGACGACCGTCGACAACACCTATTCGTTCGCCATGAGTCAGGAGACCGCGCGGGAGACCGGCGTGCGCACGTTCTCCGACTACGCCCGGCTCGTGCAGACCGATCCGGGGTCCGCCGTGTCCTGCATGGAGACCGAGTTCTCGGTGCGCCGCGACGGCTGGCCCGGCCTGGCCGACGCCTACGGTTTCGACCCGGACACCGTCCCGGTGCCGATCATGCAGCCCGGCATCATCTACCAGGCCACCGCCACCGGCCGGGAGTGCCGGTTCGGGGAGGTCTACACCACCGACGGAAGGGTCAAGGGCCTCGACCTGGTGGTCCTGGAGGACGACCGGAACTTCTTCCCCGTCTACAACCTGGCCACGGTCGTGCGGGGGGAGTTCCTGGACGCCCACCCGGAGATCGCGGAGGTCCTGGCACCACTCGTCGACATCCTGGACAACGAGGTGATGGTGGAGATGAACATGCGTGTGGACGTCGACGGCGAGGATCCGGCGCTGGTCGCACGGGATTTCCTGGTCGATCGGGGACTCGTCTCCGCGGGCTGACCGTGCACCCGCCTTCGAAGTGGCGAACAATCGGGGTCGAGTACCCGAGGAGGACACGTATGGCCAGGCATTCGCTCGGTTCACTGCCGCGGGCTGCGTCGCGGCTACCCCGGATGGCACCGGACATGTCACGACTGCCGGCCGGGAGGATCGTCCACCTCACCGACGACGTCACGACCCGGCTCTACGACACCGGTGAGGAGCACCTCACCCCGGTCGTCCTACTGCACGGCATGGCCGCCACCGGGATGCTCAACTGGTACCAGACCTTCCAGCGTCTGCAGGGCGAGTACCGGCTCATCTCGTACGACCAGCGCCGCCACGGGATGGGTGACGGCGGCCGGTTCGACTTCGCGAACCTGAGCGAGGACGTGTTGCGGGTCGTGGACCACCTCGAACTGGACGAGCCTGTGGTCGGCGGGTACTCGATGGGGGGGATCGTCGCCCAGCTCGCCGCGCGGCGCGACCCCTCCCGGCTCGGCGGACTGGTCCTGGCCGCCACCGGCACCGGCGCCGAGCGCAACGCGCTGGAGAAGATCACCGTCGGCGGGCTCACCAGGAGCGCCCCGCTACTCAACGCGGTCCCGGTCGAGGTGGCCAGGGAGATCGACGAGGAGGTGCTCAGTCCCCACACCTGGGTCCTGCGCGAGTTGTCCTCGGTCTCGCTGGCCACCCACCGGACCGTGATCGGCGAGGTGGCCCGGTTCAACTCCACGCCCTGGCTCCACGAGTTGGACCTGCCGGTCGCGATCGTCAAGACCATGCGGGACATCGCGTTCCCCCGCTGGATCCAGGACGAGATGGCGGATCTGCTGCCGCACAGCGCGGTCTTCCCGATCACCGCGGGCCACGCCGCGTGCGCGACCCACCCGGGGACGTTCGCGCGACGCATGCGCACGGCCATCGGCTGGGTGGTCTCCAACTCCCACTGAGCGGGCGGGCCGCGATCACCGCACCACTCGTCGCCCCCGGGGTGCCGCGACCTAGAGAGCCGAGTACCGCACCGCCGTCACCACGAACACCACCAGGGCGACGCCGCCGAGGGCGATGCCCCACAGGGCCCGGCGGGTGTCGGTCTCCTGCCCCGCCAGCCACCCGGTGGGCCAGCGGGCGAGCAGTCCGAAGGCCACGGCCATCAGCGCGGCGAGGAACGCCACGATGTTGAGCAGCGGGACCCAGGACAATGCCAGGGCACCCACTCCCAGCACCAGCGCCCGGGTGCCCAGATCCATGCCCTCGGACGAGCGCTTGCGCGGGGAGGCGGCGTCGGAGCGGGGGCGCAGCGGCATGGGGTCAGCCTAACCGCGCCCTTCCGGAAAGCACCTCAGCTCCCGAACTGCCCCACGACGAATCCGGCGAGCAGGACCGCGAACCCACCGATCTCACCGACGATGAGCGCCACCATTCCGACGTGCAGCATGGCCGAGGGGTGCTCGAACTGGTTGGTGGTGTCCCGCCGCGCACCGTGGACGATGTAGCTGACGATCGCGCCCACGAAGAAGAACACGAGGACCCCCGACGCCGTGAGGTTGACCCAGGTCGGCCACCTGCTCAGCTCCACGAACACGGCGATGAGGAGGGTGGCGAAGGAGTAGAGGAGCGAGGCACGGTGCGCGATGTCCACGTAGGGGTGTGCCAGGTGGGTCGCGCTGGTGGCCATCTGCCTGTACTTCCACACGCCCAACCCCAGGGCCAGGAGGAAGATCAGGCCGGCGGCGAGCAGCGTGAGCCGGGTGTCGAGGCCTGGGACGAAGGTCACGGACCCGAGGGCGACGGTGGTGGTGAACGGGTCCATGGATCCTCTTCGATCGGCGTCGGGCGGCGGTCGACTTTTGCATCCGCGGGCCTCCTATGAGAATGCAGCGTATGCGACGACTTCGAGAATTCGCGGGACGACCCGACGTGAGGACGGACCTGCTGCAGATCCTCAAGAGCGTGATCGCCGCCACGGCGGCGTGGTGGCTCTCGGTCCACGTCCTCGATTCGCCCCTGCCGTTCCTGGCGCCGTGGACAGCGCTGCTCACAGTGCACGCCACTGTCCATCGGTCGCTGTCCCGCGGAGTCCAGACGACGGTGGCCTCGGCGATCGGCGTCGGCCTGTCCTTCCTCATCGGGTTCTACCTGGGCGTGAACGTGTGGACCTTCGCGCTGGCCATGTTCGTCGGGTTGGCCGGCGCCCGAGTCACCTGGATCCGGGACGAGGGCGTGTCGATCGCCACCACCGCGGTCTTCGTCCTGGGAAGCGGCTTCTCGCAGCAGCAGCCGATCCTGATGGACCGCATCATCGAGGTGGCCGTCGGTGTGGGGATCGGCGTGGCGGTGAACCTGCTGCTCTTCCCTCCGATGCGGGACCAGCAGGCGGCGAGCCACGTGGACAACATCGATCGTCGGATCGGCGGCATCCTGGTGAAAATGGCCGACGAGTTCTCCTCATCGTGGGAGACCGACGCGGCCGACGCGTGGCGGAGCGAGATCGAATCTGTCGCCGAGGAGGTGGACACCGCCTGGCAGACCGTGCACTTCGCCCGAGAGAGCCGCCGCTCGAATCCCCGGCTGGTGCGCGCCCGCCTCACCCGCACCCCCCGGCCGTCGGACCGGCACCAGACGGTGACGGGACGCGGGGTCGACTACGAGGAGGTTCTGTCCCGGGTCGACGAGGCGGTTTCGCATATGAGACACCTGATCAGAACCCTGCACGATGCCACCTATTCAGAGGGACCGTGGGACGAACGTTTCCGCAGCCGGTGGGCCGAGATCACGCGCGACGCCGGCCACGCGATAGCCGATCCCGACGCCGACATGGAACCGATCCACGATCGGTTGGTCGAGCTGACCCGCGCAATGGCCGAGGACGGCCGGCTGCCCCGGGACTCCTGGCCGGTCTACGGATCGCTGCTGACCAGCATGTTCCACATCGCCGTTCTCATCGACGACGTCGCCTCGGCGCGGAGCGTGCGATAGCCGGGCCGATCACAGGTGGACGTCGTTGTACGCGCGCTCGTCCTCGATCGGCTCCAGATGGGTCGTGATGTGCGAGTGCGGCAGCGCGGCGTGGATCTCCTGCTCGACCTTCTCCACCAGGTCGTGCCCGCGGTCCACGCTCCAGTCACCGGGCACGAGCGCGTGGAACTCGACGAACCGCCACTTGCCGGACTCCCTGGTCCGTAGCTCGTGGAAGTCGACGCGGCCCGGTTGCCGGTGCCTGTCCAGCACTTCCTCGATCGCCTGGTTGTCCGCCTCGGGCAGCGTGGCGTCCATGAGCCCCATCCCGGATTCGTGGACCAGTCTGTAGCCGATGAACAGGATGTTCAGGCCCACGGCGATGGCGACGACCGGGTCGAGGAACTCCCAGCCCGTGACCCACACCAGGGCCACCCCGATCACGACGCCGACCGAGGTGACGACGTCCGTGATCAGGTGTTTCCCGTCAGCCTTGAGGGTCGGTGACCGGTGCCTGACCCCGGCGCGGAGCAACAGCGTGCCCACCACCCCGTTGACCACGGCGGCCACGATGGAGATCGCCAGGCCCACCCCGAGCGAGTCGATGGGCTCGGGGTTGATCAGTCGTTCCACACCCGTGTAGAGGATGAACGCCGCGGCCACGAAGATCATCGCGCCCTCGACCCCCGCGGAGAAGTACTCGGCCTTGGAGTGGCCGTACTGGTGGTCGTCGTCGGCGGGGCGCTCCGCGACGGTGATCGCGATGAGCGCGATCACCGCGGCCACCAGGTTCACGACGGACTCGGCCGCGTCGGCGAGCAGCCCGACCGATCCCGTCACCCACCAGGCCACCAGTTTGAGTGCGATGGTGACGATCGACGTGGCCACGGACAGCCACGCGAACTTCTTGAGAGTCGACACGTCGTGGAAGCGTAGTCCGCCCATGGGAGGACTTCCCCCTGCCCGTCCCCGGATATCGGTAGGGTCGGGGACATGCATGTAGGACTTGCCTGGCTCGCAGCGGCGGTGTTGTTGGCCGCCGGTGAGGCCGCGGGCGGCGAGTTGTTCCTCATCATGCTCGCCGGTGGTGCACTCGGCGGGTCCGCCGCCGCGCTGCTCGGCGCACCGCTCTGGGGCCAGGCCCTGGCGTTCGCTCTCGTCTCGATCATCCTCGTCGCAGGGGTCCGCCCCCTCGTGCGGCGCCGCCTCCTGTCCGCTCTGCCCGAGCACGACACCAACACGGCCGCCCTGACCGGCCGGAACGGAACCGTGGTCGAGGCCGTGGGCGGCAGCGGCGGCCTGGTGCAGATCGCGGGTGACACCTGGACAGCACGACCGCTCATCGAGGGTGAGACCTTCGAGGCCGGGGACAAGGTGCTGGTGCACGAGATCGACGGCGCGACCGCGATCGTCGTCCGTGGCATCTAGGTCCGTGGCATCTAGAGAGTCCGACGCATTGCCGACAGCAGGACACAACAGGAGGAAACCATGGAAGGCTTGATCTTCCTCGCCGTCATCGTCGTCTTGATCGCCGCGGTCGTGGTGAGCTCCGTGAAGCTCATCCCGCAGGCGGAGGCCGCGGTCATCGAGCGACTCGGCCGCTATCAGCGCACGGTGAGCGGTCAGCTCACCCTCATCATCCCGTTCATCGACCGCGTCCGCGCGAAGGTCGATCTGCGTGAGCGGGTCGTGACCTTCCCGCCGCAGTCGATGATCACCGAGGACAACCTCACCCTGAGCATCGACACCGTCGTCTTCTTCCAGGTCACCGACCCCAAGGCGGCCGTCTACGAGATCAACAACTACATCGTGGCCGTCGAGCAGCTGGCCACCACCACGCTGCGCAACGTCGTCGGTGGACTCACCCTCGAACAGACCCTCACCAGCCGCGACATGATCAACAAGCAACTGCGTGGAGTGCTCGACTCGGAGACCGGCCGGTGGGGTCTGCGGGTGGCCCGCGTCGAGTTGCGGTCCATCGATCCGCCGCTGTCGATCCAGGAGTCCATGGAGAAGCAGATGAAGGCCGACCGCGAGAAGCGCGCGACGATCCTCACCGCCGAGGGTCAGCGCGAGGCCGCGATCACGACCGCCCAGGGCGCCAAGCAGGCCTCCATCCTCGATGCCGAGGGCAACAAGCAGGCCGCGATCCTCTCGGCCGAGGCCGAGCGGCAGTCCCGGATGCTGCGGGCACAGGGTGAGCGGGCCGCGCGCTACCTCGTGGCCGAGGGGCAGGCTGCGGCGATCGCGCGCGTCAACGCGGCGGTCAAGTCCTCCAAGCCGACCCCGGAGATGCTCGCCTACCAGTACGTCCAGAATCTTCCCGAGATGGCCAAGGGCGAGGCCGCCACCATGTGGATGATCCCGTCGCAGTTCGGGGACTCGCTCGAGAGCTTCGCCAAGTCCATGGCCCACAAGGACGACGAGGGGGTCTTCCGGTACGAACCGACCGACGAGGACACCGATGTCGAACCACAGTCGGCCCCGGACCATTGGTTCGACACCTCGACAGATCCGGCGATAGCCCGCTCGGTCGCCGCGGCCGAGGCCGCGGCGCGGGGTGCGTCGTCCTCGTCGGCCCAGGACGCCCCCCGCCGGTCGGCTCCCAAGCCCGGCGTCTTCGACATGGTCCCCACCTCCGAGGGCGGTGTCGCTCCCGACGACTCCGCCGGCGACTCACCGGCCCTCGACGCCCCCGCGATCGGCGGCCCGCAGGGCGCGCAGCCCGGCCAGCCCGCGGGCGTCGACCCCGCCGCGGGTCGGGAGCAGGGTCTGCAGCAGGGTGCTTACCCGGTCGACGAGGGGGACCGGGACCGCCCCGGGAGCTGATCGATCCGGTCCGGTTCCGGGCGGCACCACGACCTCGGGAAGTAACATGTCCGTGTGACTCGTAACAGTGGTCGCGGTGGCGCCCAGGCACCTGACGCCGAGGACATCCGCCTCCTCGAGGCGGCTGCCTCCGTCTTCGCGGAGCGTGGCATCAAGGGCGCCAGCACCGACGACATCGCCAGATCGGCCGGGGTGACCCGGGTGACGCTCTATCGTCGGCTCGGCCCGCGGGAGCAGATCCTGCGCGCTCTGTACGCCCATGAGGCGCAGCGTCTGATGATGTCGGTCAACGCTCGGTTCACCCCGTTCGAGTCCCTCGAGTGGGATCCCGTCAGGCACGTCGAGGACCTGCTGGTCGGGACCGTGTTCGATATCCGGCGGAGCGAGCTCCTGCAGCGGATCGTCGAGGTGGACAAGCTCGAGGCGATGGCGATGCTCGCCGGACAGTCCGACTCGGTCCTGGGTGCCATCACCGAGATCGTGGCCGAGTTCGTCCGAAGTACCTGGAACGCCGACGTCCACACCCGGCCGATGGACGCGGACGAGTTCGAGACGTTGTCCCGGGAGGTCGGCAGCGTCGTCGGCCGCTTCCTGCACTCCATCGCCGTCATGCCGGACGGCCCGCCCCTCGTGGAGACCGAGGACGAGATCCGGACGCTCGCCAGACGGGTGCTGGTCCCGATGATCCTCCAGCGCTGACATCCGGCTGATCGACCACACCCCGTAGGGCCCCGGTCAGAGCGAGGCGGGCACCTGCTCCGCTCCCAGCTCATGATCCAGTGCGGCTCGCAGTCCGGGGTACCGGAACGGGTGGTCGAGCGCGCGGAGCGACTCCGACTCGACCCGCAGACTCGACAGCGCCAACTCGTCCGCTCCACGCTTTCCCAGTACCAGAGCGGGCGCGAACCCGGGGACCGGGACCACTGTCGGACGGCGGAGCACGGCGCCCAGGACACGGGTGAACTCGTCGTTGGTCACCGGTTCCGGAGCCACCGCGTTCACCGCGCCCGACACGGCGGGGTCGACGATGGCGCGGAGGTAGATGTCGGTGAGGTCGTCGAGGGCGATCCAGGACATCCACTGCCGTCCCGAACCCAGCCGGCCGCCGAGCCCCGTCCGGACGATGGCGGCCAGCGGCGCGAGCAACCCCCCCGCCCCGGACAGGGCGAGGCCGGTGCGGACGATGACCACCCGGGCTCCGGCGCTGAGAGCGGGCTCGCAGTCCGACTCCCAGTCCACCACGATGTCCGCCACCGGTCCCGACCCCGGGTCGGAATCCTCGGCCAGAGTCTGGTCCCCGCGGTCCGCGCCGTAGAGGCCGATCGCGGAGGAGGACACCATGGCGGTGGCGCCCTCACGTGCCGCCACCAGTTCGGCGAGCCGCCTGGTCGGTCCGACCCGGCTGTCGCGGACCCCGGCGAGGTGCCGGTCGGTGAACCGGCCCGCGATGGGGGCGCCGGCGAGGTGGACCAGGACGTCGACGCCGTCGAGAAGCGCGGGGTCCGGATCCACGGTGTCCCAGCGCCGCTCGTCAGCCCCGCGGGGTTTCCCGCGGACCAGCCTGATGACGCGGTGCCCGGCGACACCGAGGAGGGCGCACAGGGCGGTGCCCACCAGCCCGGAGGATCCGGTCACCGCGACGGTCAGGGGGCGCCCGCCCGGGCCGGGGAACCGCCGGATCCGGTCGAGGTCCGCCGCCATCTGCCGGTAGCGATAGGCGAAGACCGGGGCGAGGAGCCGCCCCGGGACGCGGGCGCTGACCCGGTCGCCCAGAACCGCGGTCCCGCCGGGCCCCGGGGCGACGGTGTGTTCGTGGACCCACCCGGTCAGGCCGGCGTAGGGCTGGGAGACGCAGCGGTCCACGAAGCGCTCGCCCTCGACGTACCCGGCGGGGTCGTGCTGTGCGATCCAGCGCGGGCCGAATCTCGCCCCCAACGGTCCGGGGAGCGCGGACCTCGGTTCGAGCACGGCCACGCCGTCCCGAAGCGAGTCGGCCTGGCGGGCGGGGCGCAGGGGCATGAACGGTGGGGAGATCCGGACGAAGGCACCCGGCGAGGCGAGGTACCCCCACGCCTCCTCCGCCCCGGCCGGGATCGAACAGCTCAGGTCGATGCTCATCGGTCACACCTCACGGTCGCGGGGTTCACGGCAGGAGACACAGCGGGGTGACGTCGCCGCGTCCGCCCGCCATCGGCACGGTCAGGAACGCGCACGGCCACCACCCGCGCGCCTCGACGACATCACGGACCGTGTCCCACTCCCCCGCGTCGAGCCGGGGCTCGCGGCTCAGCACGAATCCGGAGGACCTGCTCGGGTCACCGACGACGGCCAGCGAGTAGTCGTCCGCCAGGTAGGTGATCCGGTAGTTTACCGGCCCGTTCGGGTCCTGGAACGGCACCTGGGGGAAGTTCACGCGCAGCGAGGCGTTGGTACCGGCGTCGCGGATCGTCGCCTCCCCCTCGATCACCGAGTCCGAGCTGATCGCCGATCCACACGTATTGCGTACCGAGATCGTGTCGGGGCCCGTACGCGCGTACTCGGCGGTGGTGTCGTTGGTGCACTGGATCGTGTACGGCTGCGGGATCGCCGCGACCTGGTACCACTTCCCGGCGTAGCGGTCGGGGTCGACGAATCCGACCTGCTCCAGCTCGGGGCCACCGAGCGAGCCCACTGCGACCCCGTCGGGCAACAACTGCGAGGATCCGCCGCCGAGGCGGCCCCCGTCGGTCAGGTCCTGTGCGCCCGCGACGGGAGCGGCCCCGAGACCGGCCGCCAGCAGCGGCGCGAGCGCGAGCGTGGTGACGACCGAGCGGAACCGGGGACGGGTCGTGGTGATCATGTGTGGAGCTCCTTGGTGTCATCGGTGCCGGTGTCGTCGGTGCCGGCGTCGTCGGTGCCGGCGTGTCCGGCGCGGGTGGGTTCGGTGGGGTCCGGGTCCATTGCGGCGGCGCCGCGGCGGGGATCTCCGGGCCACCAGACCCTGTCCCCGACGAGGGTGAACAGCGCCGGCACGACCAGCGTCCGCACGACGAAGGTGTCCAGCAGGACCCCGAGCGCCACGATCACGCCGACCTGGGTGAGCACGATCAGCGGCAGCACACCGAGGACCACGAACACCGAGGCGAGCACGATCCCCGCGGAGGTGATCACGCCGCCGGTCAGCGCGACGGCGCGCACCATGGACTCACGGGTCGAATGCGTGGCCGCCTCCTCCCGCGTCCGGATGATCAGGAACACCGAGTAGTCCACGCCCAGCGCGACGAGGAACAGGAAGCTGTACAGCGGGACCGACACGTCCAGTCCGGGGAACCCGAGGATCTGGGTGGTGACGAAGGTGCCCAGCCCGAGCGCCGCGAGTGACGACAGCACGGTCGCACCCAGCAGGAGGAGCGGGGCGATCAGCGATCGCAACGCCAGCACCAGGACGACGAACACCACCAGGAGGATGAGCGGGGCGATCAGCGTGAGGTCCCGCAGGTTGCCCTGGGAGGTGTCGACGCCCGCGGCCACCGATCCACCGACCAGCGCCTCGGAGCCGGCAACGGAGTCGACGGCCTCGCGCAGCGCCACCACGCTGTCCTCCGAGCGGTCCGTGGCGGGCGCGGCGTCCAGGGTGACGGAGACGCGGCTCCACCCGGTCCCCGACTCTCCCGCGGGCCTGGCGGACACGACGCCCTCCACTCCCCCTACCGCCTCGAGGACAGCCGCCTCGGTTCCGGTCCGGGCGAGCACGGTGACCGGGTCGGTGACGCCCGCGGGGAAGTGCTCGGCGGCGGTCTCCAGTCCGGCCGCGGCCTCGGACGGCGTGCGGAACTGCTCGGTCTGGCTCAGGCCGATGCGGGTTCCCAGTAGACCGAAGGCCAGGATCACCAGGAGCATCACGCACGAGACCAGCACACGCGCGGGGCGTCTGACGACCCCGGCGGCGATGCGGCCCCAGACGCCGGGCGGGACGTCTTCCCGGAAATCCCCCGGGGTCGTGGGCAGCGCCAGTCGGGAGCCGGCGCCCCGGTTCCCACCCTGGGGGCCTCCCGGTCGGGGGACGAACGGCCAGAACAGCCCGCGACCGCAGACGGCGAGCGCCGCCGGCAGCGCCACCAGTGCGTAGACCAGGGCTACGAGCAGTCCGACCGCCGCGGAGATCCCGAGGGAGCGGTAGTTGGGCAGGGTGGCGAGCAGCAGCGTGAGCAGCGCCAGCACCACGGTGATGTTGCTGGCGACGATGGCGGGGACCGCGCCCCGGTAGGCGTCCCGCAGTGCCTGTCGGCGGTTCCGGGTCCGGCGCAGTTCCTCCCGATACCTGGAGACCAGCAGCAGCGCGTAGTTGGTGCCGGCGCCGAAGACCAGGACCGAGACGATGCCGGAGGTGGAGGCGTCGACGGTCACGCCGGCGGCCTCTCCGACCGCGGAGACCAGCAGGGCCGCTACGCGGTCGGCGACGGCGATCACGACGAGTGGGACGAGCCACAGCACCGGCGAGCGGTAGGTGATGATGAGCAGGATCGCGACGACGGTCGCGGTGGCGGCGAGGAGCCGGAAGTCCGCGCCCTCGAATGCCGCCGCGGTGTCCGCCGCGAAGGCGGGACCGCCGGTGAGCTGGGCGTCCACCCCGGGGTCGAGCCCGTCCGCGATCGCCTCACGCATCTCCGCGACGAGATCGCGGCCCTGTTCGTTGGACAGGACCTCGGACTCGACGGGAACCAGCACCAGGGCGGCGGCACCGTCGTCGGACGGGATCGGTCCCTGGGGCGGAGCGCCCACGACCTCGGCCATCCTCTCGCCCGCTCCAGCGGCCGCGGCAATGCCCTGCGGGCCCAGCTCGCCACCGTCCTGCCTGGTTACCACCAGGACAGCCGGCACCGACCCGGCGTCGGGGAACTCCTGCTGGATCTCGGACACGAGTGCGGCCTCGGAATCGTCCGGCAGGGTCTGCGGGGCCTCGGACGACCCCTCGGAGGACGCCAGCGCGAACACCGCCCCCGACGCCAGCAGCACCACCGCGAGGATCAGCCAGGCGGTGAGCTTGCCCGTCAGGACACCCAACCACCCCCCGGCCGAGGTACGTCGATCCGCCTCCGGGCTCCCGGCTCTCATGGTCCGCCTGGTCCTCACGCGTTGTATTCGGAGAGGAACGCCTCGAGGATGGTGTTCACCTCGTCAGGTTGTTCCATGGTCGGCGAATGTCCTGCGCCGGGGATCTCGTGGAAGCTCGTGTCGGCGATCAGGTCGACGATCCTGCGCGATTTCTCCGGCGGCGTGGCCGCGTCCTCCGCGCCCACCATGACCAGGGTGGGCGCGATGATCCGGATGGCCTCGTCCTCGCAGGGGTCCCGGTCGGCGACCGATTCGATGGCCGTGACCAGACCGACGCGGTCGGTGCGGTCGAGCATCGTCATCCAGTCGTCGACCCACGGGGCGGACTGGTTGCGGCCGGCGAGCATGATCGGCGCGACGCGGGATCGCAGTGGCTTGATGCCCGCCAGTCGGTAGACCTTCGCGAGCGTCTTGTACCTGCTCCGGTTGGCCGGCTCCTCGGCGGTCGCGGCGGTGTCGAGCAGGGTGAGCGAGTGCACGACCTCGGGGTTGCGTGCGGCCAGGCGCATCCCCACGAATCCGCCCATCGACAGCCCCACGAAGTTGACCACCGGGATCTGCAGGTGCCGCAGGAGTTCGGACACGTCCACCGTCAGCGTGTCCATGTCGTACCCGCCGATGGCCCGGGGCGACTCGCCCTGCCCCCGGAAATCGATGGTCACGCACCGGTACCTCCCCCGCAGATGCGCGATCTGATGACGGAACATCCAGCCGGAGAAGAGCAGACCGTGGGCGAAGAACACCACCGGCGCGTCTTCACGGCCGGCCGGTGCACCCGTGTCGGTGTAGGCGATCGTCGTGTGACCGCGTTGGAAGGTGGGCATGGGAGCTCTCCTGGGACGTCTCTCGGCCGCGGGTCCGGCCACTACAGTCGTACGATACGGCCGTCGGCCGACCCCCGATGCCACCTCGAGGCGATCGGACCCCGCGTCATCTCAGGGTGATCAGCGCGCGCGGGTCCTCCGGCCCGGCGGCCCTCTCCAGGTGTTGGTGCTCGTTGACGGCGATGCAGGTCATTCCGCCGCGGCCCACCACGACACGCGCCACCCCGGTGTTCACCGTGACGCGCTGGAGGCGGCTCCACAGCCCCACCACGCCCTCCGGGTCGGCGAGCAACTCCGCGACCGCCAACGAGATGGTCCCCGCCGAGCTCACCACGACCGTCGTCCGGCCCGACCCGGACCGGGCCGCGGCGTCCGCGATCGCCGAGTTCGTCGTCGTCACATAGTCCTGGAACGCCTCGAGTCCCGCCCAGTGGCCGAGCGCGGCATCGAGCTGACGTTGGAACTCCTGTTTGGCCTCGTCGGAGGAGCCGGCCGAGTCGAGGGTGCCGTGATCGGCGGTCACACCGGCCACCCGCGCGGCGGTGAGCACCTCGTCGGCGTCGTACTCGGCCCAGCGATCGTCACACTCGACGGGGCAGTCCCAGCCGGCCCCGTCCCGCAGGCCCTCGAGCAGGCCCTCCGCGGTCTCCCGCTGGCGCCGGAGACCGCCGTGGACCACCACGTCGGGCCGGAGTCCGCGGGCCGCCATGTCCTGACCGGTGAGCCGGGCCTGCAGGTGGCCGGTCTCGGAGAGCCGGTCGTAGTCGCCGGAGCCGAACGACGCCTGGCCGTGGCGCACGAGGTGGATCGCGCCCATCAGTTCTTCCGGCCCGGTCGGGGCAGGCCACCCAGGACCTCACCGACGCGACCCCGGACGTCGTGCACCCCACCGGCCAGCAGTGGGAGGACGACCCTGGGCACCGCGAGCAGTTCCGGAACCACGTCGCGCGGGGCCATCCGCGTCGGCGTCAACCGGCCGTCACCGGTGCGGATGATGCGCAGACAGCGTTGCTCGAGGAACCCCACGGCCGGCCGGAACGCACGGAACGCGGGGTTGGTGGTCTGGCCGTGGAAGTAGCGGTGGTTGATCTGCTGGGCGATCACCGCGAGGCGGAACAACCCGAAGACCTCGTAGAAGCGCCAACCGTCCTGGTCGATCTCCAACCCCGACCGCTGCGAGTACCGCTCGACCACCTGACGTCGGGTGAGCATCCCGGGCGCGTGCGTGGGCTGACGGCGAAACGCCCTGAACACCGGGCCGTCGTCGTCCTCGACCCAGTAGGCCAGTGCGCCCCCCAGATCCATGAGCGGGTCGCCGACCGTGGCCATCTCCCAGTCCAGGACGCCGATCACCGACGTGATGTCGCGGGGATCCAGCACGAGGTTGTCGAACCGGAAGTCGTTGTGGATCAGGCAGTGGCCCACGTCCTCCGGCTGGTTTGCGGCCAGCCACTTCATCACCGGGGCGAAGTCGGGCACGTCGGGGGTCCGGGCGCGGCGGTAGCGGGCGGACCACCCCTCGACCTGTCGACGTACGTATCCCTCACCGCGGTCGAGGTCGCCCAGTCCGGCGGCCTCGACGTCCACGGCGTGCAGCTCCACCAGCGCGTCGACCGCCCGCTCGGACAGTCGGCGGGTGGTGACCACGTCCGCGCGCAGTTCCCGGGGGAGCTCCTTGCGCAGGATCGTCCCCTCGAGCCTTTCCATCACGTAGAAATCGGAACCGATCACCGACTGGTCGTCACAGAACCCGACCATGCGGGGCACCAGCGGGTAGACCGGGCGCAACGCCGACTGGACGCGGTACTCGCGCTTCATGTCGTGGGCACCGCGGGCCTTGGTGCCTGCCGGTGGGCGTCGCAGCACCAGGTCCACACCCGGATAGCGCAGCACGTAGGTGAGGTTGGACGCGCCCCCGGAGAACTGGCTGACCTCCGGGATGACCGGCTCGTCGTCGCTGCCCAGATCCACCCCCGCCAGGACGGTGGGGTCGTCGGGGGCGACCGACCGCAGCCAGGCGGCCACTGCTCCGACGTCGAAGGCGTCCTCCGCGCGCACCGCACCCGCGCCGGGGATACGACGGCTCAGCGGTGAGGCCCCGTCGGGCCTGGTCATCGCGCACCACCAGTGGTGGCACCGGCGGAGGAGCCGGCGGCCGCCGCGTCGCGGTACGGCGCGAGCATCGCGCGGGCGACCACCCCCAGGTGCACCTCGTCGGGACCGTCGGCCAGGCGCAGCGAGCGCGCGGTGGCGTAGGCGCCGGCGAGCGGGAAATCGTCACTCATCCCACCGCCACCGTGCAGTTGCAGGGACATGTCGATCACCTGCTGGGCCATCCGGGGCACCGCGGCCTTGATGGCGCTCACCTCGACCGCGGCCTGGCCCTCCGTGTCGAGCTTCCACGCGGCGTGGAGCACCAGCAGTCGGGCCTGATCGATCGCGATCCGGGCCTCCGCGAGCCGCTCCCGGTTGCCGCCCAGGTTGACGATGGGTTTACCGAAGGCCACGCGACCCGAGGCGCGACGGCAGGCCAGGTCCAGCGCCATCTCGGACAGTCCGATCAGGCGCATGCAGTGGTGGACGCGTCCCGGTCCGAGCCGACCCTGGGCGATCTCGGCGGCCTTGCCCGGACCGGAGATGATGGCGGACACCGGCAGCCGCACGCCTTCCAGGGTCACCTCACCGTGACCGAGCGGCTCGTCGTAGACCCCCTGGGCGGTGAGCATGCGCTCGACGCGGACCCCGGGGGCGTCCATCGGCACCAGCACCATCGAGTGCCGCAGGTAACGGTGTGCGTCCGGATCGGACACACCCATGAAGATGCCGACCTTGCAGTCCGGGTGACCGACGCCCGTGGACCACCACTTGCGGCCGTCGAGCACCACCTCGTCGCCCTCGACCCGGGCGGTGGCGGCCATGGTGGAGGCGTCGGAGGAGGCCACCTCCGGCTCGGTCATGAGAAAGGCGCTGCGGATCCTCCCGTCGAGCAGCGGGTCCAGCCAGCGGTCCTTCTGCTCCTGCGAGCCGTACTTAAGCAGGACCTCCATGTTCCCGGTGTCCGGGGCGTTGCAGTTGAACACCAGCGGGGCGAGGAAGGAGCGGCCCATCTCCTCCGCCACCGGCGCGTAGTCGCTGTTGCTCAGCCCGGTCCCGCCGTGGGTCCCGTAGCGCTCGGCGTAGGGGCCCTCGTGCCCGGCGGGCAGGAAGAGGTTCCACAGCCCCTGCTCGCGGGCGCGAGCCTGCAACTCACCTACCCGCGGGTCGACGGCCCACGGGTCCTCGCCGGCCAGGCGCCGACGGGCGATGTCGGCGTGGATCCCGGGCTCGACGGGGACGATGTGAGTGTCGATGAACTCACGGACCGCCGCGGTGAGTTCGGCGGCGCGGGGGGAGGGGGAGAAATCCATAGTGTGCATCGTGGCACACCAGGGTGAACGGGTTCGTCCCACGGCGACGCCCATACGCGCACCTCTGGCAGGATCGCGGGCGTGACCGAGAACGCGCGTACCCCGCTGGTGGACCGGGTCGACCCGATCCGGGACTGGTCAGCGCGACGCACCTACGTCGCCGGGGATTTCCGCGCCGAGGACCTGGTCGCCGCCAAGAACGGCCGCCGGGTGTCGGTGGTGCTGCCCGCCCGGAACGAGGAGTCCACGGTCGGCGTGATCGTCTCGGCCCTGCGGGCCGAGCTCGTGGAGCGGGTGCCGTTGATCGACGAACTCGTGGTGATCGACTCCCACAGCACCGACGACACGGCGGGGCGGGCCCGTGCGGCCGGCGCCCGCGTCGTGGCACAGGGGGACGTGCTGCCCGCACTGGGCGACGTCCCGGGCAAGGGCGAGGCCCTGTGGAAGTCGCTCGCCGCGACGGACGGCGACGTGGTGGCCTTTCTGGACTCCGACCTGCGCGACTTCGACCCGGCGTTCGCGACCGGCCTGCTGGGGCCGCTGCTCACCGAGCCCGGAGTGGTGTTCTGCAAGGGTGCCTACGAACGCCCGCTCGACGACGGGCGCACCGTCCTGCCGGCCGGCGGGGGCCGGGTGACCGAGCTCGTCGCACGGCCGCTGCTGGCCACCTACTGGCCCGCGCTGGCCGGGTTCGTGCAACCGCTCGCCGGCGAGTACGCGGGGACGCGTCAGGCGCTGGAGTCGATCCCCTTCGCCGGGGCCTACGGGGTGGACATCGGGATCCTGGTGGACCTGTTCGAATCCCACGGCCTCGACGCACTCGCCCAGGTGGACCTGGGCAGGCGCACCCATCGCCACTCCCCCGACTCCGCGCTGGCCGTGATGGCGATGCACCAGCATCTCGCGGTACTCGAGCGGCTGCGACGTCACGGCAGGGCCCCGGACACCCACCCACCGGGCGACACCCTCACCCTGCACCGGCGGGGTCCGGACGGCGGGTTCCGCGCCGAGACCGTCGAGGTCTCCCCCGGCGAGCGGCCCCCGATGTGCGAGGTGCGGGCTCAGCTCCGGGCCGGTTCCTGACCCGCCGGGCGGCTCTGGTCCCGCGTCTGACCCTCCCGCGCCCGACTGCCAGGAGCGCGGCGCCGATCGCGCAGCACCCACCCGGCGAGGACCAGGGCGGCCAGGGCCAGCGCCGCCACGAGGAACCACAGATCGTCCACCCCGGCGACCCAGCGTTCGACGGCGAGTTGAATTTCGAACTGCTCGTCGACCCCCATCAGCGAGCCGAGCGCCGCGGTGCCGTCGGTGAGTACGAACAGCAGCCCCACCGCGACGAACAACGACCCGGCGATGACCGAGGTGGTGTGGGTGCGGATCGGCCCCAGGGTGAGCTCGCGACCCCGGAGCACCCGGCGGCGCGACACGCCCAGCGAGTCCCATGCCAGGGCGAGAATCGCGAGCGGGACCACCACCCCGATCGCGTAGGCGCCCATGACCGCGGCGCCGTAGGCGGGCGACCCCCCGGCCATCGCCAAGGTCAGCACCCCTCCGAGCAGCGGGCCGGAACAGAACCCTGCGAAGCCGTAGAGCGCGCCCAGCACCAGCACCGACAGCGGGCCGCTGCCGGTGACACGGGAGGAGGCGTCCGACAGGCCGGGGAGCCAGTAGCCGCCCCCGAGGGCGGTGTAGACACCCAGGACGACGACGACGAGGCCGCCGATCAGCGTAACGGTCCCGCGATGGACGGTGAACAGCGAGCCGATCGCCCCCATCCCCGCCCCGAGCGGGACCAGGACCACCGCGAGCCCGAGCAGGAACAACCCGGTGCGGGCGACGATCATCCGGCGGGTGCCGAAGGCGTAGGCGAAGAAGGCCGGCAGCAGCAGCGCCGAGCAGGGGCTGAGAATACTCAGCACGCCGCCGAGAAAGCCCCCGACGAGCCCGATCTGTTCTGTCATCCGCGCCCACTCACCCGTCCAGCGAGTTGTCGATGACAGTGCGGAACGTCTCGACGGAGCGGGCGCCGACGATCCCCGTCCCGTTGATGAGGAATGTCGGGGTGGAGGTCGCGCCCAGCGCGGTGGCCGCCTGGTAGTCCGCTCGGATGGCCTCGTCGTACTTGTCGCTGGTCATGTCCGCGCGGAAACGGTCGAGGTCGACGATCCCGGCCTCGGCCGCGTAACCCACAAGTTCCTCCTCGCCGAGATCCGGATGACCACGGTCGGGGGCGTCGGCGAACACGACCTCGGTGAACTCCCAGAACCTGCCCTGGTCCGCGGCGGCGCGCCCGGCCCGGGCGGCCATCATCGACTCTTTCCCGAAGATCGGCAGGTCAACCCACTCGATCCGCAGATCGCCGCCGTCGACATACTTCTCGATCAGCGCCGGTTCCACCTCCCGGGAGAACTTCGCGCAGAACGGGCAGCGGAAGTCCGAGTACATGATCATCACGACCGGAGCGTCCACCGGGCCCATCGCCATCGGGTCCCCCTCCTCGAATCGCGCGATGCCTTCCATGGACTCAGGTCCGGGGGCCTGCTCGGGACTGGTCTGACGCTCGTCGGACACCGCCGCGGAGCCGGTGGCGGACCCGGCCGCGGGTTGATCGCCGCCGGTCACACCCCGGGCGAGGAGGATGGCGACCAGGACGATGAGCAGAGTCACCACGACGGACAACGCGATGACCGGAAGGCTCGGACGACGGGACAAGGGTGAACTCCTACGGGCTGATCGAGGACCTGGACCTGCCCGCGACCGGGCGACTTTCTACTACGTTACATAGTAGAAAGGCTCGGGGCCGCGCAGTCAACCGGCCAGGGTCGGACACCACGTGAGGACGGCGGTCGTCGCGGCCGCCGCGACGACCGCCGCCGGCGAGACCGCGTGCACCAGTGCGACCGCGGAATCCCTGGCCCTCGCAGGGCCCGCCGCCAGCGCGGCCACACGACCGGCCGGGGCGCCCAGCTCCGTGAGAGCGCCTCGCACGGCCGCAGGCCCACCCATGACGCGCCCCGCGCGGCGGTCCGCGACCAGTTCGACGAGTACGGACACCTCGGCCGCGGCCCGACGGAGCAGGGGCACGGACGAGAACGCGGCGCGCAGAGCAGCCGCAGCGGCGACCGCGACATGGTGCCGCCCTCTGAGGTGGGCGATCTCGTGCGAGAGGACCGCCCGGCGGCGTTCCTCTGCCATGTCCCACAGCGCGGTGGAGGCGACGACCGTTCCCGTCGACCAGACCCCGGGCAGCGCGTACGCCACGGGTTCATCGTCGGCGATCCACCACACCCGGACCCCCTCCACGTGGTCGGTGGCCTCGACGAGCGAACTCAGCACGCCGGCGTGCTCCCGGGCCGAGCGCCGGGCCCGGGACAACGCCGCCCCGACCACCGCCACCGCCGAGAACACCCCGGCCAGTGCCAGGGCCACGGCGACGCCGCGCGTGGCGGCCGGCCAGCCCCCGCCGACCGCCGGGTCGAACACCGCCGCGCACGCGGTGACCGCGGCGGCGGTGGGGGCGAACCCCCTGAGCGGTTGCACGTGCATCACGACCGGGGCGGCGACCAGCATCGCGAGAAAGACGACGCCGGTGCCGATCCAGGCGCCCAGTGCAACGGCCGGCCTCGCAGCCGCGTCCACCGCACGGCGCAGGTAGGCCGGCCCGCCGGCCCCCACCACCAGTGCGGCCACCAGCAACCCGACCCCCATCAGGCGCCGGCCCCGCCGCGCCGCAGTCGGGCGGTGATCCTGCGCAGCACGCTCGCCTCCTCCGGGTCGAGCCCGCCCCCCTCGCGGGTGGCGAAGTGCAGCAGGAGCTTCTCGGCGTCCCCGCTCCCCCGGAGCAACTCGCCGAGGGCGTCGGCACCGAAGTCCTCGCGACTGCGCGCCGGCCGGTAGCGGTATCCCCGCCCCACCTTCTCGCGGGACACCGCACCCTTGTCGTAGAGATGCGCCAGGACCGTCATCACCGTCGTGTAGGCCAGTGGCCGGGTCCGCGATAGCAGGTCGGTCACCTGCCGGACGGACAGGTCGTCCGAGCGGTCCACAGCACCCGCGTCGACCGCATCGCCCGCGCCTGCCGCACACTCGTCCCACAGCAACTCGAGGACCGCGGTCTCGAGCTCGCCGAGCCCGGGCAGCGTACGAGCCATCGGACGGCCCCCTCCGTGTCGATTGTCCAGGGCGGGTGGCGGATACCCCGCCGGTATGGTGACCATGGTGGCATGAGCGCCCCTCCACCCGCCGCACCGACCGACCCCGATTCGACCGGCCCCACACCGAGCGATCCCTCGGAGACCACCGACCCCGCTGTGTTCGCGCCGGTCCGCTCAGCGGTCGCCGCCGTGGGGACCTTACTGCTGATCGGCATCCCCACGGACATCCTGCCCAACCCGCTGTTCGGCCGGGAGATACCGGTGCGCTGGTGGGAGTACCCGGTGCTCGCCGCGACCGTGCTGCTCACGGCGGCGTGGTTCGGCATCAGGTCCGCGCGCGAGGCGGGCACCGCGTCCCGTGTCGGCAGCGACCGGCCCGAACGCCCCGCACTCGTCACGGTCGGCGTCTTCACTGCATGGTTCGCGGTGGCGTGCCCCGTGTGCAACAAGATCGTGTTGCTCCTGCTGGGGACAACCGGCGCGCTCGGGGTGTGGGCCCCGCTCCAGCCGTGGCTCGCCGCACTCTCACTGGCGCTGCTCACCGGGGCCGTGGTCTACCGCTGGCGGGCCCGCCCCTGCGGGGACGGTGCGTGTGCGGTGGGCGGCCGTCCCGCTATCGTCGGCGCGCCGACCCGCTGAGCATCGGCGTCAGCGGCAGCACCGGCGGGAACGGCCGACGTCTGAGGCCGGAGACGTCGAACCCCGCCTCCGCCAGGCTCGCGCCGGTCTCCCGGTTCGGCTGACACCCTCCGCCCACCCGGCTCCACACGGGGGCGATCCGGTCGGCCACGCGGCCCAGCAGCCCCACGGCCCGGACGTGCTCCAGCAGACGCAGCTCCCCGTCCGGTGCCAGGACACGGCGGGCCTCGGCCAGGGCCGCCGGGACGTCGGGGACGGTGCACAGGACGAGTCCGAACACCACGGCGTCGGCCTCGCCGTCGGCGAGCGGGAGGGATTCCGCCACGGCGTCCACGACATCGACGTGGACCCTCGCGTGTTCCGCGTACCGGTGCGCGTGCGCGCGCAGGTGGGGGTCCGGCTCGACCGCCACGACCCTGGTCACCCCGGGCGGATAGTGCTCGAAGGTGATGCCGCTGCCCGCGCCCACCTCCACCACGGTGCCCGACAGGCCTCCGACCAGTCGTCGTCGCGATTTCTCGAGACCGAGGCGATCGAGCACGGGACCGGCGACCACCCAGGCGCGGGCGAAGAGAGAGACATCCGTCCGATCGCGTCGCATATCCATGAGAAGATACGGTACCGGGTATTCATCCGACCCGGGACGCGAACGCACCGATGGACCGCGAGGGAGAGGCGCCGACGATGATCGAGACGAACAGCCTGCCGAGGTGGGACCGGGTGCTGGCCGTGGTCGCGCACCCCGACGACGAATCGTTCGGCCTGGGAGCCGTGCTCTCGGGTTTCACCGCCGCCGGCGCGGACGTCGACGTCCTCTGCCTGACCCGCGGCGAGGCCTCCACCCTGCACGGCGTCGAGGGCGAGCTGTCCCGGCTCCGCGAACTCGAACTGCGGGCGGCCGCAGACGCGCTGGGCGCCCGGTGGGTCACCCTGCGGGACCTCCCCGACGGCGGCCTGGCAGGTCTCGACCCGGCCGTGCTCGACGACGAGGTCGAGCACGCGATGGAGCAGACCCGGCCCGACGGGCTCGTCGTCTTCGACTCCACCGGCATCAGCGGCCACCCCGATCACGTGGCCGCGACCGCGGCCGCCGTCCGCGTGGCCGAGCGCCACGAGGTGCCCGTCCTGGCGTGGACCCTCTCCGACGACATCTGCGGCACCCTGTCCGGCGAGGGCCACGCCGGGTTCCTCGGCCGACCCGACGAGGAGATCGACCTGGCACTCACCGTCGACCGCACCGCGCAGCGGGTCGCCGTGGAGTGCCACCCCAGCCAGGCCGTCCCGGGCAGCGTGCTGTGGAGGAGACTGGAGCTGCAGGGCCATACTGAACACCTCCGGTGGCTCCGCCGGCCCTAGGCTGCCGCGGCCACCCCGGTCCGGCACGTCCGAACCCGACCCCGGAGCCGACCCCGACACCACCAGCACATCGCCAGCACCGAAAGGACCACCGCCCGTGGACGCCTCCGACTGGAACGCCCGCTACCTCGCCCAGCCCGATGCGTGGGGCACCACCCCGGCCGCGCGGATCGTCGCCGAGGTCACGGGCGCCGAGGACGCCGGTCTGCCCGTGGACACCGCCGTCGACCTGGCCTGCGGCGACGGCCGGCACGCCCGGTGGCTGGCCGCGCACGGGTGGCAGGTCTCGGCGGTCGACTTCTCGGAAGTGGCCATCGAGCAGGCCCGGGCCAAGGACTCCGACGACGGTCGCAGCGGCAGCGTCGACTGGGTGGTCGGCGACGCCACCACCTGGTCACCGACCGACTCCGTGGACCTCGTCGTCATCGGGTTCCTCCACCTCGACCCGGACAGCCTCACCCGCGTCCTGCGGAACGCGGGCGGATGGCTGCGGCCCGGTGGGCACCTGGTCTACCTCGGACACGCCGCCGAGAACCTGCGCCGCGGCGTCGGCGGCCCGCAGGACCCGACCGTGCTCCCCGGGATCACCGACCTGGCCCGCGGCGCGGAGGGACTCGAGGTGGTCTCGCTGCGCCACGACCTGAGACCGGCCGGAAAGGCGACCGCGGTCGACGTGCTGCTGCACGCCAGATCCTGGGTCGACAGGTGAACCGGGAGCGCGGGGCACCCCGACCCGTTCCCACGACCCCCGGGCCGGGCGGATCCTCCGGCACCGCGGGCGCGACCGCACCTCCGGAACCCGTCGCCGAGGGTCTCGATCGGGCCCAGCGGCGCGTCCTCGTCGTCCTGGTACTGGGCCAGTTGCTCGCCGGTGCGGGGCTGGCCGCCGGCGTGACCGTGGGTGCGCTGCTCGCCGAGGACCTGCTCGGCGGTCCCGGACTGTCCGGCCTGCCGTCCGCCCTGTTCACCGGCGGCTCCGCGCTGGCCGCGATCGCCGTGGGCAGGCTCTCGCAGGCGCGGGGCCGGCGCCCGGGACTGGCCGCGGGCTTCGCTTTCGGCGCACTCGGCGCGGTCGGGATCGTGGCGGCCACCGCCCTGGAGTCGCTGCCGCTGCTGTTCGCGGCCTTCGTGGTCTACGGCTCCGGCACGGCCACCAATCTGCAGGCCCGCTACGCGGGCGCCGACCTCGCGACGCCCGAGCGCCGCGGCCGGGCACTGTCCTACGTACTCCTGGGCACCACGGCGGGGGCCGTCGCCGGGCCCAACCTCGTGGGGCCGACGGGCGTGGTCGCCGAGTCCGTGGGCCTGGCGCCGCTGGCCGGACCGTTCCTCCTCGCAGCGGTGGCCTACGGCGGGGCCGCGCTCGTCATCTCCCTGTTCCTGCGGCCCGATCCCCTGCTCGAGGCGCGTCGCCGGGAGGGTGCGGCCGTGGGCGCGGCGGCCACCTCGTCGTCGTCGGCGTCATCGTCGGCCTTGTCCGCCGACGGCACCCACTCGGACCCCGGAATGACCGCCCCCACGCCGCCCGCCCCCGCCCGTGTGTGGACGGGGGAGGTGCTCACCGGCGTCGCGGTGATGGCGCTGACGCAGTTCGTCATGGTCGGGCTCATGACCATGACGCCGGTCCACATGCGCGCCCACGACCACGCCGTCACCGTGGTGGGGCTGGTGATCTCGCTGCACGTGGCCGCCATGTTCCTGCCCGCGCCGCTGTCCGGCTTCCTGGTGGACAAGTTCGGCACACGCCGCGTCGCCGTCTCCGCGGGACTGGTGCTGCTGTTGGCCGGGGGGCTCGCCGCGCTCGCCCCGCCGGAGTCGACGCTGCTGGTCTCGGCCGCGCTGATCCTGCTGGGGCTGGGCTGGAGCCTGGGGCTGGTGTCCGGCACGACCGTGCTCACTACGTCCGTGCCGACGTCGGTCCGCGCCACCGTCCAGGGTCAGGCCGACGTGGCCGTGGCGCTCTCCGGGGCCGCGGGCGGGCTGCTCTCTGGCCTGGTGTTCGCGTGGATCGACTTCCGCGGGCTCGGCTTCACGCTCGCCGCACTGTCGCTGATCGTCGTGGCCGCGGTACGGCCGCGTCGGGCGCGCACCCCGGCGTAGGGCCGGCTCCGGCGGGCGGTCAGCGCGCGCCCGACGCGGCAGCGCCTCCGCGCGCACCCGTCGAGTGGTCACAAATGGGCCTGTCCGCCGCCGGCGACCTCGGGATACCTGAACGGGATCGGCCACTCGGCGAGGAACGCTCGGCGGGCAGCGCCCGGCTCAGACCCGGACCGGCCGCCGGGGTTAGCCCACAGCCAGGTGTTCCGACCGCTGCCCGCTGGACGACGCCTCGGCCCGCGCGGCCAGGTCCACGCGCCGCCACACCACGAAGCCCCAGATGACGAACGCCCCGTACACCAGGTACAACGCCGCCGACGGGTAGTACCCGGCCTTGAGCAGCAGCGGCACGCCCACGATGTCGACGCCGATCCACAGGAGCCAGAATTCGGTCCACCCGCGGGCCATACCGTAGGTGGCCAGGATCGATCCGGTGAAGATCCACGCGTCCGCCCACGGGCCCCACGAGCCGAGCAGGGAGAAGATCCAACCGAAGACGAGGGTGCCGACGAGCATCCCGACGACGAGTCCCGCCCGCTGCCGGCCGGTGGCCCAGTGCGGACGGACCGCGACCGCCTCGATCCCCGCCTGCCCGGACCCGATCTCCCCCACCAGCGCCGCGTTGAGCCGCTTGTCCCGCGACCACCGCCACCACCCGTAGAGTCCGACCGCCAGGAACATGACCTGCCGGCCGGCCTGTCCGTACAGGTCCACGTCCTGCGGGGTGTGGAAGACGCCGCCGAGGAAGACGGTCAGCAGGGTCAGGTTGCCGACGATCCCGACCGGCCAGGCCCACACGACGCGGCGCATGCCGCCGATCGCGGCGGCCAGGCCGAAGACGTTGCCGACGATCTCGCGCCACAGGATCGGGACTCCGCCGATCATCAACTGCGCGTCGAGGAATTCCACGAGAAGGCTCATCGTGTGCCCCTTTCACGGGCTCAACACAGACGGCCCAGGGCTTGTGCCACGCCACCCACGGAGTGCACGGCCGAGCCGGGAACGCGCGGGAGACGCGATGTTCTCTTCCATCCGGACTATGACCGTCGGCCCCGGGATCACACCGGGTCTGCTGACCCCCACGGATGCGGGGCGCTCGCGGGCTCGCCGCCGGCCATGGGACCGGTGACATCACCGCCGGTGGGGAGTTTCACCCCGCCCTGAGAACGTGTTCTCATCTTTACTCCGGCGGCCGCGCCTTCGCAAGTCGCACCGAAAGTCACTCCCGCCCCTCGTGAAGAGGGGCGGGTCGCCGGGCGAGGCGCGGGTCAGCCGATCGTCAGCCGGCCGTTCGCCTCGGTCACCGGCACCACGTCGAGCGGGCGTGGGGCCGGGGCCAGGGTGTTCCTGCCGTCGGTGGCGTCGTACTCGGCTCCGTGGAGCGGACACCGCAGACTCATGCCCTCGACCACCTGGACGGTCCCGCCCTGGTGGGTGCAGCGGGCCGAGTAGGCGACGAACTCGCCTTCCGTCGGTTGCGCGACGATCACGGTCGCGTCCCCCGACCTGACCTGCTTGGCCGTCCCGACCGGCACGTCGGCGGCGGGGAGCGTGGTGGCCTGGACCTCGGTGGTCTGCTGCACGGTGGACGGCGGCTGCGCGGGCTCGGTCATCCCGCACGCCGAGGCGATCCCCGGCAGCAGGATGATCCCGGGGATGGCGGCCAGGATCGTGCGGCGCTGGGTGCACGGTCCGATGGTGCGCGACGGGCCGGCCGCGGTGACTGACCCGGTGGTGGACGAGGCGGCGGCGAGGGGCTCGGTCATGGAGTCCATCGTATCGGTCTCCACCGGCCGACCTAGGCTGCCTGCATGACCGTCCGCCGCCTCGCGCCCTACGCCACGACGATCTTCTCCGAGGTCTCCCAGCTCGCCGTGCGGTTCGAGGCCGTCAACCTGGGGCAGGGCTTCCCGGACACCGACGGTCCGGCGTCCATGATCGAGGCCGCCGCGCGCGCCATGCGCGAGGGCCACAACCAGTACCCGCCCGGGACGGGGGTGCCCGAACTGCGTCGGGCGATCGTCGCCCACGAGACCGAGCACACCGGTCTGGTCCACGACCCGGACACCGAGGTGTTGGTCACCGTCGGCGCCACGGAGGCGATCGCCGGTGCGGTGGTGGGCCTGGTGGAGCCCGACGACGAGGTGGTCGTGATCGAGCCGTACTACGACTCCTACGCCGCCACCGTCGCGATGGCCGGCGCCACCCGTCGCGCGGCGAGGATGGTCCGCTCGGGCGACACCTTCCGCCTCGATGTGGACTCCCTGCGGGCGGCCTTCTCCCCGCGGACCCGGGCCGTGCTGGTCAACACCCCGCACAACCCCACCGGGGCGGTGCTGCCGCGCGAGGACCTCGAGGAGATGGCGGCGCTCTGCCACGAGTTCGACGCCATCGCGATCTCGGACGAGGTGTACGAGCACCTGACGTTCGACGGGCACGAACACGTCTCGATCGCCACCCTGCCCGGGATGGCCGACCGGACGCTGCGCATCTCCAGCGCGGGCAAGATGCTCAACTGCACGGGCTGGAAGGTCGGGTGGGTGACCGGGCCGTCCGACCTGGTCGCAGGCGTGCGGACCGCCAAGCAGTACATGAGTTTCACCGGCGGCACGCCACTCCAACTGGGTGTGGCGCACGCCCTGCGACACGAGGGCGAGTGGATCCGGGCCCTGAGTGCGCAGATGCAGGACCGGCGGGACCACCTCGTGGAGATCCTCACGGGCGTCGGGCTGGACCTCGCCGTCACACAGGGGACCTACTTCCTCACCGCGGATCCGCGCCCTCTCGGGGTCACCGACGCCGCCTCCTGGTGCCTGGAACTGCCCGAGAAGATCGGGGTGGCCGCGGTGCCGTTCGCGCCGTTCACCGACACCTACTCGGACGAGTGGTCGCACCTGGTGCGGTTCGCGTTCTGCAAGCGACCAGAGGTCCTCGCCGAGGCCGGGCGGAGACTCGGGGGGCTCGCGGACTGACAGTTAACGGAGCGCACTCCGAATTGGTTCGCGTGAGCGGGTCCCAGGATCTACCGTTGGTCCCTGGCGCGCCCGTCGGCCCGCCGATCCACCGACGAGGAGTCCTCCGAGTGTCCCACTACCGCAGCAACCCGCGTGACCTGGAATTCGTCCTGTTCGATCTGTTCGGTCTGGACGAGATCCTGGAACGAGACGACACCGAGCTCGACGGCGAGACGGTCCGTACCATGCTGACCGAGGCCGCCGCCCTCGCCGAGGGGCCGGTCGCCGCGTCGTTCTCCGTGGCCGACCGCAACCCGCCGGTGTTCGATCCCGAGACGCACGAGGTCACCCTCCCGCCGGAGTACGTCGCCTCGGTGCGGGCGTGGCAGGACGGCGGCTGGGGCCTGGTCGGCGTGGACCCCGCTGTCGGCGGTGTGGCCGCGCCCAGAGTGGTGACCTGGGCGATCACGGAGTTCCTCCTGGGCGCCAACCCGTCGATCTTCATGTACCTGTCCGGCCCGCTGTTCGCCGAGATCATGCACACGATCGGCAATGAACAGCAGCAGAAGTGGGCCAAGCAGGTCATCGAGCGCAACCACGGCTCGTCGATGATGCTCACCGAGGCCGAGGTGGGCTCGGACGTGGGCGCCGTGCGCGCCAAGGCGATCGAGCAGCCCGACGGCACGTGGCACATCGAGGGCACCAAGCGGTTCATCACCGGCGCGGACTCAGGCCAGATGTTCGAGAACATCTGGCACCAGGTGCTCGCGCGACCGGAGGGCGCCGGCCCCGGCACCAAGGGGCTGAGCTACTTCCTGGTGCCCAAGTTCATGCCCGACCCCGAGACCGCCGCGCCGGGTGAGCGCAACGGCGTGTACGTGACCGGCATCGAGAAGAAGATGGGTCTGGCCGCCTCCGCCACGTGTGAGGTGGCGTTCGGCGCGCACGGCCGACCCGCCGTCGGCTTCCTCGCCGGCGACTCCCACCTGGGCATCAAGCAGATGTTCAAGACCATCGAGGCCGCGCGCATGATGGTGGGGACCAAGGCCATCTCCACGCTGTCCACCGGGTATCTGAACGCGCTGGAGTTCGCCCGCGAGCGGGTGCAGGGCAACGACATGGCCGATGCCGGAAAGCCCGACGCGTCCAAGGTCACGGTCATCCACCACCCCGACGTGCGCCGTTCGCTGCTCACACAGAAGGCGTACGCGGAGGGACTGCGGGCGGTGTACCTCTACGCCGCCGCGCACCAGGACATCGTGGCCGCCGAGGTGGTCTCCGGGGCCGGGCCCGAGCTGGCGCACACGGTCAACGACCTGCTGCTGCCGATCGTCAAGGGCGTCGGGTCCGAGCGCGCCTACCAGTGCCTGGCGGAGTCCCTGCAGTGCTTCGGCGGGTCCGGATACCTCAAGGACTACCCCGTCGAGCAGTACATCCGCGACGCCAAGATCGACTCCCTGTACGAGGGCACCACGGCGATCCAGGCCCAGGACTTCTTCTTCCGCAAGATCATCCGGGACGGCGGGACCGCGCTCGGGCACGTGGCCGCGCAGATCCACCGCACCGTCGACGAGACCGGGCCCGCCGAGCTCGAGACCGCGCGCGCAGCGGTGGCGGGCGCCCTGGGGGACGTCGAGTCCATGGTCGGCACTCTCACCGAGCACCTGATGTCCGCCCAGGAGGACCCGGAGAAGCTGTACCTCATCGGGCTCGGTGCGGTCCCCCTGCTCATGGCCGTCGGCGACCTCATGGTGGGCTGGATGCTGCTGCGTGAGGCGGGCGTCGCGCTGGAGAAGCTGCCGGAGTCGACCGGCGACGACCACGACTTCTACACCGGCAAGATCACCGTGGCGAACTTCTTCGCCCGCGCACACCTGCCCCAGGTCAGCGCCGCGCGGGCGACCATCGAGTCCCTGGATCTCGACGTCATGCAGATGCCCGAGGGCGCCTTCTAGACCGGAGCCGACCGGCCCCACCCCACCCCGGTTGGCGGACACCCGCCGCCGGTTGGCGGACACCGCCCCCGCGTTCAGCGGGCAGAACTGGCGGATCGCACCGCGAAATCCTGCGAGATGTCCGCCAACCGGGGGTGCGTGTCCGCCAGGTCGGCTGGGATGTACGCCGGGCGGCCGGGGTCAGCGGCCGTGAGTGAGGACGATCTTGCCCACCGCGCCGCGGCCGTCCATGAGGTTCAGCGCCTCGGCGGCCTTCTCCAGCGGGAGCTCGACACCCACCAGCGGGTCGAGCTTCCCGGCGGCCAGCAGCGGCTCGACCTCGGCCCACTGCTTCTGCAGGTAACCGGGGTTGCTCATCCAGTACTCACCCCAGCCCACTCCCACGGCGCTCTTGTTGCCCAGTAGCAGGCGGTTGACCTTGACCGTGGGGATCTCGCCGCCGGTGAAGCCGATCACGAGGATCCGCCCCTCCTGGCCGAGGCAGCGGATGGAGTCGGTGAACCGGTCACCGCCCACGGGGTCGACGACGATGTCGACCCCCTTCCCACCGGTGAGCTCCTTCACCGCGTCCTTGAAGCTCTCGGGCGCGATGGCGTCGCTCGCACCGGCCTTCAGCGCCAGATCCCGCTTCTCGTCGGTGGAGGCGACCGCGATGACACGAGCCCCCAGCGCGGTGGCGAACTGGGTGGCGGCGATCCCGATGCCGCCGCCCGCACCGTGCACGAGGACCGTCTCCCCGGGCTGCAGTCGACCGCGGTGGGCCAGCGCGAAGTGCACGGTGAGGACGTTCATCGGGATCGACGCACCCTGGGCGAAGGTCATCGAGTCGGGCAACCGGAACACCTGGGCGGGGTCGGTGGAGACCACCTCGGCGAATCCGCCGAGGCCGGGAAACGCGCAGACCCGGTCGCCGGCGGCGAAACCCGAGCCCTCGGGGGCGGAGCGGACCACCCCGGCGACCTCCGAGCCGGGAACGAAGGGCAGCGGGGGCGACATCTGGTACTTCCCCCGGGTCTGGAGCACCTCGGGGAACGTCACCCCCGAGGCGTGGACGTCGATGAGGACCGCTCCCGGCTCCGGCTCCGGAAGGTCGACCACCTCGAGGGCGTCGGGACCGTCATGGGATGAGATGTGGATAGCGCGCATGACCCCATAGTGTCAGCCCACCCGCCCCGACGCGGCGTGACAGGGCCCGCCGCGCAGCACCTCCGACCGGGCCGTGTCTCAGGCCGCTCCGGCGATGTCGGCTCGGCGCCGGAATCTCCGCCGCCCGAGGAGGTGCAGGGCCAGCCCCACCGCCACCACGACCTGCCCGATCTGGAACGCCAGCGCCATCACGATGAACTCCCGCCCGAACGTGGTGGGCAGGACCAGCAGGACCGCGCAGATGACGAGCAGCGCCACCGTGAGGATCTGGCCCCCGGCCAGCAACCGGCGCGGGGTGGTGACGAGGCGGCCGCGGGCGAGCAACAGTACCGAGTTGAGGGCCACCAGCAGACACACCGGGACACCGATCTGCGCTGGGAAGAGGAACAGGATCGCGAACAACGGGTGCGCGCTGAGGGTGACGGTCCCCGTGATCAGGAACTGCGGGACGGCCCAGAAGGCGGTGAGAAGGGCGCAGGACACGGTTATCCACGAGCCGCCCACCAGGATCCGCACCCGTCGAGGATAGCCGTGCCATCCCCGGGTAGGGGGCGTGCCCACCACGGAGTCGACGACCGGTGGCGGGTCACGGGTAGATCACTCCCTGGTCAGGGCCTCCCCGATCGGGGTCTGCCCGTCGGAGAACTCGATGGTCCGGCCGACCGTGTCCGGCCTGCGCAGGACCGCTGCCACGACGGCGGCCACGACGTCCCGGCTCGTGGCCCGGTCCTCACGCTTGTCGTCGCCCACGCCGATCGTCTCCCCGCCGGGTTCATCGGTGAGCATGCCCGGTCCGAGGATGGTCCACTGCAGGTCCGAGTCCCGCAGGTGCGCGTCTGCAGCGGCCTTGGCCTCGGCGTACGGGTAGAACGAACTGTCCTCGGGCACCCCGTGGTCCGGTCCGGCTCCGTCATAGGAGATCATCACGAACCGCTCGACACCCTCCTTCGAGGACGCGTCCATCGACCGGATCGCCGCGTCCCGGTCGACCGCGTAGGTGCGCTCCGCGCTACCCCCGCCGGCGCCCGCGGCCCAGACCACCGAGCCACTTCCGCGCAGTACCTCTCCCAGGCCCTCCACGTCGAGTTCCTCGACGTCCGCGACAATGGGACTCGCGCCCGTCTCACGGATGTCATCGGCCTGTTCCTCCCTGCGGATGACCGAGTTCACCTGGGCGCCCGCCTCCGTCAGGATCCGGGCGGCGCGGAGAGCGACCTTGCCGTGGCCGCCGATGATGGTCACTGGACGATCGATACTCATGACCTCCGTTGTACCCGTCAGGTGCGAGTCGTGTGGGGCGGGAACCCGCACCCTGACGGTCACAACTCCGCAACGACACGCCCCCGGAGCCCGTGTGGGTTCGTGTCGTGTCGGACCCCCCGGGCATCATGAGCCCATAAGCCGGTGTTCACCGGTAACCCTCAGTTCTGCCTCGGAGTCACGCATGCCCCTGTCCGAATCCGGAACCAGCGCGTCCGGAACCACTACGCGCTCGGCGGCACTGGTCCCCCTCGCCCTTCTCGCCGGACTGCTCGCCCTCCTCCTGACCGCGACCGCGTGCACCATCCCCGTCCCGACCGGTTCGGCGGGAGAGACCACCCCGTCCGAGACCTCTGAGGCGCCGGCACCCGCCGCGCTCCGGGTCACCCCTGCCCACGGCGCGACGGAGGTGGCCGTGGTGGACGGCGTGCGGGCCGTGGTGGAGAACGGCTCCCTCACCGACGTGGTGCTCACCAACGACGCCGGCGAGGAGATCGACGGCGAGCTGTCGCGGGACGCCTCCACCTGGGAGCCCTCGGTGACCCTCGGCTACGGGCGCACCTACACCCTGGACATCACCTACGAGGGCCGGGCCGATGGTCCGACGACCGACACGCGCACGTTCACCATGGCCGAACCCCAGGCCATCCTCAGTCCCACCCTGGTCTCCTCGGGCGGGGGTGCACTGGAATCGAACCGTGACTACGGCGTCGGCATCATCGTGGCCGCCAGATTCGACCAGGCCGTCGCGGACCGCGAGGCCGTCGAGGAGCACATGAGTGTCACGACGGAGCCCGCGGTCGAGGGCAACTGGTTCTGGGTCGACGAGTCGACCGCGCACTGGCGGCCGCGCGACTACTACGCGCCCGGCACCCGGGTGCAGGTGGAGGTGGACACCGAGGGCAGGAACCTCGGTGGCGGCCAGTGGGGCGGAGAGGGCGCGGAGGTCGACTTCACGATCGGGGACCGCCGGGTCGCCATCGCGGACGACGCGACGAAGACGGTCTCGGTGTTCCACAACCAGGAGCTGGTCAAGACCATGCCCACGTCGATGGGCAAGGGCGGCTGGGCCAATTACAACGGCGTGAGCATGCACTTCTGGACGCAACCGGGCACGTACACGGTCCTCGACAAGGCGGGGTCGGTGCTCATGGACTCCTCGACCTACGGGCTGCCGGTGTCCGCCGGCTACCGGCTGACCGTCGACGACGCGGTGCGGATCTCCAACGACGGGATCTACTTCCACGCCCTCGCCTCCTCCGTGTGGGCGCAGGGCAACACCAACGTCTCGCACGGGTGTCTCAATCTGTCCCCGGAGGACGCATCCTGGTACTTCGACCAGGCGGTGGCCGGGGACATCGTGGAGGTCCGCAATACCGGGGGGCCGGACCTCCAGGTCTGGCAGAACGGCGACTGGTCGGTGCCGTGGAGCACCTGGCAGCAGGGTTCCGCCGGGTAGGACCCGCCCACCACACACAGACCGCGGACGGGGAGTCGACAATTCCCCCGATGAGCGGGACAATCGACAGTCAACCCGGGCACCGACCCGTGACCCACCCCGACGAAAGCGCAGGAGCACCTCCAGTGAGCCGAGCCGATACACCGGCCCGATCTATCAGCCCCCTTCTCGGAAGGGGGAACACCGGATGAGCATCGCGCTCTCGTTACTGATCGGCGTCGTGGTGGTCCTGGCCATCACCGCGCTCACGGGCTACTTCGTGGCCCAGGAATTCGCGTTCATGGCCGTCGACCGCTCCCGGATGGGGGCCGCGGCGGAGAAGGGCGACCCGGCCGCGGCCCGGGTACTCGGCGTGACCAGGCGGACATCCTTCATGCTCTCGGGCGCCCAGCTCGGGATCACCGTCACGACACTGGTCGTCGGGTACGTCGCCGAACCCCTCATCGGCCGCTCGATCGGGGAACTCCTCGGGATGGCCTCCGTGCCGCAGGCGGTGGGTGTGGTCGTCGGCACGGTCCTGGCGCTGCTCTTCTCGACGGTCGTGCAGATGATCTTCGGCGAGCTGGTGCCCAAGAACCTCGCGATCGCCAAGCCCGAGCCGGTGGCCCGCTGGCTGGCCCGCTCCACCACGATCTACCTCGGACTGTTCGGCTGGCTGATCGGCTTGTTCGACAAGGCGTCCGAGGCACTCCTCAAGGCGGTCGGCATCGAACCGGTGCACGACAAGGAGCACTCCGCCACCGCCCGCGACCTCGAACACATCGTGGCCGAGTCCGGCGAGACCGGTGAGCTGTCCCCGGAGCTGAGCCGCCTGCTGGACCGCATGCTCGACTTCCCCGGTCAACCCGCCGAACACGCCATGATCCCGCGCTCGCGCACCGATGTCGTCCGCGCCGAGGACACGGTGGACGAGGTCCTGACGAAGATGGCCACCGGCCACACCCGCTACCCGGTCGTCGGCGACGACTCCGACGACGTGATCGGCATCGTGGACCTGCACGACCTGCTCTCCGTGAGTGACCACGAGCACGCCCATCTCACGGCGGTGTCCACCCTGATGCGGGCGCCGATAGTCGTGCCCGCCTCCCTTCCCCTTCCGGACGTGGCCGCCCGCCTGAGCGCCGAGGAGTCCGAGATGGCGGTGGTGGTCGACGAGTACGGCGGCTTCGCCGGCGTCGTCACCATGGAGGACATGGCCGAGGAGATCGTCGGCGAGATCGCGGACGAGCACGACCCCCAACTCGCCGCCGGAACGCCTGTCAGCGAGGGGCTGGGCTGGCTGCTCGCGGGTGACACCCACCTCGACGAGGTGGAGCGGTTGCTCGAGATCACCCTCCCCGAGGTGGACTCCGAGACCCTCGGCGGCCTCGTGATCGAGACCACCGGCGACCTGCCCGAGGTCGGCGACTGCGTCGACATCCCCCTCCCCGACACGGACGTCCTCGAAGAGATATCCGCCGACCGGGTCCTCAGGACCGAGGTACGCCGGATCGAACGACGTGTGCCGGCTGAACTGCACGTCGTGGTCGAGGAGGCCACACGATGAACCCCACCACATCCCTGCTCGCCGCCGAGGCCGGATCGGGCCTCATGAGCAACCCGCTGGTCGTCGTGGTCGCCACGATCCTGCTCATCGCGGCGTCCGCGTTCTTCGTGGCCGTCGAGTTCTCCCTCATCTCCGCGCGGCGCCACCGTCTCGAGGACGCCGCGGCCTCCAGTGCCGCGGCCCGGGCCGCACTGCGCAACGCGTCCGAACTCACGCTGCTGCTCGCGGGTTCCCAGCTCGGGATCACGCTGTGCGCCCTGGCGCTGGGCTCCGTCACCAAACCCGCCGTTCACCACTGGCTCACCCCGGTGTTCGCCGGGTGGGGCCTGCCCTACTGGACCGCGGACGTCATCGCGTTCATCCTCGCCCTGCTCATCGTGACCTTCCTGCATCTCGTGGTGGGCGAGATGGCACCGAAGTCGTGGTCCATCACGCACCCGGAGTACTCGGCCACGCTGCTGGCCATCCCGATGCGGGCCTTCCTCTGGCTCACCCGCCCGCTGCTGGTGATGCTCAACACCATGGCCAACCGGATCCTCCATCGTCTCGGTGTGGAGACCCGCGACGAGGTGGCCTCCGGCCAGGACGCCGACTCCCTGCGTGAGCTCGTGCGCCACTCCGGCGAGGCCGGCACCCTCGACGACACCCACCACCGCCAGCTGCTCAACGCACTGGAGCTGCAGGAGCTCACCGTGGGCGACCTGCTGGGCGAGCGCGGGGTGGACACGCCCGCCGCCCCGGACGAGATGTCGGCGGTCAGCGTGGACGCCTCGCCGGAGGAGATCCGCGAGACGGCGCGCCGGACCGGCCACCTGCGTCTGCTCGTGATCGAGGGCGACACCGCGGTGGGCGTGGTGCACGCACGGGACTCGATCGACGTCCGGTCGGCCGCCACGGCACGCGAACTCATGCGGCCGAGCCTGTCCCTCGAACACGACCTCTCGGTGGCCGAGGCGTTCCGCAGGATGCGCGAGGCACGGGCCCACCTCGTCGTCGTCGAGAAATCCGGTGGACACCCGGGCACCCACGTCTCGGAGGTCAGGGGCGTCCTGACGCTGGACGACGTGGTCCGGCGCCTCCTGCCGGTCACCACCGTCTAGCGCGGCGAGGGGCCGGGGTCAGAACAGGCCGATCACCCGGAGCAGCCCCCACAACGCCAACCCCGCCATGCCGAGCAATAGCAACAACATCAGGCCCACGGCGCCGACCGCCCGCAGCAGGTAGCCGCGGGCGTCGGTGTCGACGCGCCGCCCCTCGGCGATGGTCCGGTCCACCAGCCGGAGGTTCTTGGACGTGGCCTTGTGCGCGACGTCGGCCACATCACCCACGAAGGGGATCACGCCCAACACCGCGTCCACCAGGTAGTTCCACCCCATCAGGAACAGGATGTGCACCGGCACCCGGTTCCGCACGGCCTCGGCGAGGACCGCGGCGGCCACCACCGTCCCCACCGCGTCGCCCACGATCGGCACCAGCCCGATGACCGGGTCCAGGCCCACGCGGTACCGGGTGCCCGGCACACGGACCAGATCGTCCATCACACGCGCCAGGCCGGAGGTGACGGGGGACGGTCCGGTCCGCATCACTGCGGGCCCGCTCCGCCCCGCGGTCACGGGATCCGGCACCGGGTCCGGCACCGGGCCGGAACGACTACTGGTCATGGGGGCCGAGCCTACGCAGCCGGGGGCGCCGCGCCACCGCCGGCCGGCGGCGCCCCGGGTGGCATCCGTCCCTGACCGGGCGGCGCCCGAGACCGCGGCGGGCAGGGCTATCCGAGAGGTCAACCGGGCGTTCTCGCCGGCGACCCCCGGTGCGGACGGAGCGCGTTTCTGGTTTCGTGGAGAGATGACGCCCACGCCACGCCACCACCGGTATCCCAGCAGAACCCACCGCCGGTACCGGCCCGCTGCCGGCCTCGTCGCGGCGACCCTGGCCGTGGCGTTGGCGGGCGGGGGCTGTGCGGCGCTCACCGGCGACACCGGCGCGGACGAACTCCAGCAGTTCGTGGACGAGATCGCGCGGGGCAACATCGAGGGTGCCGCGGCACTGACGACCGATCCGGCCGCCGCGCAGGAGCTGATCGACGCCAACCGCGGCACACTCGGCGGGAGCATCTCCACGGCGAGCACCACCGGGAGCGACCGACGGCCGGACAAGGACCCCGTCCCGCTCGAGATCACGTGGACCCTGCCGCCCGCCACTCAGCCCCCGGCGGAGGAGAGCCCCCCGCGCACCATCACCACCTCGGGTGAGGCGGCCACGGTCAAGATGGGCGAGGAGTGGAAGGTCGACTGGGCGCCGACCGTCCTCGACACCCGCCTCCAGCCCGGCGGACAGCTGAACTACGTCGAGAACCTGGACTGGGACACCGACATCATGGACCGGACCGGAGCCCCGCTATTCCGGTGGACTCCGGTGACCGGCGTGACGCTGGCGCCGGACGCGATCGGCAGCGCGGACGCCGTCGCGGCCCTGGTGAGCGGGGCCGCCCCGACAATCACCGGACAGAGCATCCGCGATGCCATGTCCGAGGCCGGCGACCAGCCGGTCACGGTGGTCTCCCTGCGCCCCGAGGACGTCGCCCCGATCCGCGAGCAGCTCGCCGCGCTCCCTGGGGTGACGTTGCCCGAGTCGGGACGACTCCTCCAGGTCGACCGCTCGTTGCGCTCGCCGGCACTGATCGGGTTGGAGGGCGCCTGGATCGACGTACTCCGCGAGAACGGCGGCTGGTCGGCGACCATCGACAACCCCGACGCCGAGCCGCTCGAGCTGGGCGGCGCGCCGATGGAGGAGGTCAGCGACCTGGTCAGCACCATCCAGCCGTCGATGCAGCTCGAGGCCCAGCGCGCGGTGGACGGCAGCGGACTGGCGGCCTCGCTCGTCGCGATCCAGCCCTCGACCGGTGGGGTACTGGCCGTCGCCCAGAACTCGGCCGCGGACGCCCAGGGCCCGGTCTCCCTGGAGGGACTGTTCCCCCCGGGGTCGACGTTCAAGGTCGTCACCACGGCCGCCGCACTCGACACCGGCGTGGTGGGTCCGGAGGAGATCGTCCCGTGCCCGGCCTCGATCACCGTCTCGGGGCGCACGATCCCCAACGACGACGACTTCGCCCTGGGCCCGGTGCCCCTGGAGACCGCGTTCGCCCGCTCGTGCAACACCAGCCAGGCCGTGATCAGCGACCGGCTGGCGCCCGAGGCGATGCGCGACACCGCCGCCAGGCTGGGCCTGGGCGTGGACTTCTCCACCCCGGGACTGACCACGATCACCGGACAGGTGCCCGTCACCGAACAGGGCCCGGCCCGCGTCGAGGCCGCGATCGGGCAGGGCGAGGTGCTGGCCAGCCCGTTCGGGATGGCGGTCATGACGGCGTCGCTCGCGAACGGTGGCCGGATGATCGTCCCGCAGGTGATCGACGGGATGCCCGCGGTGCCCAACCAGACGCCCGAACCCCTGCCACAGAGCGTCGTGGACACCCTGCGGCGGTACATGGAGCAGACGGTGCGGTCGGGAACGGCGACGGCCGCGAGCTCGATCCCGGGCCTGGGCGGCAAGACGGGGACGGCCGAGGTGGCGACCGGACCGTCCCACGGGTGGTTCGTCGGCTCCACCGGGGACGTCGCGTTGGCGGTGTTGATCGAGGGTGCCGATTCGTCGGGGCCCGCGGTGGAGATGGCAGCGGACTTCCTGGGCGTCGCGGGGCAGCCCGTCCCACTGGCACGGGGATGAACCGGTAGGTTTCGCGTCATGCGTCTGCCCCGCGTGACCCTGCCCTTCGTGTCCTCCCCCTCCCCTGCCGAGACCAACCGGCGCGTCCTGGTCACCGGCGGCGCCTCGGGCCTCGGCCTGGCCCTGGCCACCGCGTTCCTCGAACGGGGCGACCGCGTGCTCGTCACCGACCTCGCCCCGACCGACGACCGGCCCGCGTCGGTCCCCGAGGACGCCCGGTACCTGCGTCTGGACGTGCGCTCCGAGGACGAGTGGCAGGCGGCACGAGCCGAGGTCGAGCAGATCTGGGGCGGCATCGACGTGCTGGTCAACAACGCCGGCATCGCCCAGGGCGGCCGCATCGAGTACCTCACCGAGGAGGACTGGCGGCTCATCACCGACATCAACCTGCTGGGCGTGGCCCGGGGTTGCCGGACGTTCGTGCCGATGCTCAAGACCCAGGGCCGCGGGCACCTGGTCAACACGGCCTCCCTCGCGGGGCTCGTCCACCCGCCGACCATGGCGTCCTACACGGCGGTCAAGGCGGCGGTGGTGGCGATCTCCGAGAGCCTGCGGTGGGAGCTGGAGCCGTCCGGGATCACCGTCTCCGTGCTGTGCCCGTCGTTCTTCCGGACCAACCTGGCCTCGAGCCTCAACTCCTCCGACCCCGCCGCGAGCGGTTTCGCGAGCAAACTCATCGACCGTTCCGAGCGGGGCGCCGACGAGATCGCCGCCGAGGTGATGGCGGGGCTGGACGCCAAGCAGTTCCTCATCCTCCCCGACCCCGACGCGCGGAAGTCCTACCGCGGCAAGCGGTTCATGCCCGCCGTGTACGCCAGGACCATGCTCGGCATGGGCCAGAAGTTCGCCCGGGCCACCGGCGGGAGCTGACGGTCCCGCGGGGTGCCGGTGTCCGCAGATCGACGAGTGGTCGCAGATGCGGGGATCTGGGGTCGCGTCCTCGACGAATGTGAGCAGTATCGACCACTCGCCGGGGCCCGGCAGCCGTGCACGGCCCGAGTCCACACCAGGCCCGGCCAAGTAGCCTGCGGGGCATGACTGCCTCGCGCCCGCTCCCCTCCACCGTGCTGTCCCGCGCGGACATCGACTTCCTGCTCCACGACTGGCTCGCCGTATCCGAGCTGTGCTCACGGGAGCGGTACGCGGACCACTCGCGCGAGACGATCGACGCCGTCGTGGACCTGTCCGCCGAGCTGGCCGAGAAGTACTTCGCGCCCCACAACCGCAAGGCGGACCTCAACGAGCCGACGCTGGTGGGCGAGGAGGTCGAACTCGTCCCGGAGATCGGTGAGGCGCTGCGCCGCTTCGCCGACGCGGACCTCGTGGGCGCCGCGATGGACGAGCGGGTGGGCGGCATGCAGTTGCCCTACACCGCCTACCTGGCCTGCATGGCGTGGTTCTACGCGGCCAACGTCTCCACCGCCGCCTACCCGCTCCTGACCTCCGCCAACGCCAACCTGCTGATCGAGCACGGCTCGGACGAGCAGATCGAGCGGTACGTCAAGCCGATGGTCGAGGGCCGGTTCACCGGCACCATGTGCCTGTCCGAGCCGCAGGCCGGCTCCAACCTGGCCGATATCACCACCCGGGCCGAGCCGCAGCCGGACGGCACCCACCGACTGTTCGGTCAGAAGATGTGGATCTCCGGCGGCGAGCACCAGATGGCCGAGAACATCGTCCACCTGGTGCTGGCCAAGGTGCCCGGCTCCCCCGCCGGCACCCGGGGCATCAGCCTGTTCGTGGTACCCAAGTTCCTCGTCGAGGAGGACGGCAAGCTCGGGGAGCGCAACGACATCGTGATCACCGGCCTCAACCACAAGATGGGGTTCCGGGGGACGGTCAACACCATGCCCACCCTCGGCCAGGGCATGCACACCCCGGGCGGGCGGCCCGGCGCCGTCGGCTACCTGGTGGGCGAGGAGAACACCGGGCTCAAGAAGATGTTCACCATGATGAACGAGGCGCGCCTGGGCGTGGGACTGGGCGCCACGGCGCTCGGGTACACCGGTTACCTCAAGTCACTGGACTATGCGCGTAACCGGCCGCAGGGCCGGCCGGTCGGTACCGACCCGTCCTCACCCCAGGTCATGCTGACGGGGCACGCGGACGTGCGGCGGATGTTGCTGGCCCAGAAGTCGTACGTGGAGGGCGCGCTGGCGCTCGGTCTGTACTGCGCGAGGCTCGTCGACGACGAGAAAACCGGTTCCCCGGAGGAGTCCGCCGCCGCCACGACGCTCCTGGACGTCCTCACCCCCATCGCCAAGTCGTGGCCGTCGCAGTGGTGCCTCAAGGCCAACGAGCTGGCGGTGCAGGTGCTCGGCGGGGCCGGCTACACCATCGACTACGACGTCGAGCAGCACTATCGCGACAACCGCCTCAACCCGATCCACGAGGGCACCCACGGGATCCAGGCCCAGGACCTGTTGGGCCGCAAGGTCCTGGCCCGGGGCGGTGCCGGGCTGGCCGCGCTCAGCGAGACCGTCGCCGCCACCTGCGATCGGGCGGAGGCGGCCGGCGGCCCGGCCGAGTCGTTCGCGGCGCTGCTGCGACCGCGGGTGGCGCGCCTGATCGAGGTAACCACCGCACTCGCGGGGGTCGGGGCCTCCGACCCCGAGGCGTTCCTCGCCGACGCCACCGAGTATCTCGAGGCCGCCGGACACATCGTGATCGCCTGGATCTGGCTGGAGCAGGTTCTGGCGCTGGGTGGTCGTGCCGACGACGACTCGGACGCGTTCGCCGCCGGCAAGCTGCGGGCCGCGACGTACTTCCTGCAGCGTGAACTCCCCGTCGTCGACGCGAAGTTCGACCTGCTGGCCGCGGGCGACCGCACCACCCTGGACATGCGCGACGACTGGTTCTGACGGCCTTCCCGGCAGGCGACCCGGCCGCCTGCCGGGAACGGCGTCAGCGGGCGGCAGTCGCCGCGAGGACGCCGTCCAACTCCTCGAACGCCTCGGTCCAGCCGTCGTGGACGCTGTGCTCGGAGCCCCGGTCGTCGGCGTGACGAGCCATGTGGAAGGTCATCAGGGTGCGCCCCTCGCCGGCGTCGGCGAGGTCGACCGTGATGACCGGGACGTCGTCCCCGCGCTCGTCGCCGGGGCTGCCCCAGGTGAACCGGAGCCGGTCGGGTTCGCGGACCTCGAGGTACTCGCCCGCGGTCGGCCACTCGCCGCCGGTCGGGTCGATCATGAGGTAGGCGTAGCTCCCGCCCTCACGGAGGTCGATCGAGACGCTGTCCGCGGGGGTCGTGACCTCGTGCGGGTGCCACCAGCGGGCGGCCAGGGTCGGATCCGTCCACGCGCGCCAGAGGGTCTCGCGCGGGGCGTCGAATGTGCGGGTGATGGTGAATTCTGCGACAGACATGATGTCGTCACTCCTTCGATCGAGGTGTGCTTCCTCTATCCGTGGGGTCGGCGTGCCCGGGCCGGATGTCGGTGAGCACGTCGTCGAGTCGGTCGAAGTTCTGCTGCCACAGCGCGCGGTTGCGCTCGACCCAGTCCGTGGCGGCGTCCAGCGGTTCCGGTCGGAGCGTGCACACGCGCCACTGGGCGCGTGTGCTGCGTTCGACGAGACCGGCGGCCTCCAACATCCTGAGGTGTTGCGAGATGGCGGGTGCACTGATGTCGAAGGGTTCCGACACCTCGCCCACTGTGGCCGGCCCGGTGCTGAGCCGCTCGAGGATCCCGCGACGAGTGGGATCGGCGAGCGCCTGGAACACCCGGGACAGCGGATCACCAGCCTGCTTCACTTCACTGTTTCCTTAATTAGGCGATAGCTTAATCAACCACACGGGAGCGGGCATGTCAACGCTTCCGGGTGCGGAAATGACGAGGGCCCGGAAATGCCGAGGGCCCGGTCCGACGCTCTCGCGTCGGGCCGGGCCCCGGATCATGCTCCGTCGTGATCAGGGATCACATCGGGGGCATCAGCACCTCGTCCACCAGGTACACGGTGGCGTTGGCGGTCTGCACGCCGCCACAGACGACGTTCGCGCCGTTGACCATCAGCTCGTCGCCCGAGCCGGTGACCTCGACGTCCTCGCCCTGGAGGGTCGTCTGCATGCCGGTGATCTCGTCGGGCGAGATCTGGCCCTCGACCACGTGGTAGGTCAGGACGGTGGTCAGCAGATCGGCGTCGGTGCCGAGCTGGTCCATCGTGGCCTGATCGACCTGGGCGAACGCGTCGTCCACCGGGGCGAAGACCGTGTACTCACCGTTGTTGAGCGTGTCGACCAGGTCGACGTCCGGGTTCACCTCGCCCGACACGGCGGCCGTGAGCGTGGTGAGCAGCGGGTTGTTGGAGGCTGCGGTGGCGACCGGCTCCTCGGCCATGCCGTCGACCGAGCCCGGCCCCTCCGGGTTGGCCTCGGCGTAGTCCGCACAACCGGCACCGACCAACATGGTGTCGGCGCCCTCGTCCATGGCGGTGGTCTCGGAGGTCATCATCTCCGAGGTCATGGGAGCAGACGTGGTGCCCTCGGCCTCGGTGGACGTGCTGTCGTCGTTCGCACAGCCGGCGAGGACGAGGCCGCTCACCGCGGCAGCCGCCGCGATCGATGCCATACGGCGGGAGATCGTAGTGCTCATTGTGTTGGTCCTTTCAACAGAGCCTTGCGTGCTGGGTCACAGGTTCTTCGGCACTGCTGCCAGACCGGATGGGTGGGCACCGGAGATTTCCTGCGCGCCGTCCGAGAGGGCCTGCGCTCCGAATCCTTGATGTGGACACAACACAGCCCAGACCCCGCGTGACGGCCCGGATCTCCGCGGGGCTCCTCTCGACCGGCGTCGCCCTCGCGGTCGGTCACGCGATCGCGGGACTGATCGCCCCCGGCTCCTCGCCGTTCCTCGCGGTGGCCGACTCGGTGGTCGACCGTGCTCCGTCGGCCGTGCGCGAGGCGACCATCGACGCGCTCGGCACCGCGGACAAACCCGCGCTGCTGATCAGTCTCGCCGTGATCCTCGCGATCCTCGGGGTGGTCGTCGGTCTCGTCGAGCGTCCGCGCCGACCCGTGGGTTCCCTCGTCATCGCGGCCCTGGGTGCCGTGGGAACGCTCGCGGCGGTGACCCGTCCGACCGCCGGGCCCCTGTGGGCACTGCCGACGATCGTGGGCACGGTGCTCGCCGTGGTGGCCCTCCGGCTGATGATCGGCGCGCTGTACCCCGCTCAGCGGTCCGGAGGTGGTGACGCCGAGGCCGTTCCCGGTTCCGACGCCGGTGATCGCCCGGACGAGGTGACACCCGCCGCGCACACGGAACCCGATCGTCGGCGCTTCCTGATCCTGGCCGGCTCAGCCGTGGCCGTGATCGCAGCGGCGGGCGCGACAGGGGCCGCCCTCACCCGCCGCGCGGCCGACGCGCTCGCCGAACGTTCGGGGCTCCGGCTGCCGCGTGTCCTGAGCCGCAACGCGGCCGCACCGGTGCCCGCCGGAGTGGTGCCCGACGTCCCCGGGGTCACGCCGTTCCTCACGAGCAACCGGGACTTCTACCGCATCGACACCGCGCTGCGGGTGCCCGCCCTGACCACGGCGGACTGGCGACTGCGGATCCACGGGATGGTGGAGAGGGAGATCGAGCTGGACTGGGAGTCGCTGACGAGCAGGGAGTTCCTGGACCGCATCGTGACCCTGACCTGCGTGTCCAACGAGGTCGGGGGCGACCTGGCCGGAAACGCGACCTGGACCGGCTTCCCGATCGCCGAGCTGCTCGCCGAAGCCGGCCCGCTGCCCGAGGCCGACATGCTGCTGTCGACCTCCGTCGACGGATGGACGGCGGGCACCCCGCTCGACGCCCTGACGGACGGTCGCGACGCACTGTTGGCGGTGGGGATGAACGGCGAACCGCTGCCCCTCGAGCACGGATACCCGGTCCGCCAGGTCGTGCCCGGCCTGTACGGCTACGTCTCCGCCACCAAGTGGGTGGTGGACTGGGAGGTCACCCGCTTCGACCAGGCCAGCGCCTACTGGACCGACCGGGGTTGGGGCGAGAAGGGGCCGATCCGGACCGCGAGCCGCATCGACAGGCCCGCGCCACTCGCGCAGCTGGCGCCCGGACCCGTCGTGGTGGCGGGGACGGCGTGGGCCCAGCAGCGGGGCATCGACCGCGTGGAGGTACAGGTCGACGACGGGCCGTGGAACGACGCCACGCTCGCCACCGAGTACTCCATCGACACCTGGCGCATGTGGTCCTGGACCTGGGACGCCGAGCCCGGCCTGCACACGCTGTCCGTCCGGGCCACCGATTCCACGGGTGAGGTGCAGACGGAGATGCGGCAGGCCCCGATCCCCACCGGCGCCACCGGCTGGCACAACCGCACATTCCGGGTGTCGGAGTGATGACCGTCGTCGACACGCCCCGCCCCACCGCCCGCCCGTTCCCGGCCATCCACCCGGTCCGCACTAGACTGTCCATCGTGTCCGAGCCCATCGCCCCGTCGCTGGCCGATCCGGGGCGCCTGCTCGAGCTCTCCGCGGCCGGCGATCTCGAGGCCTTCGCCCGTTTCTACGACCTCATGGCGCCCCGCGTCCACGGTCTCGCGCTCCGGATCCTGCGCGACCCCGGGTACGCGGAGGAGACCGTCCAGGAGGTGTTCCTCCAGGTCTGGAAGCAGGCATCCGGGTACAGCCCGAAGCTCGGATCGGTCCATTCCTGGGTGCTGACCATCGCCCACCGGCGTGCGGTGGACCGGGTCCGGTCAGAGAGTTCCGCGGCCCGCCGTGACGAGGCGGACGCGGCAGCCGGGATCGCGCACACAGGGGATGTCGCCGAGCAGGTGACCGACCAGATCTCCCGGGACGAGAACGCCGCCGACGTCCGGCGGTGTCTGGGGGAGCTGACCGACAACCAGCGCGAGTCCATCGAGATGGCGTACTTCTCGGGACTGACCTACCGGGAGGTCGCCGACCGACTGGAGGCCGCACTGCCCACGGTCAAGTCCCGGATCCGCGACGGCCTGCGCCGTCTCAAGAGCTGCCTGGGAGGTGAGCTGGCATGACCGTTCGACACCATGATCATCGGGAGTCCCCCGACACGGTTCATCCCGGGGATCTCGACCTCTACGCGCTGGACGCGCTGCCCGAACAGGAGGCGGACGCGGTCGAGCAGGCGCTGGTCGCCGCGCCCGCCGAGCAGCGGGTATCGATGCTCGCGCACATCAGGTCCACCCGGGAGATCGCGGCCGACCTGGTCGCGGACGCCGATCTGGACGTCCCGCCTCCGCCCGAACTCCGCGCCCGGGTGCTCGATCACGCGGCCGCGGACAACAGGGCCGGCACGTCCGCGGACCCGGACTCCGGCGACTCCCGTGACTCCGGGGGCGCCGCCGTGGTCGACCTGAACCGGATGCGTGAGCGCCGACGGCCCCGGGGGTGGACGTTCGTCGCCACCGCGGCGGCGGCCGTGGTGCTGGTGGCCGCCGGTGTGACCATCGGGAGACTCACTGACGGCGCCGGGACGGAGGACAACGTGCCCGTCGCGGCCCCGCCCTCGGCGTCGATGCCGGACGAGGTCACGTCCCTGCTCACGGCTCCAGATCTCGAGGTGGCCCGCGGTCAGGTGGGCGACAGCGGTAGTGCGACGGTGCTCGCGTCCATGTCGGCCGACATGGCGGTCATCACCATGTCGGGGATCCCGGAGCCCGCCGAGGGCCGGGCCTACCAGCTGTGGCTCATGGGCCCGGATCACGACCCGATCCCGGCGGGGACGATGGAGTCGGGCGAGGTGGGCCCGTCGCCCTCCGCCGAGCTCAACGGCATCCGCGACTCCGCCCAGATCGGCATCACCGAGGAGCCCGCGGGTGGCTCCCCCGCGCCGACGGGCGAGGTCATGCTGGCGATCGACCTGGCCTGAGACCGGGAGGACGGCGGCGCCCGTCCGATGTCAGCGCCGCCGCCTCAGGCCGTCCACCACTGCCGTAGCGGCACGTCCCAGGTCATGGCGTCGTCCAGGCGGACGGCGAGGATCTGGTGGAGCTGGATCTTGTTGTGCTCGAAGCCGTACTGGCACGAGCCCATGTAGAGCCCCCACAACTTGGCCATGGGCTCGCCGACCTCCTCGACGGCGCAGTCCCAGTGCTCGACCAGGTTGGCGCACCAGTCGCGGAGCGTGAACGCGTAGTGCTGGCGCAGGTTCTCCTCGTGGACCACCTCGAACCCGGCGTTCTCGGCCTCCAGGTGCACTGTCCCGGCTCCGGCCAGCTCACCGTCCGGGAAGATGTACCGGTCGATGAACGACCCCGCCTTGGTGGTCCGCGAGTTGTCGGGCCGGGTGATGCAGTGGTTGAGCAGCCGCCCGCCCGGCCTGAGGTACCCGTGCAGGCGCGAGAAGTAGCCGTGGTAGTTCCTGCGCCCGATGTGCTCGGTGATGCCTATCGAGCTGACCGCGTCGAAGTCCCGCTCGGGGACGTCGCGGTAGTCCATCAGCCGGACCTCGGCCAGGTCACCCAGCCCCTCGGCCTCGATCGCGGCCCGTCCCCACTCGACCTGCTCGCGCGACAGCGTCACACCGATCGCCCGGACCCCCCGGGCGGCCGCGTACCGCACCATCCCGCCCCATCCGCAGCCCACGTCGAGCAACCGGTCACCGGCCTTGAGCCCGAGCTTGTCGAACACCAGCCGGTACTTGTTCTCCTGCGCCTCCTCCAGGGAGACCTGTGCCTCGGGGTAGCAGGCGCAGGTGTAGGTCATGGACGGTCCGAGGATCCACTCGTAGAAGCGGTTGGACACGTCGTAGTGGTAGCTCACCACCTCCGCGTCGCGCTTCTTGGAGTGCCTCCGCATCCCGTGCAACACCCGCTGCCACGGCGGGGGGACCTCCTGCGCGGGGACCGGAGGGACCGTGAAGTTGGACAGTCCGATCGAGCGGGCGATGCGCGCCATCGTCCGTACATCCGGTGTGCGCGTCATGGTCTTGCGGAAGACCTCGAGTGCACCGAACACGTCATGGGGGGCGCCGGGGTGGACGCCCTCGACCTCGAGCTCGCCCGAGAGGTACGCCCTCGCCAGCCCGAGGTCGCCAGGGGCGGTGACGAAGTACTGCAGCGCCTTCTCACTCTTCAGCCGTAGCACCAGGTGACTGTCCTCCGGGCCGACGGAGGACCCGTCGTAGGCCTCGATCCGCAGCGGAGGTTCCCCCGTCGCGAAGGCCTCGATGATCTCCCCGATCGTCATGGTCCGCGTCGTCATCGTGCACCCACCGCCTTGTCGTAGAGGGTCGCCAGTCGTCCGTCGGGGTCGAACTCCGATTTGAGCAGGGCCGCGTGAACTCCTCCGTACAGCTGGGAGAACTCCTCGCGGGAATAGAACACCTCCGAATACAGCGACTTGTGCCCGCCGAGTCGTGAGACCTCCTCCTCGATGCGACGGTTCCACTCGCACTCAGAAGTGCCCGGTTCGATCGGCGCGGAGGACCAGAACCCGATGTTGACGTAGGTGGTGTCCGGCGCCAGCGGGTACAGCGGCCACGGCCGGTCCGAACCCGGCCCGTCCCCCAGCGGCGGCGCCGGGGTGCGTTCCCGCAGCCGCAGCGGGCACACCCACAACGGTTCGATCGGCACCTCTCGCAGGAACCACTCCAGGAACTCGGCGGTGTGGTCGATTGTCACCTCGACGTCCTGCACCACCCGCTCGCGGGGCCCCTCGCCCTTGAGCGCACCGATCTTGTTGCCGAGATCGTAGCGGTGGTCGAGGGCGATGATCTTCCAGTATGCCGACGATCTCAACAGGTGTTGCGGCCACAGTTTCCGGATCCCGGGGTTCTGCACCCCGAAGGCCCGCGAACACCAGAACCAGTCGGTGTCCCACCGCCACAGGTAGTCGCGGATGGTCAGCCGGTCGCGCCTGACCGAGCCAGCGGGACGGCCGTGCTGGATCGAGCGGTAGAAGACGGCCTGTTTGTCGCGCACCCCGGTGTAGTCCGAGACGGGTCCGGGCTCGTCGGTCCGCCGACCCAGACAGAGGTAGGACTCGCCCGCCGAGAACACGACCCCGTCCAGGAAGTCGACCTCCTCGTCGTCGTACCCCCCCTCCGCACCGATCCGCTCCAGCGCCGCGGTGAGCGCGGCGATCGAGTCGAACCGCACGTGCCGCAACTCGACGTAGCGCTTCACCGGCTCGAGGGCGATCCGCACCCGCACGGCATATCCCAGCGAGCCGTACGAGTTGGGGAAGCCGCGAAACAGGGCCAGCTCACGCGCGGTACCGTCCGGGCGGGCGGTGACGATCTCACCCGTACCGGTGAGTACGTCCATCTCCAGCACCGACTCGTGCGGTAGTCCCAGCCGGAACGAGCTGGACTCGATCCCGAGACCCGTGACGGCGCCGCCGAGGGTGATGGTCTTGAGCTGCGGCACCACATACGGCATCAGCCCGTACGGCAGGGTGGCGTCGACCAGGTCCTCGTACGTGCACATGCCCTGAACGTCGGCGGTGCGGGCGTCCGGATCCACGGAGACCACGCGCGTCAGGCCGGTGGTGTCGAGACCGGGCGACGACGACGAGGCGCGCGGCCTGAAGAGGTTGGACGTCTTCTTGGCCAACCGGACGGGCTCGCCGGCAGGGACCCGCCGGAAGCTCTCGACCAGCTGCCGCACACCCTCGGCGTGCTGTACCGGACCCACGACGAGTGCAGTGCTGCGGTGTGCGGCTTGGCTGCGGCTTGCGGCTTGTCCCATGCGCCCCACCCTAGTGACGCCCCGGACCCGCCGGGGTCGATCCCCGAGGGACCCACCCCGGCTGTGATTGCGGTCTCGATCGGGTCTCGATTGCGACTCCGTCATGCCGGGTCGGCCGAACGGCCCCGGCCCGCGCCGTCGTGTGACGTAGCCTACCCCGGACACAGACCCGAGAGACCCGACCCGAGGAGGGCCCGACATGGCCGCACGACCACACCGAGCCACCCGCGCCACCGGCCACGTCACCCGACCCGGCCGCCGGCGCGCCGTCGCCACAGCATCCGGATTCGCCGCGCTCGCGCTGGTCCTGGGGGCGTGCGGCGAGGAGGGCACGGCGGAGGACGCCGTCGGAGACGCCACCAGCGCGGTGGGGTCCGCAGCAACCGAAGCCACCAGCGCGGTGGGGTCCGTGGCCGCCGACGCCACCTCCGCGGTCGGCGACGAGGCCGCCCAGGACGACGAGTCGGGTGGGAACGGGGACGACGCCCGGAACCCCGACGAGCAGTTCCTCAGCGAGATCAGGACCGTGGGAGTGGACGCGCCGGACGAGCAGGACTACCTCACCCGGGGTCGCGACGCGTGCGCCTCGCTCGACGGCGACATGGGATACACAGACGTGATCGGCCAGTACAACGACGCCCACTCCGACGCTCCCGTGACGGAGGCACCGGTGGTGCTGGCGGCCGCGGTCAGGGCGTTCTGCCCCCAGCACCTCCCCCTGGTCGGGCAGGACGAGGGCGGGAACCAGGGCGGCTAGGCCCGGCCGGGCGCGGGGCGGGGTGTCACAACCCCTCCCTGTCCAGCGCCTCCGCGGTGAGCCGGCGACCGAGCTCGATCATCTCCTCGGCCCGGTGGAAGTCGAACGCGGAGCACGAGTCGGAGGGCACCTCCACGAGCACGTCGGGGCGGTTCCCGGCCATCCGGTAACCGGTGAGGATGCTCTGCATCGCCTCGATCGACTGGGAGACCACGTCGAAGATGCGCAGGGTGCCCGGGAGGCTCTCGAGGCTCCGCTCATCCCCCTGGCCCTCGGCCCGGACCTCCCGTTCGCCCTCCTCGACCGCCTCCTCGACCTCCGGCGACGGTTGCCGGGACCCGGTGGGGGTCGAGGCGTCGCCGGATGCCGGATCGTTCCCGGCCGGGTCGAGTCGGCCCGGATCCAGGTCGTCCGGGTCCGGTCCGGCCGGGTCCGCCCCGGTGGAATCCTGCCCGAAACGGGCCGCGACGAGCCGGACCAGATCGGCGTCACGGACGTCCGCCGCCGCGGTCCGGATGCGGCCGGAGAGCCGTGCCGCGGTCGCCGCGGTCACCGTGCCGCCCTTCTTCGAGATCTTCGGATCGGCCACAGCCGAGGGCTCCTCCGGGTCCGAGCTCTCCTGGAACGTCGACCCGCGGATCCCCGCCCGCCGCCCCGTGAGCGACACGGCCAGGACCAGATCGCTGTCCACGGAGGCGAGCGGTTCGAGCGGGACCGGGTTGGTCACCCCGCCGTCGATCATCAGTCGACCGCCCACGATGGCCGGCGTGACGATGCTGGGGATCGCGAACGACGCACGCACCGCGATGTCCGCCGGTCCCCCGGTGAACCACACCTCCCGGCGCGCCCGGAGATCGGTCGCCACCGCGGTGTAGGGGATCGCCAGATCCTCGATCCGCACGTCGTCGAGCATCGCGCCGATGACACCCATGATCTTGTTGGCGCGGATCGCTCCCCCGCCGGCGAAGGACACGTCGAGCAACCGCAGGACGTCCCGCTGGGCCAGTCCCCGCACCCATTTCTCGAAGTCGTCCAGCCGACCGGCCGCGAGAAGCGACCCGACCACCGCGCCCATCGACGCCCCGGACACCCCGACCACCTCGTGACCGCGCGCCTCGAGTTCACGGATGACCCCGATGTGCGCGTACCCGCGCGCCCCACCGGAGCCCAGTGCCAACGCGACCCTCATCCGGTCCTCCTCACACCTCGTCCGGTGACCGCACCGGTGCGGCTGCACCGGCGCCGTCCCGGCAGCGAATTCGACTCCAGTGTGCACCGAGGCGCACCCGCGCGGTGCTCGTCATCCCCGGACCGCGGTCCGGGTGTCGTAGTCGCGATCTACCTTCGGGAGCGTATCGAGCGCCTGTTCGATACCAGCGACCACCCAGGAGTTCCCATGACCCACACCGTCATCCCGTTCCGTCCCACCCCCGCCGTGGACCCCGACATGGCGCGTGTCGCCACCACCATCGAGCGGCACGGTCTGCACCTGGTCCACGTGGGCGAGGGCTGCAGCTGCGAGGACTGCCGGGCCGACCCCCTGCCACCGGACCAGCGATTCGGGTACACGATCGGGCTCACCGACCTGGGGCGCCCGGAGCTGCTGGTCCGCGGCCTGGGAGCCCGGGAGACGGCCGGGGTGCTCAACCGCTGGGGCGATTCCGTCCTGGCCGGGCAGGAGTTCGAGGCCGGCCACCTGCTGTGCGAGGGTCCCGGCGGGCCCACGTGGGAGCTCGTGGCAGTCCGTCGCCCCTCGAGGACCCTGCGGTGGGCGGCCCGCTACTACCGCACGTCCGGGAGCGGGGGCCTGTCCGCCCTGGAGTTGATCCCCGCACGACGGCCGTGCCCGTGTGGCGCGTGCTGCTGAGGACCCTGCACGGGCGGGCTCGTCGTAGGGTCTAACCATGACCCGCCCTCGGCTCACCCTTGATGCGAGTTCGCCGTCGATCATCGTTCCGCTCACGGGACGCGACCTCGTCGAGCTCGAGGGGCAGATCGACGCGCTGCACGCCGCAGCCGAACTGTTCGACGTCGTGGAATGGCGTGTCGACCTCTTCGAGCCGTTCACCGCCGGGGTCCGGGGCGAGCCCTCCCCGGCGGTGGGGGCCCTCGAGAGGATATCGGAGCTGCTGCCCGGCCGGCCGATCCTGGCCACGTTCCGTACCCGTGCCGAAGGCGGAGGTGCGCAGATCCCGCCGGAGGCCTACGTCGCGCTGGTCGAGGCGCTCGCGTCGACGGGTCTGGCGGCGGCGATCGACGTGGAGTACCGGCACCCGCTCGCCGGGGACGCGATCGCGGCCGTGCACGGCCGCGGTATCCCGGTGGTGGCGTCCAACCACGACTTCGACTCGACCCCGTCGGCCGAGGAGCTGACGGGGCGACTGGCCGCCATGGAGGACGCGGGGGCGGACGTGGCCAAGATCGCGGTGACACCGCGGTCCGCGGCCGACGTGGTGACACTGTTGACCGCCACCGAGCAGCGCTTCCGGGTCGCCGCGATCCCGTTGATCACCATGTCGATGGGCGGCCTGGGGGCCGTCACGCGGCTCGGCGGTGGCGTCTTCGGCTCCGCCGCCACGTTCGCCACGGTCGGCGCGGCCTCCGCACCCGGCCAGTTGCCCGCCGAGGGGGTCCGGCGCGCCCTGGACCTACTCGGTGGGAAGAACGGTTAGCCGTATCTGCGCAGGACCTCGTCCCGCAGACCCGAGGTGGCCACATCCGCGATGTGCTTCTGGGCCTTCTTGACCACCGGGCCCGGCAGTTTGATCTTCAGATCCACCTCGAGGTCGAAGACGACCTCGGTGGTGCCGTCGCCCTTGTCGGTGAGCACGTACCGGGCGTTCTGGATCTTCTGCGAACCGCTCTCGACGAGGCTCCAGCTCACCTCTCCGTCGTACCACTCGTACCGCACCACCATCTCGTCGGTGACGCCGTACTGGGACACCTGCTCCCACACCAGGATCGGCCATCCCTCCGCGTCGGCCTCCCTCACCTCGACCGCGCGGTGAGCGCTCGACCAGTCGACGAGGGAGTCGACGTCGGCCAGCACCTCCATGATCTCCGGGACGCCGGCCTCGATCGTGGTGGTCGACTGCACTGAGACTGCCATGGCGGGAAAGTTACCCTCGCGAGGTCGCTACCGGAGGAGGATCAGGGCATGAGTTCGGGATCGTCGGGCCGCCCATCGTCGGACCCCCTCTCCGGGAGCCTCCGGAAGGTCGCACTGCTGCGCGGGATCAACGTGGGCAGGAGCCCACGGATCAGCATGGACGACCTGAGGGCGTGCACCGAGGCCGCGGGCGGGACGGCGGTGACGACCGTCCTGGCCACCGGCAACGTCCTGCTCACCGACCCCAGACCCGTGACCGATCTCCGCGCCGCTCTCGAGGCCGCGTACGCGCAGCGCTTCGACTACCGGGCGGTGGTCCAGGTCGTCACCCTCGACTCGCTGGCGGAGACGGTGACCGCCTATCCGTTCGACACGCTGGAGGACCACCACGACTACGTGGTGTTCTCCGACGACCCGGAGGTGACGGACCGGGTGCTACGGGAGATGCACACGGCGGTGGCCGGGACGGAGGCGGTGGCCACAGGTCCGCTCGGTGTGTACTGGCGGGTCCCGAGGGGCTCGACCCTCTCCTCCGACGCGGCGAAGGTACTCGACTCCCGGGAGAACAAGCGCCACCTCACCACCAGGAACCTCAGGACACTGGCCAGGATCCTCGCCGCGGGGTGACGCGTGGAATGCGGCCGGGGGCCGTGGTCGCCAGACGCCTACACGGGTGACACGTCAGGTGCAGGTGGGGAGTCAGGGACCCTCGACGGAGGCGCCGAGGGTGTCCACGAACGCCGCGAGGGGCGCGAAGACCGCCGGGAAGATCCCGTCCCAGAGGTTCTGCAGCTGGGTGAAGTCGAAGAAGGGCATCAGTCAGGCTCCTTGCGCGGGGGCGGCGTGCGGGCTCTCCGCGAACGCCGTGATTCCCCGGACAACAGGATCGCGCCAGGGGCGCCGGTCGCGCAACCCCGCCCACCGCGCGTCCCGGAACGGATCCGGGATCGGTGATCGTGGCAGACTGCCACCGATGCGCCCTGGTCCCACCCGATCGCTCGCCGCCGCCGCGGCACTACTCGCGGCAGCGGTCGCGGCCGGCTGCTCCGACGAGCGACCCGATCCGTCGGCGGGGACTCCCGCGCGGGAGACCGCCTCGTCGTCGTCGCGCGTCGTGGCACCCCCGCCTGCCGCCTCATCGTCGTCCGCACGCCCGACGGCCACTCCACCCTCCACTCCAGCCACTCCAGCCACTCCACCGCCCACGCCCACGCCCACGGCCGCCCGGGTCCCGCTCATCTCCTCGGCCACCTGGGCGGACTCGGACTACGGGGTCACGCTGAAGGTCGCGCCCACCCGGGCGGGACGGGGGGCCGGGGGCGCCCTCGACTCGGCCGCCGCGTGGCAGGAGGTGCTGCGACTCGCCCCCGACGCCGGCACTCCCGGCATGTGGGAGCAGTTCGACTGCCACTGGACGTGGGCGCGGATCCTCGAACCGGACAAGCCCACGTGGAACCTCGAACCGTGGCGTCCGGTGGTGGCGGACGAGCAGATGCTGGCCGAGGGCTGTAATCCGGGAGGGCCGGAGGTGTGACCGGACGGACCGCGGCGCCGGTTCCGTGAGGCGGGGCGGGGCGGGGCGGGGCGGGGCGACCGACCGGGATCGGGTTCACGCACGGACGATGGCCCGACGTGGCGTGGTCGCAGGCCGATCTCGGTCCGGATCCCGCGGCCCCGCCCCTCCTCCCCGCTCCCGCGGCCCCGTCCCGTTGACCGACCGCCGGACCAGGCCCGCGCACAACTCGTCCAGCCACCCACCCACCGAGTGCCGGGCCCCGGCCGTGTCCGGGTAGCGACAGCGCACGTGCAGGCCGGAGCTGTTGACCACGAACCACACCATGACCCCGTCGGTGCGGATCGCCGCGGACACGTGCTGCGGGTCCAGGCTCATGTCCACGTCGATCGGCAGTCGGCGGTGGTCGAGCCAGGAGATGGCGAACATCCCGGGGGTGTGCGGCATCCCGCCGTGCGGCTCGAGGATCGGGCCCAGGGAATGGGAGCCCAGTTCGACGGCGTCGCGCACCGCCACCGCGCAGGCCATCGGGTCCGGGTCGGTGCACTCGATCACGGAGTTGGTGATGAACCAGCCCACGGAGTCGTGCCACCGCTCGTGGTGGCGTGAGTGCACGGGGAGCACCGCCCGCAGACCCACCCCGCCGCGTCGACGGAACACCGACGTCATCTCCGCCATCGCCAGCGCGATCATCCGCACGCCGCCGGCCGCCGCCTCGCGTTCGAGGGCGGCCAGTCCGTCCGGGTCCAGCACCTCGCGCACCTCCACCACCTCCTCCCTCGGCGTCGAGATGTCGCCCAGGTCGAGCGGGAAGACCGGCATACCGCCGCCCGCGAGGATCGACGCCCACCTGTCGTGCACGCGTCGCGGGGCGGGTGGACGCTGCGCCAACTCCCGGGTGTGTTCGGCGAACGCCGCCACCGGGGTAAGGCAGGTGCCCGGTTCGAGGCCGCAGGCGAGATCGTCCAGGCACGAGCAGAAGTCCCGCAGCAGGACGAGCAACGACCACGCGTCCACGTGCGAGTGGTCCAGTCCGATCACCACCACCGGTCGTGCATCTCGGTCCTCGGGCTCCACCAGGCAGAGCGCGTGGGACGGTGTCGCGAACGGGCAGCAGGCCTCGTCGAAGACCCGTCGCAGCACCGCGCGGGGGTCCTCACCCTGTTCTGCTGTCGCCTCCCGCCAGCCGAGCGGGTGCACGGTGACGGGGCGCACCCTCAGCTCGTCGTCGTCATCCTTCCCACCCCCCTCGAGCACCGTCCGCAGGGTCCCGTGCCGGGCGACGACGGCGAGCCACGCCCGCGCCACCCGGTCACGGTCGGCGGGGAAGGGCAGGGCGAACGCCACCGCCATCCACGAACCGGCGCGGGGGCCGAGGGAGGCGTGGCGGGCCTGGTCGAAGGACGGCGGCGTGTCCTCGCCCTGAACTGGGGTGATGTGTGTCGCAAACCGGTGCACGACGCCGGCCGGGAGCGACATCCGCGTTACGGTGGTGAGCCTCATGGACCGCACGGTAGGAGCGGCGTGTTACGGGGAAAGGCGCGGATTGTGACGACGACGAGACGGCCGCACACCCTGGCCGGCGGGAACGGGAACGCACTGGCGCATGACCTCAGGGGCGGCGGCCTCCCGGTGGTTCAGCTGCACGGACTGTCGTCGAGCCGGCACCGCGACGAGGTGTTCGGGCTGGATCTCACGGCCGGTCGCGACGGTCTGCAGGTGCTGCGCTACGACGCGCGCGGACACGGCGAGTCGCCGGGGTCCGCCGACCCCGCGGACTACACGTGGCCGGCGCTGGCCGGCGACCTGCTGGTGATGCTCGACGAGGTGTTCCCGGGCCGCCGCGTGCACGGGGTGGGCCAGTCGATGGGGGCGGCCACCCTGCTCACCGCCGCCGTGGCGGAGCCGGACCGGTTCGCCTCGCTCACACTGGGTATCCCGCCGACGGCCTGGCAGTGGCGGCGAGAGCAGTCCGCGCTGTACGACCTGGCCGCGCGGCAGGTCGAACGCTGGGGCGGGGCCCGCTGGGCCGAGGCGACCCGGCAGCCGCCCACCTCCCCGGCGATCGATCCCGACCGCCCGTTCACCGCACCCGATGTGGCGGACGAGTGGCTGCCCGCGGCGTTCCGCGGCGCCGCCGGCACCGACCTGCCGACTCGGGAGGAGGTGGCGGGGGTGTCGGTGCCCGTTCTGCTGTTGGCCTGGCCGGACGACGCGTCGCACCCGCTGGCCGTCGCCGAGCACCTGCTGGACCTGCTGCCGGACGCCCGACTCGAGGTGGCCAGGACCCCCGCCGAGGTGGCCGGGTGGCCGCGCGTGGTGGGCGGGTTCGTGCGGGGAGTCGGCGGCTGACGGTCCGAGCTCCCGGTGACGGGCGGGCACAACCCTTCCGGTGGCACCCCCGCGGACCCGCGCAGCACACTGGGGCCATGCGCGAGACACAACGGAAGATCATCGACGCCCTGGGCGTCCGGCCCGAGATCGATGCCGCCGCCGAGGTGGAGCGCCGGGTGCGGTTCCTGACCGACTACCTGGCCGCCAGTGGCGCGAAGGGCTTCGTCCTGGGGATCTCCGGCGGGGTGGACTCCACCCTGGCGGGGCGTCTGGCCCAGCTGGCGGTGGAGAGGGTCCGCTCGGGTGGCGGCGAGGCGACCTTCGTGGGGATGCGCCTGCCCCACCGGGTGCAGCACGACGAGCACGATGCCGCCGCGGCCGTGGACTTCGTGGCGGCGGACGAGATCCTGTCGGTCGACGTCGCCCCCGGCGTGGACGCGCTCAACGGGGAGATCCGCCAGGCCACCGGCGCGGAACTCACCGACTTCACCAAGGGCAACACCAAGGCCCGCCACCGCATGGTCGCGCAGTACGCCGTGGCCGGTGACCGCGGCCTGCTGGTGATCGGTGCCGACCACGCGGCGGAGAACGTCACCGGGTTCTTCACCAAGTTCGGCGACGGCGCCGCCGACGTCCTGCCACTGTCAGGCCTGGACAAACGCCAGGTCCGCGCCCTCCTGCGGCACCTCGAGGCGCCGCAGCAGTTGTGGGACAAGGCGCCGACCGCCGACCTGCTCGACGAGGCGGAGGGCCAGACCGACGAGGAAGAGCTGGGGATCAGCTACGACGCCATCGACGACTACCTCGAGGGGCGCGAGGTCGCCGAGGAGGCCGCCCGGCTGATCGAGGAGGCGTGGCACCGCAACCGCCACAAGCGCACCACCCCTGTCGAGGTGGCCGACTCGTGGTGGCGGCCGGGCGCGAGGACGGCGCTGGTGGTGATCGACATGCAGAACTCCTACTTCGAGTTCCCCGAGTTGGCGCAGGTCCGGGACGAACTGGTCGGCTCGGTCAACGAGCTCATCCACGCCGCGCACGAATCGGGCCGCCCGGTGGTGCTGGTGCGGACCGAGCACGCCCGCGACGGCTCCACCTGGACCCTCAACATGTGTGAGGACGGTCAGGGTTTCGCGTTCCCCGGCACCGACCAGTCCCGGTTCCTCGACGGCCTGGCCACCGGCGATCACGTGGAGGTGGTCAAGACCCGCGACAGCGCGTTCTTCCGGACCGACCTGGCCGCGGAGCTGCACCGACTCGGCGCGACCCACATGCTCGTGTGCGGGGTCTCGACGCACAGCTGTGTGTCCCAGACCGCCATCGACGGGTTCGCGGCGGACTTCCACGTGGCGGTGGCCCGCGGAGCCGTGTCCTCGGACAACTCCGAGCTGTCCGAGGCGCTGTTGGAGTTCCTCCGGGACCAGATGCGGCAGCCGCTACTGGACCAGCCCCAGAGCGTGGATCTGCTGCGTACCGGCCGCTGGCCGGCCTGAGCAGCGGGGGTCAGGCCCCCGCTGCCACCGGTCGCGTCTCGCTGCCGTCGGGGTAGCGGGCGAAGCGGGCCTGGTCATGCGGGTGGACCGGGTCGTTCTGCGGCAGGTCCCAGGTGCCGAAGACGCCGGCCCGGTACTCCTCCATCGCGGTGACGATGTCCTCGCGGGTGTTGCCCACGAACGGCCCCTGCTGAACCACCGGCGCACCGATCGGCCGGGCCTGGAGCACCAGGAACGCCGCGCCGCCCGGGCCCGCGGTCACCGTCACCGCCTCGGGGGCCAGCACGGCGGCGTCGTACTCGAGTCGCTGCTCACCGACGGACACCGGGCCGCCGTAGTTGTACAGGACCCGGGTGGCGGACGGGTCGAACGCGGGGAGTTCCGTGGCGACGCCCGGGTCGAGGGTGACTATCCAGATGGCCAGGTGGTTCTCCGGGCGCGCGGCCCAGGAGTGCGGCGGCGGATCGAGTGCCCGCACACCGTCGACCTCGCCGGCGATCACCCGGAACCGCGCCGCGGCGCCCTCCTCACCGCGGACGATGACGGGCGTGTCCTCGGACCAGAACATGTCGAAGTACGGCTCCGCGGACTTGTCCTCGGGCGCCAGGTTGAGCCAGATCTGGAACAGCTCCATGGAGTTGGGGCCCTCGGGGTCCAGCAGGGGGAACATCTCCGAGTGGGAGATCCCGGCGCCCGCGGTGAGCCACTGGGTGTCGCCGTGTCCGAAGCGGGCGGCCGCGCCCAGGGAGTCGGCGTGGTCGACCACCCCGTCGAGGACCACCGTCACGGTTTCGAAGCCGCGGTGTGGGTGCTGGGGGAACCCGGGCACTTCCTCGCCGTGGTACATCGACCAGCCGTCCTTGCCGGAGAAATCGCCTCCGATGGACCGGCCCTCGAGCGAGGCGGCGGGGCGCATGGTCCGGCCGTCGGCGGCGGGGAACTCGTCCCGGTGGTGGCTGGCGAACAGGAAGGGGTCGACGCCCGGCCACTGGGCTCCGAGGGGGACGACCTGGCGGATGGCGCTCATTGGCTTCTCCTACGACGAGACTTCGATTGCTGTCGCGTCATATAACTTCGCCCCGCCGCGGTTTGTTCCCCGCTCAGCTTGATGCCCGCTCAGCTGGTTACCCGCTCAGCCCCGTGCAACCACTCCGGTCACCGGGATCCGGCCGTCGACGGCCTGGCGGAAGTTGAGCACCGCGCGCTTGACGTGATCCCCGGTCGAGACCACGACGGCACCGGTGGTCCCGCGCTCACGGAAGATCCGGTCGGTGTACTGGGCGTTCTGCACCGTTGAGTTGGAGTTCCCCTCCTCCGTGATCCGCCACGGGGCGATCCCTGCTCCCCGGAGCCAGTCGCCCATCGCGCGGGCCTCTGTGCGGCCGTTCTGCGGAACGCCGCCGGTCACGATCACACGGGCGGTCGGATAGGCGTTCGCCAGTCGCAGCCCGGTCCGTAGCCGCTCGTCGAGTACCGGGCGGATCCCGCCGTCCGGGAACAGGCCCGCGCCGAGGACCACGATGTCGGTGGTGAACGGGTTCAGGGTCAGCATCGCGGGATCGTCCGTGGTGAGCACCTCGAAGTCGCCGCAGACGGGCAGCATCGTTCGGTCGATGTTCTGACAGCCGAGCATCGTCAGCCCGTTGTACAGGGCTGTGCCCGAGGGGATCTCCGCCGAACCGGCTGAGGCCGCTCCGGCCCCCGCTCCCAGCGCGAGCGCCGCCGTCGCCGCGATCGCAGCGAGGCGCTTGTATGTTCTTCCCACTTTTCCGGTTCCTCTCCCGAGCAGGGCCGTTACCGAATGGTTATCGTCGGCGACGTCTGCGCTGTTACCGGGGACCGGGCCACCTCCGACGGTGCGCGCGTAGCCTCCACGGCATGCCGGAAGGATACGACAGAAACGCAGCCGTGGGGCATCTCCGTGACGCCGACCACGACCTCCGGGCGCACATCGACACCGTCGGCCCGTGCACCCTCACCCCCGCCCCGGACGTCGGTCCGCACACCCTGTTCGACCGGCTGGCCTCGTCGATCCTGTCCCAGCAGCTCTCGGTCAAGGCCGCCGCGACGATCGCCGGCCGGCTCCGGGAGCGGGCGGCGGATCCACCGCCCGCAGCCGGCGGGCGCGCCCCGCTGGTCCCGGGCCGGGTCTCGGCCCTGTCGGACGAGGAACTCCGCGCGTGCGGCATCTCGCGGCCCAAGATCGCGGCGCTCCGCGACCTGTCGGACGCGGTGGGGACCGGACGGATCCCCACCCTGACGGAACTGACGAGGCTCGACGACGACGAGGTGGTCGCCTCGCTGACCGCCGTCCGCGGGGTGGGCCGATGGACAGCGGAGATGCTCCTCATCTTCCTGCTGGACAGACCCGACGTGTTCCCCGTGGCCGACGTCGGGGTCCGTCGCGGATTCGAGCAGGTCCTGGGGCTCGACCAGACCGCCACCGTCGAGCAGATGCTCGCCCGCTCCGAGAGCTGGGCACCGTACCGATCGGTCGCGTCCTGGTACCTCTGGCGGGCGGTCGACCAGTCCGGACAGGCGGTGCCCGCGCCGACCACGCCCGGCGTCCGGTAGAACGGACACATGGCAACCACCGCATTCAAGGGAAATCCCGTCACCACGTCCGGCGAGCTCCCCGCCGTCGGCTCGACCGCTCCGGAGTTCGAACTCGTCGGAACCGACCTGGCCCCCGTGACCTCCGGGTCGCTGGCCGGCAAGAACGTCGTGCTCAACATCTTCCCCAGCGTCGACACCGGCGTCTGCGCCCAGTCGGTCCGCACCTTCAACGAGAAGGCCACCGGACTGGACAACACCGCGGTCGTCAACGTCTCGGCCGATCTGCCGTTCGCGCTCAAGCGCTTCGCCGCCGACGAGGGGATCGAGAACGCCTCCGCCGGCTCCACGTTCCGCAGCGACTTCGCCTCCACCTACGGCGTCAAGATGGCCGACGGCCCCCTGTCCGAGCTGTGCGCCCGCTCGGTCGTGGTCCTCGACGCCGAGGGCAAGGTCGTCTACACCCAGCTCGTCGACGAGATCACCACGGAGCCGGACTACGACTCCGCGCTCGCCGCGCTGAACTGATCCACCGAACGATCCCTGCGTAAGCGACCGCGGCCCGCCTCACGTCGAGGCGGGCCGCGGTCGTTCGCGTAGGCGGGACTCGGTGGTCAGGCACTGCCCGCAGGCACCGGGGCGAAGCGGCGGGTGGCCTCCTCGAGCTGGTCGAAGAGGGTGGCGATCTCGTCCGCACGCCGCTCGGCGGGCTGGAGGCCCTCCGAGCCGAACTCGGTGAACAGGCTCAACGAGACCTGCTGCCGCACCCCGAACATGCGGAAGTTCGCGACGATCTGCCGCCACTGCTCGACCGCGCGTACGCCGCCGTCGGCGCCGTAGGAGACAAAGGCGACGGGCTTGTCGGCCCACTCGTTGCCGAGCGAGTCGAAGGCGTTCTTCAGCCCTCCCGGGACACCGTGGTTGTACTCGGGGGTGACAAAGATGAAGGCGTCGCAGGCGTCGACGGCCTCACTCCAGCGGGTGACCCGCTCGTCGTCGTACTGCTTGTTCGCCGCGCCCGGCACGGTGGCCGAGGTCAGCAGCGGGACGTCGAAGGACTTGAGGTCGATCAGGTCGTAGGTGGCGTCCTCTCGCGACGCGGCCTCCGCCGCGACCCAGTCGGCCACGGCCGCGCCGTTGCGGCCCTCGCGGATGCTGCCCAGGATGATGCCGATCTTCATGGTCGTGTCCTTACGTCGGTTCTGATGTGCCGGACACCACCACCGTACTTGAGTGACACGACACCAATCTAGCGTCGGCCGTAGACCGTCACCGAGGCCACCGCGCACACCCGCCCACGCTCGTCGCGCGTGACCGCCTGCGCGATCCCCCAACTCCGGCCGTCGTGGAGGATTTCGGCGCGCACGGTCACCGGGCCGACGAGCGGGATCTGCCGCACGTAGCGCACGTCGAGCGAGGACGAGCTGACCTCGCGTTCGTGCGGGAAGACCGACGCGCCTGCGACCTCGGCGACGGCCGCGAACACTCCCCCGTGCAGGATGCCCAGCGGGTTGGCCAAAGCCGACTCCGGTGCGATGACGGCCTCCACCGCGCGGGTGCCGCCCGGCCCGTCGGTGCGCTCGTCCAGCGTCAGGCACAGCACCTCGGCCAGCGTTCCCGGCGCGAGCGCGGAGGGCCAGGGCGGTTCGTCGTCATAGCCGTCCGGGTCCACGGCCCCCGCGATCTCCATCGACTTGACCAGTCCCGCGGCGACCACCTCGCCGTCGTCGTCGAGCACCTCCCCGCGCGTGGTGAGGCAGTGACCGTCGTCGCCCAGGTGGTGCGTGCCCACACCCAGGCCCGTCGACCCCTCTCGGGGGCGCGCCAGCAGGTCCAGGCGGAGTTCGGTGGTGACGGTCCACATCCCCGTGGGGCGACGCCGGTGGTTCTCGGCCCCGAGACCGGAGTCGACCAGAACGGCCAGGCCGCCCGTGGCGAAGCGCCCGGAGGGATCCACGAACTGGTCCGCGACCGGCTGGTGCCAGCTCACGGTGCCGTCCCCGGCCTGGGCGAAGGTGATCCCCAGTCGGGGTTCCGGGCCGTGGTGTGTCGATTCCCTCACCCCGCGACGCTAACACGTGTTCCAGTTCCGTCCCCTTCGGCTCGGGACCTGTCCGGCGGCCCGGCCCGCAGGATCACGCCAGGCCAGCACAATGGAACCGTGCCCTCGAGAACAGCGTCCCCGAGAACAGCGCCCCTGAGCAGCGAGGTGCTCACCACACCCCGGCGATGGCCGATCCGCGTCGCCACCACGGTGATCGCCACCGCGATCGTCATCCTGGTCCTGGCCGCCGCCGCGGGAGGCGCGTGGCTGCTCCTACGCACCGCCGCGCACAGCGCGATCGACTCCGCGGACCGGGACCGGGCGGTCGACGTGGCCGGCGCCCTGTCCGCCCGCGGACCGCGGGCCGCCTTCGACCTGGTGGCCGAGCCACTGTCCGGGGTGGATCTCGTGCGGATCGTCGGGCCCGGGGACCGGCTGCTCGCCGCCCAGGTCACCCGCGGTCTCGAGGACGTGCCCCCGCTGCCCTCGCCCGCGGTCGGGGAGATCACCCGGCACCAGCTGGAGTCGCCGAACGGGGCGGACCTGCGGGTGACGTCGGTGGGCGTGGACGTCGGCGGCGTGACGTTCGCCGTGGAGGTGGGCACCGACACCGACCGGTACGACACCGTGCTGAACGCCGGCGCGATCCTGTTCCTGTCGTTCGTGCCCGTCGCCGGGGTGGCGACCGCCGTGTTCGTGTACTACGCGATGGGCCGGGTGCTCCGACCGGTGGAGTCGATCCGCTCGCGGGTCGCCGAGATCTCCGCCTCCGGGCGCGGCGAGCGCGTCCCGGTGCCCGGGGCGGAGGACGAGATCGCGCGCCTGGCCCGGACGATGAACGCAATGCTCGCCCGCCTCGACGCCGCGCGCACCGCCCAGGTGGCCTTTGTCGGCGACGCCTCGCACGAACTGCGCAGTCCCCTGTCCACGCTGTCGACACTGCTGGAGCTGTCCTCGACCTCCGGCACCCCGGTTGACGTGGAGACTGTGGACGAGCTCCTCCTCCCGGAGGTCCAGCGGATGCGGTCGATGGTCGAGGACCTGCTCCTGCTGGCCAAAAACGACGAGCGGGGCGTCCCGTTGCGTCGCGAGGACGTGGACCTCGACGACATCGTCCTGTCCGAGGCCGCACGCCTACGGGGCCTGGGTGGTCTCGAGATCAGGGCCACGGTGGAGCCCGCACGCCTGGCGGGGGACCCCGACGCCCTGCTCCGGGTGGTGCGCAACCTCGTCGACAACGCCCGGCGCCACGCTCGCGGGGTCGTCACGATCGGGCTCGCCGTGGATCGCGCGAACTCCGGGGATCCGCGGGCCGTGATCACCGTCGACGACGACGGCGAGGGGGTGCCGCCCGATCAGCGCGACACGGTGTTCGACCGCTTCGCCCGCCTGGACGCCGACCGCGCCCGGGGTACAGGCGGGTCCGGCCTGGGGCTGGCGATCGTCGCCGAGATCACCCGGTCCCACGGTGGAACGGTCCGGGTCGCCGACGCACCCTCCGGCGGCGCGCGGTTCGTGGTGGAGCTACCGGTCGAGACGACGGGCGACCTCTCCGAACAGACGTGACCCGCTAGGCTCGACCCTCGTGTGGGCCCGCCTGAACCACCTCTTCGACGCCGAGGACGAATGGACCCGCCCGTTGCCGGAGAACTACCTCCGGTTCGACGCGGTCCTCGCCCTGGTGATGTTCGCCTGCTCGGCGGTGGGCGTGGAGATCGTGCGGAGCATGGGGGTGCTGGGAAGCGAGAGCGCACCGATCTGGGCCCAGTACCTTGCCATGGCGAGCGCGGCGGCCCTGCTGGCGATCCGCCGCCGCTTCCCGCTCCTGACCGGCCTCGGTGCGACGGGCCACATGCTGGTGATCGGCAGCGTGATGCCGCTGGTGATGGGTCAGGTCTCCCTGCAGGTGCTGTACTTCGTGGCCATCTACTCCGCGGCCGCGTGGGCCCGCGACCGCCGGGCCCTCGTCGGGGTGGCGGTGGGGATCGCCATCGCCCTCGCGGTGTGGATGATCTGGTACCTCGCCCTCGGATCCGGGATGCAGCAGATCCTCGACGCCGTGGACGACGCCGACCGCTCGTCCGGGCTCTTCCCGCCGGTGCCCGCCTATCTCGTCTACACCGCCCTCATCAACATCGTCTACTTCGGCGGCGCCGCCGCGCTCGGCATCACCTCCTGGCGGGGCGCTCGTCGACGGCACGCCCTCGCCGAGCAGGCCCACACTATCGAGGCGCAGGCCGAGGCCCTGCGCGACCGCGCGGTCGTCGAGGAGCGGCTACGCATCGCCCGCGAGCTGCACGACGTGATCGCCCACCACGTGGCGGCCATCGGCGTCCAGGCCGGCGCCGCTCGCCGGGTCATGGACCGCGATCCGGAGGCCGCGGCCGGCGCCCTGCGGACCGTCGAGGAGTCGTCCCGATCCGCCGTCAGCGAGATGCGGGGCCTGCTCGGCGCACTCAGGTCGGCCGATCTGCTGACCGGCCGGGAGACCGCCGGTCAGTCGGCGGACGCCCCCGCCGACGCGCCCGGCACCGCTGCCCCCGACCCCTCCCGGTCCGCCGGGCACGGGCTCGCGGACGTCGAACGGCTGGCAGCCTCGCTCGACACCGTCGACTTCACCACCGCGGTCTCGGTGGTCCCCGGCACCGACCATCCGATCGAGGAGGTGCCACCGCTCGTCGGCCTGTCCCTGTACCGGAGCGCGCAGGAGGCGCTGGCCAACATCAGGCGCCACTCCACCGCCGATCACGCCGGAGTCGTCGTCCGCACCGGCGAGCTCCCGGGTGGCGCCCCGTACGCGGAGGTCGAGGTCCTGGACGACGGGCGCCCACGGACCGGGACCTCGGGCAGTGGACTGGGTCTGCTGGGAATGCGCGAGCGGGTCCGCTCCCACGGCGGCGAGTGTGAGATCGGCCCCCGCGTGACCGGCGGCTACCGGGTGCGCGTGCGGTTGCCGTACCGCCCGAACGCGGACGCCGGACCGGGATGACCGGCGACCACGCGGGCAGCGGGCCCACCGGGGGCGACGACCCCACCGGCATCCTGCGGGTGCTCGTGGTGGACGACCAGGCCCTCATGCGCTCCGGCTTCTCGATGATGCTCAGCGTCGAGCCGGACATCGAGGTGATCGGGGACGCGGCCGACGGCGCGGATGCGGTCGAGATGTGCCGGCGGCTACGCCCCGACGTCGTGCTGATGGATGTGCAGATGCCGGGAACCGACGGCATCGAGGCGACGCGGATCATCACCGGGGAGCGGCTGGCCAAGGTCCTGATCCTCACCACGTTCGATCGCGATGACTACCTCTTCGACGCCCTGCGGGCCGGGGCCAGTGGCTTCCTGCTCAAGAACTCCGACCCCGAGGACCTGGTCGACGGCGTCCGGGCAGTGGGCCACGGCCACGCGCTGCTCGCACCCGAGGTCACGCGTCGGGTCATCGAACGACTGACCGCTGCCACGCCCCCGGCCGGCCATGACCCGCCCCCCGACCCGACGCGATCGCGTCCACCGACCCTCGACCTGCTCACCACCCGCGAGACCGAGGTGCTGCGACTGGTCGCCCGGGGACTCTCCAACGCGGAGATCGCACGCGATCTGGTCGTGGGCGAGGCCACCGTCAAGACCCACGTCTCGTCGTGCCTGGCCAAACTGCACCTGCGCGACCGTGTCCAGGCGGTCGTCCTGGCGTACGAGGCGGGCCTGGTCAATCCCGGGGACTGAACCGCCTCCCGTCTCCGCCCACTCGCCAGCGCCCACACACCAGCGCCCTCCCATCTCCGCCTCGTGGGGGAGACCGCCCGGGCGTCGCTCCGGAGATGTCATCCTCCCGACTGATCCGCCGGGTACCCCGGCGGTCATAGCGTGGAGTCGTACAGGACACCAGGGAGGACAACCATGCTCGAGCTCGATGGGCTCACCCGACGCTTCGGCGAGACCCTCGCCGTGGACGACGTCGGATTCGAGGTCCCGCGCGGGGCCATGACCGGCTTCGTCGGCGGCAACGGCGCCGGCAAGACCACCACGATGCGGATGATCATGGGCGTGCTGCAGCCCACCGCCGGCAGGGTCACGTGGCGGGGCCACGAGGTCACCACCGCCGACCGGCGCACATTCGGGTACATGCCGGAGGAACGAGGGCTGTACCCGAAGCAGCCCGTCCTGGACCAACTCGTCTACCTCGGCAGACTCCAGGGCCGCAGCACCGACGGAGCCAGGCGCACGGCTGCGGACCTGCTCGAGCGCTTCGGCCTCGGCGACCGCACCTCGGACAAGCTCGAGTCGCTGTCTCTGGGAAACCAGCAGCGGGTGCAGATCGTGGCGGCCGTCATCGGCGAGCCGGAGCTGCTCATCCTGGACGAGCCCTTCTCGGGCCTCGATCCGGTCGCCGTCGACTCCATGGTCGACCTGCTGCGCGAGCACACCGCCCGAGGGGTGCCCGTGCTCTTCTCCTCGCACCAGCTCGACCTGGTCGAGCGGCTGTGCGACCACCTCGTGGTCCTCTCGCGCGGGCGGGTCGTCGCCGGCGGCACGGTCGCCGACCTGCGCCGCCGAGGCCGCGTCCTGCACCGCCTGGTCGTCGGCACCGACGCCGGGTGGGTCCGGGGGCTGCCCGGTGTCCACGTGATCGACGTGGACGGTCCCACCGCCCTGCTGGACCTCGACCGACCCGAGGCGACCGACACCGTCCTGCGCGAGGCCGTCGCCCGGGGCAGCGTCCGCGAGTTCGCCGAAATCGTCCCCAGCCTGTCCGAGATCTACCGTGAGGTGACGTCATGATCACCACGACCCCCACCACGTCCTCATCGACGGACTCGGCCACGGACCCGGCGGCAGGTTCGGCGACGGACTCGGCGTGGCGCATCGTCGCCGGGCGCGAGATCATGGTCAAACTCCGCGACCGCAACTTCATCATCTCCACCCTGACCACCATCGCGATCTTCATCGTCGCCTTCGGGGCGTCGTTCCTCCTCGGCGGGGGCGATGACGAGAAGACCGTCGCCGTGGCCTCCAACGACGCGACGGCGATCGTGCAGGCCGCCGCCGGCGCGGACTCCGCCGCGGACTCGGACGCGGGCGCCGAGGCCGACGAGGGATCGGCGGACGGCCCCCGGATCGAGCTGTCCGTCCTAGAGGTCGCGAACCCCGACGCCGCCGAGCAGGCGGTGCGTGAGGGAGACGCCGACGCCGCGCTGCTCGGTGAACCCGGCGCGTGGACACTCGTCGGGGCGGACGGGGTGGACCCCGCCGTCGCCACCGCCGTGGGCACCGCGGTCGCGGCCGACGCGCTCGAGCGCAACGCGGCCTCCGTGGGGTCGTCCGTCGCCGAACTGACCGCCGGGTCGGTCGTGCAGGAGCGCCTGCTCGATCCCGAGGGGGCCGCGGACGAGGGCGTGCAGCTGATCGCCGGGTTCGTCTTCGTGTTCCTGTTCTACATGGCCGCGATCCTCTTCGGCTACGCCATCGCCAACAGCGTCGTGGAGGAGAAGCAGTCGCGGATCGTCGAGATCCTGGCCGCCGCCATCCCGCTGCGCCAGCTTCTCGTCGGGAAGGTCGTCGGAGCCACGGTGCTCGCGTTGGGCCAGATGGTGGTCTTCGTGGCCATCGGCCTGATCGGGCTCACGTTCACCGACTACGCCGCACTACTGCCCTCCCTCGCCGGCGCCGCGGGGTGGTATCTGGTGCTCTTCGTCATCGGTTTCGTGGCGCTGGCCTGCCTGTTCGCGGTCGCCGGAGCCATGGCGACGCGGGCCGAGGACGTGCAGTCCACGTCGTCCCCGCTGCTCACTCTCATCATGGTCGCGTCCTTTGCCGGACTGTTCCTCCAGGACACGTGGCAGGTGATCGCCTCGTACGTGCCGATCATGTCGACGGTGACGATGCCGATCCGCCTGGTCGAGGGGACGGCCGAGTGGTGGGAGCCGCCCGTGGCCGCGGTGATCACGCTGGTCGCGGCGGGCGCCGTCATGGTGGTCGCCGAGCGGGTCTACCGGCGGTCGATCATGCAGACCGGTGGCAAGCTCACCTACCGTCAGGCGCTCGCGCTGTCCGAGTGAGGCTGGTGAGTGAGGCTGGTGAGTGACGCCGGCGAGTGATGCCTGCGAGTGGGACGGGCGAGGGTCGGGTGGCGGTCAGCCCCCGGCCCTCGCCACCTCGCTGTCCACCAGTCGGTACCCCTGTCCGCGCACGGTCTCGATCGCCCGCGCGCCGAACGGGGTGTCGATCTTCCGACGCAGGTATCCCACGTAGACCTCGACGATGTTGTCGTCCCCGTCGTATGCGGCGTCCCACACCGCCCGCAGGATCTGGGATTTGGAGACCACCTGGTTGCGGTTCCTGATCAGGTACTCCAGCACCGCGTACTCCCGCGCGGTCACCGGGATCCGCTCCTCACCGCGCCGCACCTCGCGCGCGGCCGGATCGACCTCCAGATCCCCGGCGACGAACGAGGCGGGCCGTTCCGGGGCGCCGCGTCGGACCAACGCCCTGAGCCGGGCTTCCAGGACGACGAACGAGAACGGCTTGATCAGGTAGTCATCGGCACCGAGGTCGAACGCGTCCGCCTCGTCGTACTCCCCGTCCTTGGCGGTGAGCATGAGCACCGGGGTCCAGATCTCGCGTCGACGCATCTCGCGAACGACCTCGTACCCACTGCGCCGCGGCATCATGATGTCCAGGACCACCACGTCGAAGTGTCCCTCGGCGGCCATCTCGAGCCCGACCTCGCCGTCGCGGGCCGTCTCCACGGCCCATCCGCCCGAGACGAGCCCGCGGCGCACGCTTTCCAGCAGCGCCGGCTCGTCGTCGACAACGAGTACCCGCATTCCGCGCCCTCCGGCCGTGTAGCCCGCGTCGCCTACTGGGCGGCCGGGTCGATCTCCTGGTCCATCTCTTCCGCGGGGACCAGTGAATCAGCGTGTCGCCGGACCACCTTCGCCGGCACTCCGGCCACCGTGGTGTGCGGCGGGACCTCGTCGAGCACCACCGAGCCGGCGGCCACCCGCGAGCAGTCACCCACGTGCACGTTGCCCAGCACGATCGACCCTGCGGACAACAGCACTCCCGCGCCGATCTTGGGGTGGCGGTCGCCGTCCTCGTTCCCTGTCCCACCGAGCGTGACGCCCTGCAGGATCGAGACACCGTCGCCGATCACGCACGTCTCCCCCACTACGATGCCCGTGGCGTGGTCCACGAGGATCCCCGAGCCCACGCGCGCGGCCGGGTGGATGTCCATCGCGAAGACCTCGGAGACCCGGCTCTGGAGGAACGAGGCCGCCATGACCCTGCCCGAGTTCCACATCTCGTGGGCCACGCGGTGGACCTGGAGCCCCAGGAAGCCCTTGGCGAACAGGTAGGGCACCAGATAGTTGGGATAAGCGGGGTTGCGCTCGAAGCTCACCACGAGGTCGGCCGCGACCGCCTCGAGGACGTTCGGATGGTCGACCAGAACGGCCCGGATCTCCTTCTCGAGCACGTGCCGGCCGATCTCGGGGGTCGCGATGCGCGACGCGGCGAGCCTGGCGAGGGATTCGCCCAGGTCGTCGCAACCGTCGATGAGGTCCAGGACCAGGCCCGCGATCAGGGGCTCGTCGCGACTCCGCGTGGCGTCGACGGACAGCCGATCCCAGACTGCGCGGACGGAGGAGTCGGCCTCCGTCTGCGGGATGCAGGGGTTCTCGATGCTCAGCTCGATGGTCACCCGATACAGGGTAGGCCGGTGACGCTTTCCGGGGCGAGTCCACCACGATCCGATCGGCGCTCGATCGGCACTCGACGCCGGTCGGGCCGGCCCGGCAGGATGGGGCCATGATGCTCATCAACGTGCGCTTCGACGTCAAACCCGAGTTCGCCGAGTCCTGGCTCGAGATCACCCGCGACTTCACCGAAGCCACCCGGGCGGAACCCGGCAACCTGTGGTTCGACTGGTACCGCTCGCCCGATGCCCCGGGCACCTTCCTCCTCTGCGAGGCGTTCCGCGACGGCGACGCACCAGCCGAGCACGTGGGGTCCTCCCACTTCGCCGAGTTCACCGGCTCCGCCGCGCAGTACCTCGAGCGCACTCCTCGCATCATCAACACCACGGCGGACGGCGAGGAGTGGGGAACGATGGGCGAGATCACCGTCGACTGACACGACCGGGTCGGGCCCGGGCTGGCCTGGGCTGCCCGGGACAATTCGGGCTCGCAGTGGTTCGGTCTCGCGGCGGTTCGATCTAGCAGTGGTTCGGTCTCGCACTGGTTCGGTCTCGCCCGGTGCCGCCCGTTCAGAACGGTGGCGGGTCAGTGATCGCGTCCGCCTCGTCCTGTCTACGTCGCGCGTCTCGCCGGGCGCGGCGCTCGAGGATCAGCAGGTCGCGTTCTCCTTGGCGGCGGGCTCGGCGACGGCGTTCCCTGGTGGTGTACCGGAACCCGATGAAGGTCCCCCGAGGAGAACCGTCGCTGTGGGTGGGCTCGCGTGCGACCTCCCCCGGGGCACTCTCGACGCGCGCGACACCGCAGTCGCACCCGCCGGAGGAGTCCGCGTCGACCATCTGCTCGACCCGCCGCGCGCGGGCCAGGGGCCCCGACGGCCAGGTACGAACGGTTCGACCCGTCTCCGTGACGATGTCCACCACGCCGTCGGGGTCCACTCTGTATCCCCACCCTGAGAAGGTCTTGAGTCGGTGGTGGGTCCGACACAGGCAGATGAGGTTCCACTCCACGGTCAGACCTCCGCTCTCCGGGTCCTCCTTGAGGAACGGGACCACATGATCCAGATCGCAACGGTCGGCGGCCACCGAACACCCGGGGTGACGGCAGGTGCCGTCCCGGAGTCGGATGCGCCGGGCGAGCCATTCCGGGACCGCGTATCCGAGCGCAGCCCGGTGGTCGGAGCCCGCTCGTCCGGTGAACACGGTCTCGAACGTCGCCCCCCGCGCCCGGCCGAGCAGATCTCTCAGCATGGCGAGTGAGCCCTCCCCCGAACGACGGAAGAACACCTCTGAGCGCCCGTCGCCGGTCATGATGACGGTGACGTGCGGCCGCAGGGGCGCCTCGGCAGCCGGCTCGTCCTCCGAACGTGCGGCCGGGCCCGCAGACTGGTCGGCGGCCGGTCTCGCAGGCTGGTCGGCGGCCGGGTCCGGGCACGAGCGCGCGGTCGAATCAGTTGCCGGGCCGGGGCCCTCGGTCGCGAGAGCGACCAGCGCGTCCGCCCGGCGCTCATCGGGACCGCGCTCATCGGGAACGCGGTCATCGGGAACACGGTCGTCCGTGCCGGCGCCGGCCTCGTCGTCGTCGTCCTTCAGGCCCTTTCCCGGACCAGGGCTACCCGCCCCCCTGGACCACGTCCCGGTCCCCGCCATCTGGTCCAGCCGCTCGGCCAGGACCTCGGCCCCGGCCGCGCTGAGGCTCGCAGAGACCGACGCCATGCCGTCCGGTGCCGTCCGGATCCACACGCCGCGGCCCCGGAGCGCCTCGTTCCTGCGCCTGCGAACACCGTCGGGGTCGACACCACGGACGGCGCGGTCCATCATCCGCCGGAGCTGACCGCGGCCGAGACGGCCACCGGCCTCCAGTGACTCGACGTAGCGACGCGCCGCGATCTCGGCGGCGGCGCGACACAGGTCGTCGTCGGTCACCCCGCGGAGACAACCGACCATCGTGCTCGCCGTCCGCTCGTCGATCCGTCCGGACTCGATCTCCTCGAGTATCGCCGGACACCGCTCGACCAGCTCGATCGACAGGTCCACCATGGCACCGGCCCGGTTGGCGTGGACACCCAGTGCTACGGCCAGTTCCGAACGCGCCAACTCCCAGGGGTCGACGGCAGCGTAGTCACGGACGGGGAGCTCGGACTCGTGGGCGGCAACGTCGATGGCCCGGACGTGCTCGACGGCCGCCTCGAAGGTCCGGTAGACGGCTCGGATACGCAACGCCGACGCGCGGTTCTCGCCGTCCACTGCCAGTCGGGCGACCTCGGACTCGCACGCGAACAGCTGCTCGGTGTCCTTCGCGCCCATCCCGCCCCCTTTATCGCCTCTGTGTTCGATACTGCTCGAACACGCGTGCGACATAGGGGCTCATCGAGTGAGACCTTCTTCACCAAGGAGGGAAGCGCGGATCAACTCAGCGCATCCATCCCCCACGACGCAGCAGGGCCGGACGGGAAATCCCGTCCGGCCCTGCCGATGCCCTGCCGACCGGTGTCAGCCGACGCTGCCCAGCGCCCCACCCAGGAGGGCGGCCGGGTCGGTCGGCCACCACTGGCCGTAGTCGAGTGCGTACACGCGGTTGAGGTCGGACACGACGCCGCCGACCGTCACCTGCTGGCGGATCGGGAGCTGGTGGATGGTGGCGGCCGGGTTGAGGCGCCCACCGGAGCCCCAGTCGTGCTGCCAGAAGTACTGACCCAGTCCGCGCTGACGGCACCAGTCGATGGTCGGGGCGTTGGCGTAGACGCCGAGCTTCAGGTCGGCCCCGTGCAGGTGGTGGCGGAAGCGCTCGAGGTACGGCGCGATGAGGTTGTCGAACTCCCAGCGCGTCGGGTTGTCGTCGATCGCGGCGTACATCGGCACCCCGCGCGGACCGCCGGCGGCGAAGTGGATGCCGATGCCGACCCTGGAGTGGTGGTCGCCGCCCGCCGCCCCCGCGCGCCAGTCGGCGGTGGCGTCCCTGCCGAACTGGTAGCAGGAGACCATGTTGAGGCCGTGCGCACGGAAGTCGTCGACCTCACGTCGTAGCAATGGCTTCCCGGTCATCCACTCGGCGCCGGGACGGCGGTTCGAGCAGTACCGCACCGCTCCCATGTGGCCGGCTGCGCGAACCGACGCCGCCGACGGCGGGCCCGACGCGTAGTCCAGGAGGGTGCCGATCGGGATCCCGGCACCGGCGCCGGGGAGGGCTCCCAGGGGGGCGGGGATGGACGACTGCGCACCGACGGCGGGGGTCAGCCCCGCAGCGAGGGCGCCGGCACCGGCCGCGCCGAGCCCGGCGCGGCGGAGGAAGGATCGGCGGTCGAACGTCATGGAGGTACTCCGAGATCTCGGTCGAAGACGAAAGGCGTGTGACGCGTGGGATCTCACCCGCCTCTAGGGAGTGTGTCACAAGAAGATCGCGCCGTCTCCCCCGGCGTTACCACACGGGTGCTCCACCACGGCGAAGGCGCGACTGGTTGACTGTCGTCCATGACTCGCACGCCCAGATGGTCCGCCTCTGATGTCACAGACCAGACGGGACGCACGTTCGTGGTGACCGGCGCCAACGCCGGGATCGGCCTGGCCACCACAAAGGTGCTCGTGGACAGGGGCGCACGGGTGGTCATGGCCTGCCGGAATCAGGAGAAGGCCGAGGCCGCGCGCGCCACCCTGCCCGTCGGGACCCGCGACCTGGCGTCGGTCCGCCGGCTCGACCTGTCCGACCTCGACTCGGTGGACGAGTTCGTCGCCGGGGCCACGGGCCGGGTCGATGTGCTGATCAACAATGCCGGGGTCATGAATCTCCCGCTCAGCCGCACCGCCCAGGGGCACGAGATGCAGTTCGGCGTCAACGCCCTGGGACACCACGCGCTCACGCACGGTCTGCTGCCGCGGCTGACCGACCGCGTGGTCTGGCTCGGCTCGTTGGCCCACCTGCGGGGGCGGCTCGACACCGACGATCTGAGCATGGACCTGCGCGGATACCGCCCGATGCGGGCCTACGCGGATTCGAAACTGGCCTGCATCATGCTCGCCTACGAGTGGCAGCGTCGGTTCGAGCGCGACGGCCGGGGGATCCGGTCGATGGCCGCCCACCCCGGTTACACCGCCACCGAGTTGATCCGGCAGAGCGGCCGCCCCGTTGCCGACAGGTTCTTCGAACTGGGCAACTCGATCCCGTGGGCGGGCCTGACGCCCGAGATGGGCGCGCTCTCGGTCCTCTTCGCCGCCACGGTGCCGGACCTGCCCGGCGGGTCGTTCGTCGGGCCGGATCGCCTCGGCGGCCTCCGGGGGCATCCGAAGATCGCGAGGTCGAGCCGTGGGTCGCGCGACCCGGAGGTCGCCTCCGCCCTGTGGGAGCGCTGCACGGAGATGGCGGCGTTCCGGTAGGGCGGGAGAACCTCCGGGCGACGACGGCGAGAGAGCGACTCAGGCGAGCCCGGACGCGGCCAGGCCCTCGCGGAGCTTGTCCTTGTGCTCGGGCGGTCCCTGGAGCAGGGGCATTCGTAGCTGGTCGGAGCCGATCAGGCCCTGCATCTTGAGGGCGGCCTTGACCTGGATCGCACCCTGCGAGGTGTGCATGATCGCGTCGACGGCCGGGATGAGGCGGGTGTGGATCCCGCGGGCGCGGGGGAGGTCGCCGGCGTCCACCGCGTCGATCATCGCCCGGTAGTCCTCGCCCGCGACGTGGCCGACCACCGAGACGATCCCCGCGGCGCCCAGCGCCAGGAACGCCAGGTTGAGCACGTCGTCACCGGAGAACCACAACAGGTCGGTCTCCGCCATGAGCCGGCTGGCCTCGAACAGGTCGCCCTTGGCGTCCTTGACGGCCCGGACCCCGGGGATCTCGCCCAACCGGCGGATCGTGTCGGAGGACAGGGCCGTGCCGGTCCGCCCCGGGATGTCATAGGCCATGACGGGGCGTCCACCGGCCTCGGCGATCATCCGGAAGTGCTCGACGATCCCGTGCTGGGTGGGTTTGTTGTAGTACGGCGTCACCACCAGGAGGGTGTCGGCGCCGCGCTCCACCATCGCCCTGGCAGCCCGCATCGAGTGCTCGGTGTCGTTGGTCCCGCAGCCGGCCATCACCGACACCCGGTCCCCGACCGCCTCGACGACCGCGGCCACGGCGTCGTAGTCCTCGTCGTCGGTGGTCGTCGCGGACTCACCGGTCGTGCCGTTGACCAGGAGCCCGTCGTGGCCGTGGTCGGCGAGGTGGACGGCGAGACGCTGCAGCCCGTCGAAATCGATCGAGCCGTCATCGTGCATGGGGGTCACCATCGCGGTGATGACCCGACCGAAGGGATTGTCCGACATGGTCAACAGAATAGGCGGTCCCCGGCGGATCGGCGCTCCGACGTGGCCGTCGCCGGCTCCGGGGGGCGGTGTCGGCGAGCACGTCCGGCCCGTCGCGGTTAGTGTCGTGACCACCCCGCACCGACGAGCCAGGAGGACCACGTGAACTCGGAGACAGCACCGGAGCCCCCAGAGGATCTGGGCAACACGATCGATGGCACGCGTGTCGGAGACGGCAGCGGTGCCGGTCCGCGGTCAGGAGAGCCGGCGGCGGGCGTCGACCCGGACGCCCCGGGCAGCGGCGGCCACAGTGACGGCCGGAGTGTCGGCCAGGCCGGCGGCGAGGGTGGTTCCGGCGAGAGCGACCTGGACGAGCAGAAACGCATCTACCAGACCCCGCAGCAGCCGGACCACGCACTCGGCGGGAGCGACGGCACGGCCGACGGCATGTAGGCCGTCCGGCGGCGCCTAGTGGATCTTGTCCGGGTTGGTGTTGAGGACCCGGCCCAGCGTGTTGTCGACCACGATGTGGGCGACCTCGTTGGTCGTGGCCACGCCCACGCGCAGCGTGGCGGCCAGAGCGTTCTGCAACATGGAAACCTCCCGGCAGACAGTGTGACTGTCGTCACTGACAGCTGTCACCCTACGAGGCGGCGCGAGATTCCGTCGCCATATCAGCGAAATTTCTGGACGGGCGCCCTGGACCGCCGATCCGGCGCGTGCGGGCCCGTGGTTGTATAGTTGTTGCATCAACTACCGAGGGGTGCCCGTGCCTGTTCCCGCGCCCGTTCCCGGGGTCAGGATCCATCGCTCGGCCTCCCGGCCCCACACCGGCGGGGGCTGGCTGGACTCCCGGCACTCCTTCTCGTTCGCCCGGCACCAGGATCCGATGAACACCCACTTCGGGCGCCTCCTGGTCAGCAATGACGACCGGATCGCGCCCGGCTCCGGTTTCGACACCCACGGGCACCGGGACATGGAGATCGTCACCTGGGTGCTGTCCGGCTCGCTCGTCCACCAGGATTCCCGGGGCCACAACGGGATCATCTACCCCGGCCTCGCCCAGCGGATGAGCGCCGGGTCCGGGATTCTGCACTCCGAGCGCAACGACACCTGGCGGGACGGGTCGATCCGGCACGACGAGGCCCCCGGGGAGCCGGTGCACCTGGTCCAGATGTGGGTCGTCCCGGACGCCACCGGCGGCGACCCCGGATACGAACAGCTCGAGATCGCCCCCGGGGATCTGGAGAACCACCTCGTCGTCGTCGCAGGCGGGTTGGCCAGCTACGCCGACCGGGCCGCCATCCGGATCCGCGACCGTTCGTCCGCCCTACTCGCCTCGCGCCTGTCCCCCGGCCGGTCCGTCCGGCTCCCCGACGCGCCGTACGTCCATCTCTACGTCCCGCTGGGGTCGGTGGCACTCGAGGGCGAGGGCGTGCTGGCCACCGGCGACGCCGCGCGACTGACCGCCACGGGAGGGCGCCGCGTCACCGCCGGCGACGACGGCGCAGAGATCCTCGTGTGGGAGATGCACCAGGCCATGACGATGCTCGACGTCCGCGGCCACTGACCGCGCCGCGCCGCCGAGCTCAGTGGTCTCCGGAGGTGTCCAGGGGGTTCGGGGCGCCGTCGTCCTCCTCGCCCGGGATCCGGTGCAGCGGACCGATGGGTTCGGGGGACGGTGAGGTCTCGTTCTCCTCGAACTCCTCGGGCGAGTAGGCGCGCTCCCACTGCCGGGTGACCGTCGGCGGACGCTCGCCGAGGTCGGCGGAGATGCCCTTGACCAGGCTGTACATCATCACGAAGCCCATCACGAAGAACGGTAGGCCGATGACCGTGATGACCTCCTGCAGCGCGTCGAGACCGCCCGTGCCGGTGCCTGCGAGGAGGGTCGCGGCGACCGCGCCCATGAGCACGCCCCAGATGATGCGCTGGTGGGCCGGCGAGGGCTCGATGGAGTCGTCCCTGCCCGAGGCCATCATGTCGACGACCATCGCGGCCGAGTCGACGGAGGTGGTGAAGAAGATGACGACGAGGAGGACGGCCACGCCCGAGATGAGGGTCGCCAGCGGGTAGTTCGAGAGGAACGCGAACAATGCACCCGGGATGTCGCCCTCGTCGACGACGGCCTCGACGAGTCCGCCGGAGCCGTTGAGTTCGATGTCGAACGAGGCCATGCCGAACACGCCGAACCAGATGATCGAGAAGGCGACGGGCAGGACCAGGACGCCGAAGACGAACTGGCGGATCGTGCGGCCGCGGCTGATCCGCGCGATGAAGATGCCGACGAAGGGCGACCACGTGATGGTCCAGGCCCAGTAGAAGACGGTCCACGTGTTCTGCCAGGAGGCGAGATCGTCACTGGCCGGGAAGACGTTGTTCCAGAAGGCGAGCTCGGGCAGGGACGAGGCGTAGACCCCGAAGGACTCCACAGTGCCTTTGAGCAGGAACAGGGTCGGGCCGGTGGCGATGATGAAGACGAGCAGCGAGATGGCAAGGACGATGTTGATCGTGGACAGGCGCTTGATGCCCTTGTCGAGCCCGGCGGCGACCGAGATGCAGGCGATGGTGGTGACCACCACGATGATCATCACCTGCACGATCGGCGAGACGGCGATGCCGAACAGCTCGTTGAGGCCCGCGTTGATCTGCAGGGTCCCCAGGCCGACCGAGGTGGCCACGCCGAAGACGGTGCCGACCAGCGCGACCACGTCGATGGTCTTGCCCAGCGGTCCGTAGACCCGCTGGCCCAGGATGGGGGCGAAGATCGAGCTCACCCGCGGGGGCATCTTGCGCTTGTAGATGAAGTACGCGAACGCCAGTGCCGGCAGCGCGAAGATGGTCCAGGTGTGGAGACCGAAGTGGTAGAGGGTGAAGGACATCGCCTCCTGCGCGGCCTCGACGCTCCCCGGCTCGACGTCCCCGCGCGGCGGGGTGGCGAAGTGCGAGATCGGTTCCGCCACGCCCCAGAACATGAGGATGGTGCCGATGCCGGCCGCGAAGAGCATCCCGAACCACGCGGGGGTCGAGTGCTCCGGCAACTCGTCGTCGCTACCCAGTCGGACGTGGCCGAACCGGCTCAGCGCGATCCACAGCAGGAAGAGCAGGAAGGTGGACACCCCGGCGATGTAGAACCAGCCGAGATTGGTCATGATCCAGCCGGAGGCGGATCCGAACACCTCCCCCACCCAGTCTCCTGCGACGAAGGTGACGACCACGAACGCGAGGACGACACCCACCGCGGTCAGGAACACCCCCGGATCGGTCTTGAGCCTCAACGCGCGCGTGATCCGTTCGGACATGGTCTCCCTCGTCTGTTCGGCTTTACCCCGGTTACGACGTGTCAGTACGCGAAGTTGTGTACCACGAAAACTTTGCCGCCGGCAGAGTACGCGATCCCCATCCCCGCCGAACGGTAACCCGGGTCGATCAGGTTGTCGTTGTGGCCGGGCGAGTTCTTCCACAGGTCCACCAGGCAGACTGCGCCGCAGTGGGTGCCGGCGGCCACGATGTTCTCCCCGTAGCCGCGGGCCAGCAGAGCCTGGTTGTGGTAGACGGCGTCCTGGGCGGCCAACCGGTCGGCCCACGCCTGCGCCTCGCGGTCGAGGTCCTGGTTGGGCGCCAGCGCCCCTAGCCGCTGGGCGACCCGATAGGAGTCGATCTCGCGGACGATGCCCTCCCGCAGCCCACCGGCGACGTCCTGGTAGACCAGCTCGGTCGAGCCGACCGCCGCCCACACCTCCGCGGGTACGGCGGCTCTCGCCTGGGAGACAAGACCGTCCACCACGTGCTGCGGGAGGAACGGCGGCAGGGCCTGGGCGGACGCCGTCCCGACTCCGCCACCCATCAGGGTGGCGGAGGTGACGGCGATGGTCGCGAGTGACGCGGTGAGCCTGGAGCGCATGGAGGTGATCATGCCGCCCCGGCGAGCCTGAAGCGAACCAAATGGCGGATGAGGTAGCCGTGGCACGTAACGCCCGTGACCTGCGTATATCAGTGTTGCTGAAGTGGCTCGAGTGACAGTATTCGACGCCGTCGTCGGGACCCTCACCGTCGCGAGGACGCACCGATCGGACTCACCCCGATCGGACTCACCGGGGCACGAGGAACAGCCCCGCCCCCGGCAGGACCTCGACCGTCACCGGAAGCGGCGCGACGGCGTCACCGTCCGCGAACGCCTCCACGTCCTCCGCCTCGATCCGGACGGTGCGGCACCGCCGCGTCGTCACCCCCCGGAGCCCCACGTGGGTGCCGGCGTAGAGCCGGCGGAAATGCCACGCCAGCCGGAACTTGGAGATCCTGCCGACGTAGCAGACGTCGAACAGCCCGTCGGACCGGTCGGCGTGCGGGGCGATCTTCATGTCGCCGCCGTAGCTTCGGGTGATGGCGAACGCACTGAGTAGGACCTCCGCCTCCACCGTCTCCTCCGCTGCCCCGCCGGCGTCGAAGGTCATCCGGAAACGGCGGGCCCGGTAGCTCGGGAACTCGATGACGGAGGCCAGGACGTAGCGCAGGGGCCCACCCAGGATCTGCATGTCATTGACGCGACGGTTGACCGCCGAGTCGAGCCCCGCGCACAGGACCGAGGCAAAGATGCGCGGCTCTCCCCCGTCCGGGGTGGCCCGGCCGAGGTCGACCTGTTCGACCCGCCCACCGGCGACCACGTCGGCGGCGGCCTCGGGGCTGTCCAGCGGGATCCCGTACTCGCGGGCGAGGTCGTTCCCGGTGCCCGCCGGGATGATCCCCACCGGGACGCCCGAGAACGCCTGCGCCTGCACGGCCAGCGAGACCATGCCGTCCCCGCCACACACGGCCAGGGCGTCCACACCGTCGGCGATCGCCTGCCGGGCCAGGTCGAGGGACTCCTGCGGGCCGGCGCCCTCCAGGCGGTCGACCTCGAGCCCGTGGGACCGGAGGCGTTCCGCTGCCCTGTCGGCGACCCGGCCCCCGCGCCCCCCGCCGGAGACCGGGTTGGTCAGCAGCGCGACCGTGCGGATCCGGCGATCGGACAGCCGCGCGGTCACGGGATCAACGTCCCCGGGTTGCACACCCCGTGGGGGTCCACGGCGTGCTTGACCGCGCGCAGCATCCGCACGCCCACCTCGCCGATCTCGGCCTCGAGGTAGGACCTGTGGTCCACCCCGACCGCATGGTGGTGGGTGATCGTCCCGCCCGCACCGACGATGGCCTCACTGGCCGCCCGCTTGGCGGCCATCCACTGCTCGACGGGGTCCTCACCGCGCTGACCCGCCACCACGGTGAAGTAGAGGGACGCGCCGGTGGGATAGACGTGACTGATGTGGCACATGACCAGCGCGGGCGTTCCGCTGGCCTCGAGCGAGGTGGTCAACGCCTGGGCGACGGCGTCACGCAGCGCGGACAGATTCGACCAGTCGGTGGCGGTCTCCAGGGTCTCGACCAGCGCACCGTTGTCCAGCAGTGCGTCGCGCAGGACCGGGGCGCCGAAGCGGCCGTGCTCCCACGCCTCGGCCGGGCCGGCACCCAGCGGGGTGCCGCCGTGGGCCAGGAGCACGTCGCGGGTCTCCGCGTTCCGGGAGCGGGTGTGCTCGGCAGTGCCCTCGAACAGGGTCAGGCACAGGCACCCGCCGGGCTCACCGCCCGCGCCGTCCGCCTGCTCACCGACCGACTCTGTACCGATCGATTCTGTACCGATCGATTCTGTGGCGGTGGCCAGGTTCACCGCCGTCTCGGTCTCGTCCGAGAGTCGGATGACCGTCGGGCCGGTGCCCTGCTGCTCCACCGCGCGGAGAGCCGCGGCGCCGGTCGAGAAGTCCGGGAAGCGGAACGCCTCGTGCCGGACCGTGTCGGGCGCCGGGTGGACCCGCAGTCGCACCCGGGTGCACACACCGAAGGCGCCCTCGGACCCCAGCAGCCACTGCCTCAGGTCCGGGCCGGCGGCCGACGCCGGGGCGCGGCCAGCCTCCACCACACCGACCGGGGTCACCACCGTGAGCCCGCGGACCATCTCGTCGAAGCGCCCGTAGCCGGCCGAGGCCTGCCCGGAGGAGCGGGTCATCGCGTACCCGCCGATGGTGGCGTACGGGAAGGACTGCGGGAAGTGCCCGAGCGAGAACCCGTGCTCGGCGAGGAGTTCCTCCGCGCGGGGGCCGGTCAGTCCCGCCCCGAGAACCGCCTCGCCCGACTCGGGGTCGATCGACTCGAGGGAATCGAAATGCGCGAGATCCAGTGAGAGCACGGCCCGGTGGCCGCCGGCGTCCGGGGTGAGACCCCCCACCACGGAGGTGCCTCCGCCGAAGGGCACGATCGCGACCCCCTCGATTCCGCACCAGTCCAGCAGGGCCGCCACCTCGTCGTCGTCCCGCGGGGCGACCACCGCGTCGGGGCAGACCACATCGGGCCGCAGCCGCCAGGACAGTAGATCGGGCGTCGACTTGCCCCGGGCACGGGGCAGCCGCTGGGCGTCGTCGGTGGAGACGTCGCCCCGACCCACCACGCCGGCGAGTTCCGCGAGGTCGGAGTCGGTCAGTCGCGACGGCGAGGCGGTCACGGCGGCGGGATCGAAGCGCAGTCCGCTCTCGGCGGTGACACCGAGGACGTCGCGCAGCAGGCCGCGGACGCCCTCGCCCAGGTCCCTGGCCTCGGACTCGGTGCCCCACCGGGACAGGGCCATGGGCGGCAACGGCAGGTTGTCAGCGGGATTCATGACGCTCATACTGGAACAGTAACTGATGATCTGTTCCGTTTTAGGCGAACTCCGGGCCCACCGGAACCAGCGCCCTGTGCCCCCGTAAGGAGGTCCGGTGACCGCGTCCGCCCCACCCCGGCACGCCGCCCGCACCGCGAACACCCGTGACCGAGCGCTCACCGCCGCCCACACCTCGATCCTGGAGATCGGCTCCTCCCGCACCACGATGGTCGAGGTCGCGCGGCGCTCCGGCGTCGGCCGGACCACTCTCTACCGCCACTGGCCGGACATCACCGCGCTCTTCGCCGACCTCATGACCCGCGAGCTCACGGGCGTCGTGGAGAGGGTCGACCCCACCCTCCCCGGTTCGGCGCCCCGCGACGCCGACGAGCTCTCGCTCCTGCTGTGCACCCTGGCGGACGAGGTGCGCGCCGATCCGCTGCTGGACGCACTCCGACGTCACGAGACCGACCTCCTCTCGGAGTACCTCCTCCACCGACTCGGCACCTCCCAGCGCCGGCTCATCGGCTTCCTGCGGGGGCTGCTCGCGCAGGCGATCGCGACCGACCCCCGGTTGGCCGGTCGCGACGCCGACCGCACCGCGACCATGCTCTACCTCGCCGTCCAGGGCGTGGTCCTGTCCGCCCCGCTCGCCGACCCACCACTCGACCCGGCCACCTGGCGGGCGGAACTGCAGATACTCGTCAGGGGGTACCTCGGACTATGACCGGTCACGCCCAACCCGTCCACACCGCCGAGCCTGTCCACACCACCGCGCCCGTCCACACCACCGCGCTGACCGCCGCGCGTCGGGCCCGCGAGCTGGCCGAGCTCCGCGGGCGCTCCCGCCCCGTCGACCTCGTGGTGATCGGCGGGGGCATCACCGGCGCCGGGATCGCGCTCGACGCGGCCTCCCGCGGGCTCGAGACCGTGTTGCTGGAGGCCCACGACCTGGCGTTCGGCACCAGCCGGTGGTCGTCCAAACTCGCCCACGGCGGCCTGCGCTACCTGGCCACCGGCAACGTCGGGATCGCCCGGCGATCCGCCGTCGAACGGGGCATCATGCTCGAGCGCACCGCGCCCCACCTCGTGCGGCCGCTCGCGCAGGTGGTCCCGGTCTTCCGCGACACCACGCGCCTCGGCGCGGTCCTGCCCGGACTGGGGTTCGTCGCGGGCACCCTGCTGTCCCGACTCGCCGGCACCCCGGCAGATCGCCTGCCCGGCGCGCGGGTACTGGGCGCACGCGGGGTCGCGGAGTACGTCCCCGGCGTCCGTCGTGCGGGCCTGAGGTTCGGGCACCTCAACTGGGACTGCCAACTGGTCGACGACGCCCGCCTGGTCACCGCCGTGGCGCGGACCGCCGCCGGGCACGGGGCCCGCGTGATCACCCGCGCACGCGTCGTCGCCGCGAGCGGGACGGAGGTCACCGTCCGCGACGAGTTCGGAGCAGGAGGTGGCGGCGCGGGCGGGGGCGACGTGGGAGGACACGACGACGAGTTCACCCTCACCGCGCGGGCCGTCGTCAACGCGACCGGCGTCTGGGCCGGACTGACCGCGCCCGGGGTCCGCGTCCGCCCCTCGCGGGGCACGCACCTGATCGTCAGGGCGGCTGCGTTGGGCGATCCCGTCGGCGCCCTCACCGTGCCGGTGCCCGGCGAGACCAACCGCTTCTGCTTTGCCATCCCCGCCGAGTTCGGACGACTGCACGTGGGCCTGACCGACGTCGACGCCCCCGGACCGGTTCCGGACGTGCCCCTGGCCACCGAGGACGAGGTCGGATTCCTGCTGGACGTGATCAACCGCGCCCTCGAGTCCGGGTTGACCCGCGACGACGTCCTGGGCACCTTCGCCGGGCTGCGGCCGCTGGTCGACGCCGGTGACGGCAGCACCGCCGACCTCTCCCGAAACCACGCGGTACTCACCTCGGACAACGGCCTCGTCACCATCACCGGCGGAAAGCTGACCGAGTACCGGCTCATGGCCGAGCAGGCCGTGGACCTCGTCGTGGAGCGCACCGGGCTCCCGGCCGCACCGTGCCGCACCGCCGATCTCCCGCTGGTGGGCGCACCCGGGCACCGCGGGAGCGCACGGCCCGCGCCCGCGGCGTACGGCGGCCGGCTACCGGCGTCGCTGGTGGCGCGCTTCGGACAGGAGGCCGCGACCGTGGTGGCGGAGAGTCTGCTGGCCCGCCCGCTCGAACGGGTGGCGGACGGGATCGACGTGACCCGGGCGGAGTTCTCCTACGCCGTCACCCACGAGGGCGCGTTGACCGTCGACGACGTACTGGACCGCCGCAGCCGGGTCGGACTGGTGCCCGCCGACCGCGCCGCCGCCGAACCCGCCGCGCGAGAGGCCCTCGCAGCGCTCGGCTGACCCCCGGGACCGGCTACCCGCCGAGCGGCTTCGGAGCCTCGAACTGCGCCTCGAAACGCTCGAAGGAGAACGTCGCCAGAGCGCGCGCACGGTCGAGCCCGAGCTCGCGGACCGCCTCGGCGATCCGGGCGATGTGGGGATCGCCCTCCTCGGCCCCCGGGGCGATCGTCACGCGCGCGCCCCCCAGGGGCCGGAACCGACCGCCCGAGACCTTGGCGCCGGCACGGACCAGGACCGGCTTCCCGTCGAGGAACTGGATGCAGTTCATCCCCAGGGAGTGGCGTCCGGGGAGCGGAACGCCGAGGCGGGTGTCCAACCGGAGATCGATGCCGCCGGCGCCCGAGGACCCGACGGCCCCCAGTCGCGCGTCATCGAGCGCCCCGCCGGCCGTCCCGACCATGTCGCCCTTCCACTTGGGAAAGCCCCACAGTTGGTTGCCGGCGGCGAGCGTGAAGTCCTGGTCCACCGGGAGTTCGTGGATGTGCTGGAGCACCCCGGCCCCGGGGACCTTGAGCTGGAACGCCAGCCCCACCTCGTGGTATCCGCCCAGGACGTTGCCCGGGACATCGTGGTAACGCACGTGGATCGTCGTCACCGGCGTGCGCCCGCCCGGGAGCGACACGGGCTCCGCACCCGCCTCCTCGAGGACAGCGGCCTGCGGACCGGCGGCGATCAGCCGGCGGGCGACCGCGCTACGCGAGAGGAAGGCCGCGCCCGAGATCGAGGCGGACACGACGGGTACGGGGAACGTGATCTGGCGGCCTGCGACGACGCGGGTTGTGGGAGAACTCATGACCCGACGTTAGCCGCTGGGGTCGCCGATGTGACCACCTTTTCCGGCTAACATCTCCACGGTTGCGGCAGATAGACCAGGTAGAGACGGGCACACGGTCCGCCCACGCGGCCCACACCGCGGATCCGTTCACCTGGAGGCACACCATGTTGAAGGCCATCGCCGACTTCCTCGCCCAGTTCGACTTCACCGTCGGGTCGTCCGCCGCGATCAACGGCTTCATCTCCGGCTCCACCGCGGCGCTCGACCAGTCCTTCGGATTCGAGAGCTCCCTCGGTCGGCTCGCCGTGAGCAGCATCGGCCGGGTCGGCCCCGAGCCCACCTGACCCGGGTCGATCCGACGCCGGCGGACCCCGGTCGCCCCAGGGTGACCGGGGTCCACGCGTTCCGGCGCCGCACGGCTAGCGCGGGTTCGTCAGGTCCTCGGTCGGCGCGGCCGCCACCTGCGCGCCCGACTTGCCCTTGTACCGCGGCCGCAACAGGTTGGACGGGGACAGGATGTCGTCGACCTCCTCCGCCGACAACAGGCCCATCTCCAACACGACCTCGCGCACCCCGCGGCCCGAGCGCGCGCACTCACGGCCCACGAGGTCGCCGTTGTGGTGCCCGATGACCGGGTTGAGATAGGTGACGATGCCGATCGAGTCCATGACGTTGCGACGGGCCACCTCCTCGTTGGCGGTGATCCCCCGGACGCACTTCTCGGTGAGCGTCTCGATCGCGGACGTGAGCAACGAGATCGACTCGAACATCGCCTGGGCGATCACCGGTTCCATCACGTTGAGCTGCAGCTGACCCGCCTCGGCCGCCATGGTGACCGTGACGTCGTTGCCGATCACCTTGAAGCACACTTGGTTGACCACCTCGGGGATCACCGGGTTGACCTTGGCCGGCATGATCGACGACCCCGCCTGGAGCTCCGGCAGGTTGATCTCGTTGAAGCCCGCGCGGGGGCCGGAGGAGAGCAGCCGCAGATCGTTGCAGATCTTGGACACCTTGGCGGCGGCCCGCTTGAGCGCGGCGTGGACGTTGACGTAGTCGCCGGTGTCGCTGGTCGCCTCGATCAGGTTCATGGCGCCGGTGACCGGCAGTCCCGTCACGGCGCGCAGGTGGTCGACGACCGCACGACGGTAGTCGGGCGGCGTGTTGACCCCCGTGCCGATGGCCGTGGCGCCGAGGTTGACGTCGAGGAGCATCCTGGCCGCCGCGCCGAGCACGTGCAGTTCCTCGTCGAGGGTCACCGCGAACCCGCCGAACTCCTGGCCCAGCGACATGGGGACGGCGTCCTGGAGCTGCGTACGGCCCATCTTGAGGACCTCGCGGAACTCCTCCGACTTGTCGTAGCAGGCCTCCCGCAGCGCGACGATCGCCGGCTCCAGCCGCTCCAGCGCGTGCCACAGCGCGATCCGGAAACCCGTCGGGTAGGCGTCGTTGGTGGACTGCGACCGGTTCACGTCGTCGTTCGGGCTGACGAGGTGGTACGCACCCTTGGGGCGCCCGAGTCGCTCCAGTGCGAGGTTGGCCACCACCTCGTTGGTGTTCATGTTGACCGAGGTCCCGGCCCCGCCCTGATAGACGCACGACGGGAACTGGTCCATGCACCGCCCGTCCCGCAGGATCTCGTCGCATGCACCGACGATGGCCTCCGCCACCTCGGGATCGAGCACACCCATCTCGAGGTTCGCCAGCGCGGCGGCCTTCTTGACCATGACCATGCCGCGGATGAAGTCGGGGATGTCGCTGATGGTCGTCGGGGCGATGGGGAAGTTCTCGACCGCCCGCACGGTGTGGATCCCGTAGTAGGCGTCGGCCGGGACCTCTTTCTCTCCGAGCAGGTCCTTCTCCACACGGGTCTGGGTCATTCGTCCTCCGCTGATCGGGTCGACACCCCCACAGTAGACACGGCCCACGGCCGACGCGGGAGGTCCGGGTTCGTGGGTATCCCCCGCGGCCGCACACACACTGCCTAGGGTGTGGGTATGTCGCGCACGACGACCTCCCGCCGCGCCCGGACCATGACCACGTCGGCCTCGGATCTCCTTCGGCGGTTGTACCCCTCCGACGGCGTCATGGGCAGCATCGTCGACCGGGCCCAGGTGCCGCTCCCCCGCGGGACCTGGGCCATCTTCGGGGTGGCCTTCGTCGGATTCGCCACTCCCGTGATCGGGTTCGTGGAACTGGCCGAGCGCGTCCACACCGGGGCCAAACTCCCCTTCGACCGCCCCGTCATGCTCTGGCTGGAACGGCAGCACTCGCCCGCGACCACCAGGGCCGTGCGGGCAGTCACCGAACTGGGCGGGGTCACGGCCGTGCCGGTCTTCGCCCTGGCCGCCTCCGGGTACCTGGCCTACGTGCGGGGCAGTCGCCGACCGGCCGCGTTGCTGACGGTGTCGCTGGTCGGGTCGACCATCATCAACTCGATCCTCAAGGCCCTGTACCGCCGCGACCGCCCCACGTTCTTCACCCACATCGTGCAGGAGAAGAGCTACTCCTTCCCCAGCGGACACGCCATGGCGAGTGCGGCGCTCGCCGGGTGCGCCTGCGTCCTGGCCTGGCCGACCGGCTGGCGGTACCCCGTGATCGCGGGATCTGCCGCCTACGTCCCCGCGATCGGCGTCACCCGCATGTACCTCGGGGTGCACTTCCCCAGCGACATCCTGGCCGGTTGGTGCGTGAGCCTGGCCTGGGTGGGCGAGGTGGCCACGATCATGTGGCTCATGGACCGGCTCGAGCACTCACCGCCGCTGACGTCATCCCCGCCGACGTGACAACCGTGCCCACCCGGGTCGAACTGCGCCACGGGGACATCACACGAATGCAGGTGGATGCCGTGGTCAACGCCGCCAACAGCACGCTTCTCGGAGGTGGCGGCGTCGACGGGGCGATCCACCGCGCGGGCGGGCCCGCGATCCTGCGGGAGTGCCGCGAACTGCGGGCCAGCCGGTTCCCGGACGGGCTCCCCGCCGGGCAGGCGGTCGCGACCGGGGCGGGCGACCTCCCCGCCAGATGGGTGATCCACACCGTCGGACCGGTGTACGGGCGGACGCCCGACGGGTCGCGGCGGCTGGCCGACTGCTACCGCAACTGCCTCGCCGTGGCCGACGAACTCGGGGCCCGCACCGTGGCGTTCCCGCTCATCTCCGCCGGTGCCTACGGGTGGCCCCGCGAGGACGCCGTGCGCATCGCGCTGGACGGTCTCTCCACCACCGCCACCGATGTCGAGACCGCGATCCTCGTGCTGTACGACGTCGAGACGCTGCGTCTGGCCGAATCTCTTGCCGAGTGAGGCGCCCCGTGTCGACTGATGCGCCCTCGCCGACTGGCGCGGCGCCTACCCCGGAGGTGGTCCTGACCGAGCTCTTCGCCCCGTGGGTGGTTCTCACGGTCGCGTCGATCCACCTCGGGCACCGCGTGGCCTCGCCCGCATGGGGCGTGGCGACCGCCGCGGGCCTGGGCCTGGTCCCCCAGTCGGCGATCGCCTGGCGGGTGCGCCGCACGGCGCTGTCCGACCACCACGTGACGCGGCGGGAGGACCGCCCGCTGGTGATCGCCGGCATCGCCGCGTCGGTGGCGACCCTGCTGGTGGCCCAGCAGCGCGGAGGTGCCCCCGATGAACTACGCCGCATGACGCGGGCCGCCCTCGTGGCGCTGGGGGTTGCCGGGACCGCCACCCTGAAGGTCAAGGTCTCGTTCCACACCGCAGTCCTGGCCGGGGTGATCGCGGTGCTGGCGCGCGAGGTCTCACCCCGCTACTGGCGGCTACTGGGGCTCGTGCCGCCGGTGGCGTGGGCGCGGGTGCGGATCGGTCACCACACCCCGGTGGAGACCGCGCTGGGCGGTGCGATCGGGGTGGTGTGCGGCTACCGGGGTGGCGGCCGGGTCCTCACTTCCCCCACCCGGTGACCGCCCCGCCGGCACCCCGAGGACGACGGCCGCCCCGCGGGAACCGTGGTGGGCTCCCGCGGGGCGGTGAGTGACGGCCGGCGTCAGATGCGGTCGACCAGCAGCTTCGCGAACGCGGCCGGGTCGGTGAGGGTGCCACCCTCGGCCAGGACGGCCGCGCCCGAGAGCAGCCGCGCGGTGTCGGCGAGCTCCCGCCTCGACGGGTCCTCGGCGTGCTGGACGCGCAGACGCTCCACCAGCGGGTGCGTGGGGTTGAGCTCCAGGATGCGCTTGCTCGTGGGCATCTCCATGCCCGAGGCGCGGTACATCGCCTCGAGCTGCGGGGTCATGTCGAACTCGTCGCCGACCATGCAGGCCGCGGACTCGGTGAGCCGATGCGACAGTCGCACCTGCTTGACCTCGTCGGACAGCTCCTCGCCCAGCCACTCCAGCATCGCGGTGAACTCCGCGGCGTCGGCCCGGTCCTCCTTCTCCTGCGGGTCCGAGCCGATACCGGACAGGTCCACGTCGCCCTTGGCCACCGACCGCAGGCGCTTTCCGTCGACCTCGCCGACAGCGTCCACCCAGACCTCGTCGACCGGGTCGGTGAGCACCAGCACCTCGACGCCGCGTGCGCGGAACGCCTCCAGGTGCGGGGAGTTCTCCACGGCTGCGCGGCTGGTGCCGGTCAGGTAGTAGATCTCCTCCTGCCCGTCGGCCATGCGGGAGACGTACTCGGCGATCGTGGTGCCCACCTCGTCGTCGTCACCGGTGGCCTCGTCGGGGACCGGACGGGTCGAGGCGAACGTGCTCACCGCGAGGAGCTGCTCGCGGGCGTCGACGTCGGAGATCAGGCCCTCCTTGAGGACCGCGCCGAAGTTGGTCCAGAACGAGCGGAACTCCTGAGGCCGCTCGGTCTTGAGCTGCTCGATGGTCTGCAGCACGCGCCTGACCAGACGTTTGCGGATCGCCCGGATCTGACGGTCCTGCTGCAGGATCTCGCGTGAGACGTTGAGCGAGAGGTCCTGGGCGTCCACGATGCCCTTGACGAAGCGCAGGAACGGCGGGACCAGTTCCTCGCAGTCGTCCATGATGAACACCCGCCGGACGTAGAGCTGGACCCCACGCCTGGTGTCCGGGGAGAACAGGTCGAACGGCACCTGCGTGGGCAGGAACAACAGGGCCTGGTATTCGAACGTCCCCTCGGCCTTGAGCGTGATGGTCTCGAGCGGCTCGTCCCACGCGTGCGAGACGTGGCGGTAGAACTCCGCGTACTCCTCGTCGGTCACCTCCGAGCGGGGTCGCGTCCACAGCGCCTTCTGAGAGTTGAGCGTCACGGTCTCCGTGACGGTGCCCCCGGCGGGCGGATCGGCGGGCTCGTCGTCGTCATCGTCCTTCTCGGGCGCCGGGGCGGGCTGCTCCACCTCCATCCGGATCGGCCACGCGATGAAGTCCGAGTACGTACGCACCACCCGACGCAGGGTGGACTCCGCGGCGTAGTCGGGCAGCGCCGCGTCGCCGCCGGCCGGCTTGAGCTGCAGGATTACCGACGTGCCCTGCGGGGCGTCGGAGTCCTCCTCGATCGTGTACGTGCCCTCGCCACCCGAGGACCACCGCGTGCCGGTGGGCTCCCCGGCCTTGCGGGTGACCAGGGAGACCGTGTCGGCCACCATGAACGTGGAGTAGAAGCCGATGCCGAACTGACCGATGAGATCCGCCGTGGCCTGCTCGCTGACCTCGCCCGACTCCTGCGCCGCGCGCGCGGCCGCGAGCGCCTCCCGCATCTGCCCGGTGCCCGACCTGGCGAGCGTGCCGATCAGGTCCACGACCTCCTCGCGGGACATCCCGATGCCGTTGTCGCGGATCGTCAGCGTGCGCGCCTGCGCGTCCGGGATCAACTCGATGTGCAGGTCCGAGGTGTCGACCCCCAGCGAGGAGTCCTGGAGCGCGGCCAGCCGCAGCTTGTCCAGGGCGTCCGAGGAGTTGGAGATGACCTCGCGGAGGAAGGTGTCCGGGTTGGAGTAGATCGAGTGGATCATCAGATCCAGCAGCTGCCGGGTCTCGGCCTGGAACTCCCGGGTCTCGGCTGCACCGGAGGTCTGCGGGCTCATGGTGGCGGCGGTTCCTTTCTGATGGACTGACGAGCACGCCCCGTGCGGGCGCACCCGATGCTGTTCACGACGTGCTGTTCACGACGACACGATCAACCTACTGTGGAGCCCGGACATTCCGGAGGAGGCCCCGTGACCACGAATCCGCTGCCCGATGCCCACCTGGCCGTCCTCGACGCCGCCACCTCGCTGTTCGGTCGCGCCCTCGCCGGCGGGCTCGACGGCGACTGCGCGGCGTGCCCCGGCTGGACCCGTCGCGACTGCGCCAACCACGTGCTCGGTGGCGGACTGCGGTACGCGGCCTACTTCCCGCGGCTGCCTGAGTCGGAGATCGCCTGGACCCGCACCACGGACCACGCCGGCGAGAAACCGGTACCCGCGCTGTACCGCACATCCGCGGGTCTGCGGAAGGAGCTGGCCAAGGCCCCCGACGCCGACGCACCGGTCCCCCACCGCCTGGCCGAGATCCCCGTGCGCGACCTGCTCGCCCTTCGGGTCGTCGAACTGCTCGTCCACGCGCACGACCTCGACGCGTCGACGTGGGACTCGCCCGAGGCGGAAGAACTGGCCGGGTGGTGCCTGGACCACGCCCGCGAGGTGCTGGAGCTGATGAGGTCCTTCGACGTACTGGCCGAGGCCCGCGCGGTCCCGATCGGTGCGGACCCCCGCGAGCGGCTCCTCGCACTGTCCGGGCGATAACCGCCGCCCGGGCCGCGACCCGTCGGCAGTCAGAACATCGGGACGTCGGGACGGATTTTCTCGTGACTCCGGTCACTGCGCGGACTAGCGTCGACCATGCGGAGGATGCCGTCGGCACGGGCCGGGGCACGCACGTGAGAGGACCCGCGATGGCCATGCAGTTCTGCCCATACATCTCTTTCCCGGGCAACGCTTCCGAGGCGTTCCCGTACTACCACGACCTCTTCGGGGGCCGGCTCGACCTGATGACCTACGACGCGATGCCGTCCACGGAGGGATTCCCGTTCACCCCGCCGCCCGGGGCGGTCGCCCACGCCACGCTGGAGGCCCCGGGCATCACCTTGACCGGCGGCGACAACATGGGCGAGAACCTGCCCGGGCTCGCCAGTGACGTCTACTCGTTCCTGCTCGCGTTCGACACCACCGAGGACGCACACACCTTCATCGCGAAGGTCACCGAGGGGGGCGGCGAGATCGCGATGCCGTTCGAACTGGCTCCCTGGGGGGATCACTACGGTCAGGTCAGGGACCGGTTCGGGATCCGCTGGGACGTGGTGGTGGGTGCCGAGGGCCAGTGATTTCGGGCTGACCCACACGTGACCGCCGTCTCGATCACCGGCGCTTGTTAACGTTCAGGCATGGATATCACCGGAGCAAGTGCCATAGTCACGGGCGGTGCGTCGGGCATCGGCGCCGCCGTCGTCCGTCAGCTCGCCGCGAAGGGCGCCAAGGTCGTCGTCGCGGACCTCAACGCCGAGAAGGGCGAGGCCCTGGCCAAGGAGGTCGGTGGCGTGTTCGTCGCCGTCGACGTGACCAAGACCGAGGACAACACCAAGGCCGTCGAGGCCGCCCTGGAGCTCGGCCCGCTGCGCTACCTGGTCAACTCGGCCGGTATCGGCTGGGCCCAGCGCACGATCGGTCGCGACGGCGAGTTCTCGTCGGCGTTCGACATCGACTCGTTCCGCAAGGTCATCGACATCAACCTCATCGGCTCGTTCGACATGCTGCGCCTGGCCGCCACGGCCATGACCCGCGGCGAGGCCGACGACGACGGCCAGAAGGGCGCGATCGTCAACATGGCCTCCGTCGCCGCGTTCGACGGTCAGATCGGCCAGGCCGCGTATTCCGCGTCCAAGGGCGGCATCGTGGGCCTGACCCTTCCCGTGGCCCGTGACCTCTCGGCCGCCGGCATCCGCCTCAACACCGTCGCCCCTGGCCTCATCGACACCCCGATCTACGGCGAGGGCCCGGATTCGGACGCGTTCAAGGCCAAGCTCGGCGAGAGCGTGCTGCACCCCAAGCGCCTCGGCTCGGGCGACGAGTTGGCGTCGATGGTCATGGAGCTGCTCACCAATCCGTACATGAACGCGGAGACCGTGCGCGTCGACGGTGGCGTCCGGCTGCCACCGAAGTGACCTGACGACGCGAGCCACCCACGAGGCTCTCGCGGAGAGGGGCCCCGCCGGATGCGATCCGGCGGGGCCCCTCTGTTGTCACCGCGAACGCTGGTTGTCCCTGGGAGCGGCCCCTGCGAGCGCACCCCGCGGGCGCCAACCGCAGCCGCCAACCGCAGCCGCTCCTGTCCCTGTACGCACGCGTGCGCAGCGCGGAAGTTGTCAACCTGTCTCAAGACAGGTTGATGCCAGTGGTGGTGGGTAGTGCTGGTGCTTTCGGTGGTGCCGAGTATCTGCGGGGATGCAGTGCCGCTGCCCAGTCCAGGGTCTGTTGTCGAGC